>JAITMM010000265.1 GCA_031277335.1 Tannerella sp. | reverse complement strand
TGTTCGTATCATCTTCATACATCCAGACATGTATGCCGCTTTTCGGATTGATGAAATGTTCTGAAATCGCAAAAATACCTACATCATAATTTCCGGCGCGCACCAGATTGATATTCTTCAGAATCTGGGTCAGTTCGTCCGGATAGCGTTTGTCGTATTCGAACAGTACAAAATTATTCTCCATTCCTGAAATGGAAGGTGTTTGTATAACTTGCGCAATAGCAGATGTATACGAAGGAGAAATCATGGTATCGATATATAGCGTGCTGCCGCGGTCTTTCGTATGTTCGATCAACTGTTTCTGGATGGATTTTGCCTCCTGGTGCGTTTGCGCGTTGAAATATCCTTCAATGTAGTGAAAATAAGTGCCAAAACCATGTTTATAGCTCAACCATTTCATTAGTTCAAGAGTTTTATCTCTCTCGAACGAATGTGAAGATATACAAATAGTTGCAGGACGCCATTCCTCCTTGTCCATACCCGACTGCTGTTTTTGCATATAGACTTGCAGGTGTCTATTCAACTGGAACAGAGCACCTTTGAAGATATTGACAAGTCCTTTGCTGTCTTTATTGTAATGCTCTATAAATATGTAAATCAAAATGATGACAACATACGCAAAAATGGAATACACCGGATTAATCATCATCATCACCCAAACGGAAAGTAGAAATCCGGCCAGCGAAATATACCATTTCGACCTGAAACGGGGGCGGTAGGAGGGCGGCGATCCGAAATGATTGAGGAACGAATTGAGACACAGGCTTCCGTACGTAATAAGAAAGAACATGGTGATGATTTCTGCCACAGAATTGATGTCGCCAAGCAAAATAAAGACGAATGCGATGAGGAAAACGACGATGGAAGCGTTACGCGGCTCGTTTGTTTCTCCGTGGCCTTTTGCCAAATAATCATTTAAGCGCTTGAAAGGAAACATCTTATCCATAGAAATGGCTTGTAAGGTACGCGGGGCGACCAGCATGCAGCCAAGCGCGGCCGACAGCGTACACGCAGCCAGTCCGACAGGCACTACTACGTCGCCGTATATGGCTATCTTTGACATAATCAATGGATTGTTTATCAAGTCATCAGGTGAAGCCGAAACAGCAAATTTCCATACCACAAACACATAGACGACAAGTCCGGTAATCGTCCCCAGCAGGGTACCGATCGGAATCGCTTTTCCCGGATTGCGCAAGTCTCCGCTCAAACCCACACCGGCCGTAACGCCTGTAAAGGCAGGGAAACAGATGGCAAAAATGATGAAGAAACGGTTTTTTTCAAAAAATCCGAAGTTATTATACACGGTCTCAGCAGCACCGTCGGCAGCCGGGACAGGCTTGCCTGCAAAAAACAGTGCAAGAGCTATAAAAAGCAATGCATTAACGATATATAACAATTTCATCCCTGAGCCGGCACCCTGTTTAAGCAATACAAAAGCCAGCAGAAACATGGTGGGTATGCTGACTATCTGCCTTGGGAGTACTATCCCGAATTTATGCTGAAAAAACTCATACAGAAACTGAAAAGACTCTGCCGAGGCGATAACATAGAAAGCGATACTGATGGTCTGCGACATAAACAGTGTGATGCCAATCGTGGAACCTATCTTCAAGCCGAACGAACGGGAGATAATGAAATACTCGCCACCACCTTCTACACGCGTATTCGTCGACAGTTCAGCAATCGCCAACGCAGTAGGGATCGTGATGGCATGACCTATGACTATAATCCCAATCACACCCCAGAAACCGAGAGTCCCGGCGGCAAATCCGAAGCGGAGAAACAGAATCGCTCCGAGAATGGCAGAAATAGCTGTCAAAAAGACTGCCGCCGCGCCAAATCCGCGTTTTTGAGTAGAATTTACGGGTTGCATAGGGATAAGTCATTGAAATTTGGGAACAAAAATAATAAATATATCTGTCCGCAATACATTTATTCATGGAAAGATTCAAAATTATTCAAAACGTGATCGTATACAAATGTGAAATAAGAAAAAATTATTCAAAACCACTAAACATGACAAATTGGCAATGCAAACTAAATTATTAAATCAAAGATGAATAAATATACATTTATACAACAATTTAATGCGTATACAAATGTATTATGTATACAAGTATATCCGATATTCTCGTTAAGCAACATCTGTATCCACATCGGACATAAGCCAATCCGAATACATCCGTAACCGTTTACAATAATAAATTATATCGAATAATGATACGACATGTTAAGATATAATAATATAATAATCAGATATTTAATAATACTTATATTAAGCAATACTTTAACTTAAATGGGGCAAACAAGCAATTTCGGTTATTTTCCGTCTGAATGACAAGCAGTGTGCAACATTTTATTTACTATAAACCAGTTATTTATCTATACTATATTAAGCTTTGCTTTAGGTATGTTTCGGGATATAATATTAATGCATACAAAGTGTGGATTACATTTGTGTATTCACAAATATATCTCAAATTACAACCGTATCATATAAAAATATTTTGTCATTTGTAAAACAATGTGTACTTTTGTAAATTCATTTGGATACATCAATAATTACCGACAAAATGTCACTTCATCATCAAATATAAAGCTATGAAAGAGAGAATAATGCAAATCATGAACATGGAAGGGATGACTTCCGCCAGGTTCGCAGAAGAGATCGGGATACAGCGTGCCGCTGTATCGCATATTTTTTCCGGCAGGAACAATCCAAGCCTGGATGTGTATATGAAGATATTGGAAAGGTTTCCCTATATTAATCCGGACTGGCTGCTGTTTGGATCCGGCAATATGAAACGTGAATACACTTCGGGCAACCAACAAAAACAATTGGATTTGTTTTCATCTCCTGCGCATATTCCCGACGAAAAAAAAGCAATTCCGGAAAATCGGCAGGAAATAAGGGATAAAAAGCCCGTTCAGACAATTAAAAGCACTGAAACAGAAAATATTACATTACAGGAAGTGCCTGTCAAAAAAGTATTGAAAATAATGATCTTCTATACAGACAACACTTACGAAATGTTCAATCCGGAAAAGACATCGCAACATTGAGACAAAAACCGCTTATGTAACAGCTTTTCCAATATTGCTTCCATAAGACTTGATATTGTAACCTTTGTAAATGAGCATTGAAATGAAATATGTATACACATTATATACCAATGTAACGCATCATTTGTCATATTTTGCTATTAAGTTTCTGTCTCCCTGGGCATTATTGACACGGGCAACGTTTACCCAAAACTTGCTTTCGTGCAACCATGTCAACGGAAATGCTGCTTTCGAGCGCGGATAGGAATGAAGCCATTCGTCGCCGGACACTTCATATTCAGGGTGCGGAGCATTTTTCAGTACGTTGTCTTCCTTCGATGCCAGCCCTGTTTCCACCTCCTCAATTTCTTTCCGGATACAATTCATCACCTCGATAAAGCGGTCCAGTTCGGCTTTGCTCTCACTTTCGGTCGGCTCTACCATGAGTGTGCCGTGCACGGGAAAAGACAATGTAGGCGCATGATATCCGAAGTCAATCAGCCGCTTAGCAATATCAGTCTCATCAATACCCGTATTTTTCAAACTGCGGCACTCAAGGATCAATTCGTGTCCGACGCGACCTTTCGCACCTGTATACACAACGCCATACGTATCTTTAAGTTTAGCAGCTAAATAGTTGGCATTCAGTATTGCAGCTTGTGTGCATCGGGTCAGTCCGCCAGTTCCCAGCATCCGAATATAGCCATACGAAATCGCTAAAACTCCGGCACTGCCAAATGGTGCGGCTGCAACCGTATTCAAACTTGAGCCGAAAACGACCGGATGGGAAGGAAGAAACGGCATCAAATGCGTTGCAACACAGATAGGTCCGACGCCGGGCCCGCCTCCGCCGTGAGGAATAGCAAAAGTCTTGTGCAGATTCAAATGGCATACATCGGCCCCGATGATCCCCGGATTCGTCAGTCCGACCTGCGCATTCATATTGGCACCGTCCATATACACTTGACCACCACAGGCATGCACAATCCTACACATCTCGCGAATATCCTCTTCAAAAATCCCATGCGTGGAGGGATAGGTAATCATCGTAGCAGCCATATTATCTTTATGTTGTTCGGCTTTTGCACGAAAATCCGCCAAGTCTATATTTCCGTTGTCATCGCAAAGGACTGTGACCGTTGTGTAGCCACATTGTATGGCGCTTGCCGGATTGGTGCCGTGCGCGGAAGCGGGAAGCAGGACGATGTCCCTGTGTCCCTGACCATTACTCTCATGGTAAGACCTGATGACCCGCAGACCGGCATATTCGCCTGCCGCTCCGGAGTTGGGTTGCAGGCAGCATCCGTCCATGCCGGTGATCTCAATCAGGTAGGATGATAGATTTTCAATCATCTCCATATACCCTTCAACTTGATTTAAAGGTGCATACGGATGAATATTTTGAAATTCGGGACAGCTGAGCGGCATTACTTCCGAAGCCGCATTAAGTTTCATCGTACACGAACCCAGTGAAATCATTGAATGTGCCAGCGAAATATCCCGACGTTCCAATCGTTTGATATAGCGCATCAATTCCGTTTCGGTATGATATTTTTTAAATATGTCCTGTTGCATGAAATCACCCGTTCTCAAGAACTTTCCATCAACATGGATGCACGGTGGAATCGTCTTTTCAAGCACATAATCAATCCCGGCTGCAAAAGAGAAAATATATAACAACGTACCGATATCTGTGAGTTGCGTCGTCTCATCCAAGCTGATACCGACCTCTCCATCAGGAAAATAGCGTAAATTCACCTTGCATGAAAGCGCTATTTCCTCCAACGCCTCCAAGGGGACATTGGCCGGCAATGCTATTTTCAATGTATCGAAGAATTGTTTATTCATCTGTCTGTATCCCAGCGTTTTGAGTTCTTCACAAAGGAATCCTGCATAGGCATGGATACGTGATGCGATGTCGTATAAACCTTCCGGCCCGTGATAAACGGCATAGAAACCGGCCATAGTGGCAAGAAGCGCCTGCGCCGTACAAATATTGGAAGTGGCTTTTTCGCGTTTTATATGTTGTTCGCGCGTTTGCAACGCCATCCTGAAAGCAGGATGTCCGTAGGCATCTACAGAAAGACCGATGATTCTACCCGGAATAAACCGTTTATATTCCTCTTTGGCAGCGAAATAAGCTGCGGATGGTCCGCCGTAGAACATGGGAATTCCAAAACGTTGCGTGCTACCGAATACTATGTCGGCACCCCATTCGCCCGGTGGCGTCAGCAGAACCAGGCTCAACAGATCAGCGGCTACAGCTAAGCGCGTTCCATTAGCATTTGCCTTGGAAACAAATGAGGCATAGTCATTTACCGATCCGTCACTGTCAGGATATTGAATGATCGCCCCAAAAACTTTTTCAAAAAATTGAAAAACACTGTAATCTCCGGACACGATTTCAATACCTTGCGGCGCCATACGAGTATTGATGACAGCAAGTGTTGATTCAAATACTTTATTATCAACAAAAAGCACATTGGCTCCATTTTTTATTTGTTCCCGACTACGAGTTGCAAACAGCATTGAAGCCGCTTCTGCCGCGGCTGTCGCTTCGTCCAGCAGTGAACTGTTTGACAAGGGCATGCCGGTGAGTTCGCCAACCATCGTCTGGAAATTGAAAAGTGCTTCCAGACGCCCCTGCGAAACTTCAGCCTGGTAAGGCGTATAGGAAGTGTACCAGGCCGGATTTTCAAACACATTCCGCAGGATTGGTGCCGGACTGACCGTGTCATACCATCCCATCCCGATATAGGAAGTAAAAATCTCATTCCGGGATGCTAACTCTGCAATATGTTCGGCATATTCGCGCTCGGTCATTGGTTCAGGCAAGTCAAGCTGTTTTGTCAGGCGAATATCCGATGGAATCGTCTGTTCCATCAATTCATCGACTGATTCTGCGCCTATAGTTTTAAGCATTGAAGATATATCATCAGCATTGACGCCTATGTGACGATTTGCAAAAAGATTGGTGTCCATATATTTATCTTATAAAAAAGGATTATGTAATTTCTCTGATGCCACTGTAGTGAAAGGTCCGTGACCGGGATAAACGATGGTCTCCTCCGGCAAGGAAAAAATCTTATCTCTGATAGCGGCCACAAGCATATCATAATTGCCGCCCCAAAGGTCTGTACGTCCTATACTGCCTTTAAACAGCGTATCTCCGACGACGATAATGCCGTCTTTATGACTGTAATACGCAAGGCTGCCCGGAGAATGTCCCGGTACAAGCATAGCCAACAACTCGGATTTTCCAAATGTTATTGTCTGATTACCAACTATAAAGTCGTGTATATCAATAAAATGTATAGGAAGATGAACTTTCATCGATTTGATCTGCTCTTTGATTGACGGCAACAATTTGACATCCTTTCGATGAGCTTCAGGGCTGATGCCGTAAGTCTGAAAGATAAAGTTATTGCCTAAAATATGGTCAAAATGGAGATGCGTACATAGCAAACGTTTTAACTTAATTCCGTTTTGTGCGATGAAATCGGAAAGCATCCTCTCTTCAGAAGCATACATGCAACCGCAATCTATCAAAACTGCTTCTTTGGTCTCATCATACAATAAGTATGTATTTTCCGCTAATAAATTAAATACAAATGTTTTAACGGTAATCATAATGGTAAATATATTAATTTTTTTGTTTCAAAATATGCTTCTTTAAAATAAGCAGACAAGTTCTGAATTACGATATGTTTTGAAAATGATGATGTTTCGCGCTGAATATCACCTCCTTTTAAACTAATCAATCCATTCGGTAGAGAGTTAAACTGTTCTTTCCTGATATTCTTACGCACAACTTTAACAAGCTCCGGCAGCGTCGCCACGGCACGGCTCACAACAAAGTCGAACTGCGTTTTTTCTTCTTCTATCCTGCAATGCCTCGTTTTAACATTCAAAAGCCCGATGGAATCGATGATTGCCTGTGCAACATTGATTTTTTTGCCTGTGCTGTCGACGAGCAGAAAAGATGATTCAGGAAAAAGAATGGAGAGAGGAATGCCCGGAAAACCTCCGCCCGTGCCTGCATCCAACACAGTTGTAGACGGTCTGAAGCGTATAAACTTTCCGATCGCAAGCGAATGGAGAACATGATGTTCATAAAGATGTTCGATATCTTTGCGCGAAATCACATTTATTTTGCTATTCCATTCAATATAAAGATTAAAGAGCGCAGCAAAGCAACTTTTTTGACCTTCATTCAACTCAGGGAAATATTTGAGCAGCAATTCCATATCATTGAAAAGCAATTTCAGCAATAGGACTTGTCTTTTGCAGAAGATGCCATATTTTTTCATACGGAATATGCACTTTAACAGGGCCAACGACATAAGCGGCTATCTCGTATTCATTAAATGTATAGGTGATGCCCGTTTCGTCAACATAGAAATTCTTGTTCGGATAGATTTCATTCACGTTGAAAAAACCGATATTTTCGAGTTCGGCAATCTCAACATTATTTGTCAGTGCTATTGCATCCACGATAATCTTTGCCAAATCTTCTTGATAGTCATTTATAAATATCTTGTCTTCAGTGATTTGCAGTCCTGTTTTCAAATCTAATGACATGTTATTGTAGTTATGCGAACCATGCGCTCCACCGTAGTAACCGGTCTTTTCCGCTTCAAAACTTATGATGTCATTTCTGTTGTAGACTATTTGATTGGACATCGTTTCCTCGATAGTATACCAAGCTTCCTCAACCTCTGAACCATGATTTTCAACGTCTAACTTAAAGTCTTTCTCATAGTCTTTGAGCGAGTTGAAAAAAACCTCCACATACTTTTCTGAGGCTTTATCGGGAGCAAAGGCTACAAATTCCGATCCAAAGAAACCACTAACAAACTGCTGCTGAATCATTTTCAAGACTTCGCCGTTCTCGTATCCGACCGGGTAGACAAAGTCGATTTGCAACGTACATTGAGGGTTTGTATCAACTTGAAAAAAATGATACATCTTGCTCACAGTAAGTGAATCAAACTGGATATTATTGTCCGATTTTTTTTTTGTGCCTGTATTACAACCTATTAACAAGCATGTCAAAAAGAGAGACAACACACAATTGGCAACTACTATTTTCATCTAATCTGATAATTTTTTTGGCTAATAAAGTGCAAAATTACAAGAAACTTTGCTGAATTGCTAATGATTCGTGTTAAGTTTAGTAAAAAAACTTCTTTTTATAGCTATATTGTTAGATTTCATCAATTTAAAAAATGAATTATTTGAAGATTTTCTTTGAAACGACAATGAAAAAGTGTTATAAAATGTTTGAATATGTTTATTTACTTCAAATAGTTTTGTCATATAACGAAAAAGCCGTAATTTAGCGTGTTTTTTGAAGCGATTTAAGTTAGTTTTTTTGAAATTTTAGACGATGATTGAAGATGACAGAATTATTTCGGTCAACATAGAAGACGTGATGAAATCGGCTTACATTGATTATTCGATGTCGGTCATAGTTTCGCGAGCGCTTCCTGATGTAAGGGATGGGTTTAAACCGGTTCATCGACGCGTACTTTTCGGTATGAATGAATTAGGTAATACGTCCGACAAACCTTACAAAAAATCTGCCAGAATAGTAGGAGAAGTATTAGGTAAGTATCACCCGCATGGTGATTCGTCAGTATATGGAGCAATGGTACGCATGGCTCAAATATGGTCTCTACGATATCCTTTGGTAGATGGACAGGGCAATTTCGGTTCTGTCGACGGCGATAGCCCGGCAGCCATGAGATACACCGAAGCGCGTCTGAGCAAGATTGCCGAAGAAATGCTACAAGATATTGATAAAGATACGGTTGACTTTCAGTTTAACTTTGACGATACATTACAGGAACCGACAGTTCTGCCTACACGTATTCCCAACCTTCTTATAAATGGAGCATCAGGTATTGCAGTAGGTATGGCCACAAATATGCCCCCTCATAATTTAAGAGAAGTAATAGATGCCTGTATCGCCTTGATTGATGCCAAAGGCGTCATCGAAGTAAGCGACCTGCTACAATATATTAAAGCGCCCGATTTTCCGACAGGCGCTACGATATATGGCTATGAAGGTGTAAAAGAAGCATTTGAGACGGGTAGGGGACGTATAGTATTGCGCGGCAAAGCTGAAATTGAGACTGACGGATCGCATGAAAAAATAATCATATCCGAAATTCCGTACATGGTCAATAAAGCGGAATTGATTAAGCATATTGCTGAATTAGTGAATGAAAAGCGGATTGATGGAATATCCAATGTCAATGACGAATCGGATAGAAGCGGCATGCGCATAGTGGTAGATGTGAAACGTGAGGCCAATTCAAACGTTGTATTGAATAAATTATACAAGTTAACTGCCTTGCAATCATCCTTTAGCGTTAATAACATTGCGTTAGTCAACGGACGGCCGCGGCTATTGAACATAAAAGAGCTAATAGACCTGTTTGTGGCACATCGGAGAGATGTAGTCGTCAGACGGACAAAATTTGAACTTAAAAAAGCTGAGGAAAGAGCGCATATACTTGAAGGATTGATTATTGCTTCAGATAATATTGACGAAGTAATCGCCATTATCAGAGGCTCAAGCAGCCCGAATGAAGCCATCACCAGATTGATGGATCGATTCTCTCTGACGGACATTCAGGCAAGAGCCATCGTCGAAATGCGTCTCCGGCAATTGACAGGCCTTGAACAGGAAAAGCTTCGTGCAGAGTACGAAGAAATCGAAAAACTGATTGCCCGCCTGAAAGAGATACTTGAAAATGAAGAAGTTCTTATGCAATTGATCAAAGATGAATTGCTTGAAATAAAACAAAAATACGGCGATAACCGTAAAACAGATATTGTATATGCATCCGAAAACCTGAATCCCGAAGATTTCTACGCTGATGATGAGATGATTATCACAATTTCGCACATGGGCTATATCAAGCGTACCCCGCTCAGCGAATTTCGCGCCCAGGCACGCGGAGGCGTCGGAGCAAAAGGCTCGGAAACGCGTGAAGAAGACTTCGTGGAATATATCTATCCGGCCTCCATGCACGCTACTCTGCTGTTTTTCACTGCAAAAGGACGCTGTTACTGGAAAAAGGTGTTTGAAATACCTGAAGGCGCAAAAAATGCCAAAGGACGGGCAATTCAAAATTTCCTGAATATTGATGCAGACGACAGTGTAAATGCTTTCATTCGTATTAAAAATCTTACCAACGATATCGAATTTATTAATTCTCACTACTTAATGTTCTGTACAAAGCAGGGAGTCATCAAGAAAACATTGCTTGAAGCCTATTCGCGTCCGCGACAGAATGGCGTCAATGCAATCACATTGAATGAAAACGATGGCTTGATACAAGTGCGCCTGACAAATGGAAATAATGAAGTTTTGATTGCCAACAGAAACGGCAGGGCGATCCGATTCCATGAAAGCAAAGTACGCGTCATGGGACGTATTGCAGCCGGTGTGCGAGGCATGAAACTCGATGGAGGCAACGATGAAGTTGTCGGTATGGTATGCATTAAAGACCCTGAGAAAGAACATATCTTAGTCGTATCTGAAAAAGGCTACGGAAAGCGCTCAAAAATAGATGACTACAGGGTCACAAATCGGGGTGGGAAAGGCGTCAAGACGATCAATGTTACTGAAAAAACGGGTAAATTGGTTGAAATAAAGACAGTTACTGAAGAAAACGATTTGATGATCATCAATAAGTCAGGCATTACCATTCGAATGAAAGTATCGGATATCAGCCTCATAGGGCGTGCCGCTCAAGGCGTACGTCTTATCAATCTTGGAAAAAACAACGATGAAATCGCATCCGTATGTAAGGTTATGTCTCAAAAGGAAGAGGAAAATATTGTAAGTAATACTTTACCTGATGATGAAGATAACATTATCGAAGCAATTGATTCGGAAAATATTACGGAGAATTAATCCAAAAGCGATTTAAAGTGTCAAAATGATATACAAAATAAATTATTAACATCAAAAATGAATTTAAAAATGAAACAAATTGTATTAGTTATTGGTTTATGCTTCGCTATGACAGTTGCTTACGCTCAAAAAGCATCCGTGACAGGAGCAGAGCGAATGGCAAAAAATCAAAGTGCCGATTTAAATGAAGCGCGTAATTTGATTAAGGGAGCGTTGGGAAATCCTGAAACAATGAATGATCCAAAAACATGGTTTGTAGCGGGCGATATAGAAGACGCCCAATATAATCGTGAAAACACTAAGATGATTCTGGGACAAAAACCGGATGAAAATGTGATGTATAGCGCCTTGTACAATGCGCTGCCATTTTACTTAAAGGCATACGATTTAGATCAATTGCCCGATGCAAAAGGTAAGATTAAACCTAAGTACGAGAAGAAAATCAAGGGTATCTTGAGTGCCAATCACATGGGTTACTTTAATGCCGGTGCATATTATTACGATCAAAACGACTATCTAAAGGCTTACGACTTCTTCAATGAGTACATTAAAATTGCCAATCTGCCATTTTTCACAGGCGATCCGATAGCAAAAAGAGATTCAAATTATTACTTGATTCAATTTTATGCTTGTGTTGCTGCCATGCAATTGGAAAAACCTGAGCTGGCAATACCTGCATTGGAAAAGGCAAAAGATGCTCCTTTCAGGCAAAACGATGTATATCAGTCGCTTTTCTTGGAGTATAACAAGCAACAAGACACAGTAAACATGGAAAAAACTCTGATGGAGGGGATGAAAATTTTCCCGGATTCAAGCTGGTATGTGTTGAATTTGATCAATCTTTATATCAGTGCAGATCGCAATGATCAGGCCGTAAGCATGTTGAATGAAGCCATCAGTAAAAATCCAAATAACTCGCAACTCTATTTTGCTATGGGAAGCGTTTATGAATCAGGCTATAAAGATAATGCAAAAGCTCAGGAATTTTATCAGAAACAATTGGATATGGATAAAGACAATCCTGTAGCTCTTTCAAATTTGGGACGTGTCTTTTATAATCAGGGTATTGTAAAATTAAATGATGCTAACCAGCTGACTGACGCTGCCAAATACAATGCAGAAAAGGAAGTTGCTAAAGGCTACTTTAAACAGGCATTGCCGTTTTTTGAAAAATCCCATCAACTCAGGCCTGATGAAACTGAATATATGATAGCATTGCGAGGCATTTATTATCAGCTTGATATGAATGCTGAATATGAACAAATGGACGCCAAGATGCAAGGCAAATAAGCCGCTTTTCAAATAGAAAATTTTAAAAGAGGTATTCTTCAATAGGAGATGCCTCTTTTTTATTGCATATATATTTTGTGCTATCCAAATCTATTATTTAACATAATATAAATTATGGTGAATTTGCATTTTACAATAAAGACTGATTATTAGGCATATAAAAAGACGTCAAGACTTCCATTCATACGGTTATCTTGACGTCTTAAAGGTTGTGCAAGCTGATTCAATATTGCTCGGCAATGTCTTGAATATCTTGTAAGGTAAAGTTACCTACAATCTGGATGACTGTATAATTTGATTCATCTTCGACCAGCATAAGTAAATCCTTGATTTGCTCACCATTCATATTTGAATAGAAATTGACTCTTTTCTTACCGTCGCGCACTCGCATCAGTTCCTCATGTTTTGAAGTCACCAATTGTGTAAACTCTTTTCGCATCTGATCGGCAACTTCTTTTTTCTCTGTAGTTACGAGTTGTAAAGATTCAATCTTTCCTTTCATATTCATCAGATTCACACCTGCTTTTTCTATTCCCGGCATCATTTGGAACATGGCTTTAGATATATATACCGAAGTCACATTATCCATATCTGCATATTTCTCGAACAATTTGTCTTGCGCAAAGCCCATGCTTGCGCAACAAAGACAAAGAGCAATTAATAACAACTTAGTTTTCATCTTTTTATTCTTTTAAATAGTTAATAATGAAGATTTAGTTCTTTTTTGAATTTTCATTGACAATTTTTTCAATATCAGAAGGTTTGATTTTACCTTTGATACGAACCAATGCAGGGTCATCGCCGGATGTAACGACGATAAGCTCACGGATGAGTTCGTCTTCTATTTTCACCAAAATTTTGGTTCGTTCTTTGTTTTCATTTACCGAAATCATCGTCTCGTACCGGGAATCTTTCAGTGCAGCAATTTCACGATTTAATCGTTCTTTAACTGCATTGTCGCATTCATCAAAACTTAAAACCTCAATTCCTTTGACACCCATTACATCGTGGAACAGACCGGCTATAGTCATTGTAAAGCCACCAATTCCAACGTGTTGCACATTTTCTTCTTTAGAGAAGTCATTAAAAAGCTGATCTACGCTTTTCTGAGCGTGTATTGTAGGACAAAAAAGCAATAATACTGTCAGCCACACCGTTACTGTTTGAAACCTTTTCATAAGCTATATTTTTTAAAAATAGTTTGTTGTTTAAAATTCTTTTCAACATGTAGACGTTTTGGGGCATCGTTTTGTTACAGTATTGAGTGGAAAAATGCAGATTGCATCGGTAAATGATTTGTAATTCAAATAATGCTTTCGATAAAACTATAAATAAGAATTCCAATAATAGTCGTATACAAAATAACTAAAAGGAGATTGATTTGGGCTATTTTAAAAGGTTGGTGAGGTTTATCAAGTTTGTGTAGTAACTTACTTCGTATCAAGGCGTAAAGACGAAAAACCAAATACCCGATTATCAGGCCTGCAATGGCGCCGGAAACGATATCTGATATAAAATGTACTCCCAGGTAAATCCGTGTGTATACCATCATCATGCTCCAGATAAGGATTGAAATAGTATACCAACGATTGCGAAACAATAAAAGTGAAAAAGTGGCAAACCCGAACGAGTTGGCAGCGTGTCCTGAAATAAAACCATAATTACCTCCCCTATAATCATTTACAGTTTTTACAAACTCCATAAAAGCAGGGTGATGGGTAGGTCGTAGACGTTCAAAATAATCTTTACAAATGTTTGAACACTGATCGCATAAAGTGAAAACCAGAGCAATAGATAAAATAATCAGCAAGGCTTCTTTCCAATCTTTTTTATAGAACAAGGTGAAAACAAAAAATAGAACAACCGGCAACCAAATCAATTGTCCGGTATATAGCCACATGAAGTGATCCCAAAAAGCATTATGCCCTCCATTTAGCCATAAAAAAACGCTTCGTTCGTATTCTAAAACTTTTTCTAACATCAGTATTCCAATTATTTATACAATCAATTATTCTATTATTCAGTTACTGTTCAAATCCTTTCCAAGTCTTTCTGACGGATCCACCCTACGTTGCCGTCTTCTATTTCAATCTCGTACCATTCACCCAATAAACTTTTTATGAACACTTTAGTGCCTTCGTGTAAAACAAAAAGATCGGTTCCGCTGGCGTCGGGCGAGCTTTTAATCGTCACAGTCGGGGCAAAAATGATTGCTCCCTGTCGTGAATCGATAGCTTTCTTCTGATTCAATGCAAATATATTAGAAAAGATAACGAAAAGCAACATGACTATCCCGACATAAAACCCTATCTTTCTAAGTCTCATCCATTTAGAGAAAAAATACAATATCAGACATCCTATAAGCAAAAGAAAACATGTTATGCCGACCGAAGCCCAAGTATCGACGCTTAACAGATTCTGAACGGAATGAAACCATTTTGTAAGGAAAAAATCATCCACAGGTTCTATCCTGTCTACTTTCTTCAGTTTGGCAATTTCCAAATTGAAACGAGCATCTTTATCTGCCGGATTGATCAGCAATGCGCGTTCATAGTTTAATATGGACGAAGCAACCTTACCGGCTTTATAATAAGCATTTCCGAGATTATAATATATCTCTGCCGAGCCTCCGAACGTTTTCAGGATTTCTTCATACGACTCGATGGCTTTTGTATAATCTTCCTGTGTATAAGCTGTTTCAGCTTCTTTCAATATAGATTCCTGTGCAGAAAGTGTTCCTGAAATCAGAATGAAGAATAAAAACATTATTTTTTTCATATATATTCCTATTAATCAGTTATTTTTCCCAATCGTATTTTCCATTTTGCCTATAGCATTGACGGTTTGTCTGAACAAGGTATCCATGGCTTCCGAGCCTTGGCCGGGAGCATAGCGTGCAAATTCGCACGTGTGCAGAATTTCAATAAATTCATTTGTCAGCTCCTCTCCCACTCCATGTCCTGATAGTTCTGCTGCCACATTGTCTTTTGTCAGATGAGCCTGCGGGATGTTTAACTTATCGCTTAAATATCCCCATAATGCGCGCATAACTTCTTCATAAAAAGATTCTTTGCGATTTTCGTTCAACAGCTTTTCAGCCGTTTTTAATCTTTTGACTGCCGTTTTATTAGCTTTTCTTGTACGCACCAACGCTATATTTGCATTTTCTTTGACCTGTTTGCGGTAAATTATAAAAAACGCTACAAACAGGATGGTAATTATCACATATACAATCATATATGTGAACGAACCAAAGAATATCTCATTATTTTGAATGAAAGTCGGATTTGCGTTGACTTTAATGTAGCGGATGTCCTGCCCTAACATTTTCAGTCTTTCCTGATTACTGAAATTGGAGACTACGGGTGTTGTGCTGTCACCTCCTACTCCCGGTTCGACATGTATTTTAAACGATTCATTGGAACTCAGCGTTTTATATTTTTCTTCTTTAGGGTCGAAAAATGAGAATTGTATATCCGGAATCTCGAAATCACCCGCATAACGCGGGATGGCCATATATTCGATTGTACGTGTTCCTGACGTTCCCTGCACAGTTGTTTTGATATTGGAAGTTACTTTCGGTTCATATATCTCAAAATCATTTGGAAATGCTACCTCCGGATTTTTCAGTAACCTGATATTGCCGGATCCGGAAATTGTAACTGTAACAGTCACTGCTTCATTGGCTTTGACATTTGTTGAATTGATAGACGTATTCATCGAGTAATTGCCGACAGCTCCGCTAAACGATGACGGTTTACCTGATGGCAGCGACTTTACTTCGACTGTAGCAGGCGTAGTTGTAATATCTTTTCGTACATCCTGATACGTATCAAGATAGTCGAAAATGCTTTGAACGCGTCTTTGCGTTGGGATACGTACGTTCATCTCTATTTTTGCCGCTCCGATTGTAATGTTCCCTGCATGTTGAGGATAAAGCACCGATTGCTTCAATACAGCAGTTCGGTAATTGCGTCCATTATAGTTTTCACCTACCCACTGTGGATTCAGTTCAACATCCTGAACAAGAAAGTCCTCAAACTCAGGGAATTTAACGTTTGTCGGTTCGGCATTCAAGGCTGTGTATAACTTGAATGTGACAAGGAGACCTTCCTGCTCATATACAGAGCGGTCCGAAACAATCATTCTCACAAACAGGTCGTTGCTGTTAATTCCGGTTGAAGTGCTACCGGCGCCGCCTTGACCTTGCGTACCGGACGAACCGGCTGATTGATCAGGTGGCAATACTTTAATTATTAACGTATTGGATGTATAGTTTGAATTGTTGACCCTGATAGTTGCCGGTGAAAGATTAAAAACGCCTTCTTTTTTAGGCATTAATATATACGTATACGACTGT
>JAITMM010000236.1 GCA_031277335.1 Tannerella sp. | reverse complement strand
CGGCCGGCCGGTCGTCTACGGCGAGCGTGGCATAAATAAACAGACCGTCCCTTACGCGGATCACATCCGTCTCCGGCTCCATATTCAGCGCCCTGAGCGAGTCCTGCTGCCCGTTGCGGGTGGCAGCCTGCGAGTCTTCTTCCCCATAGGTAGCAAACTTGATGGAGAACTTAAAATTGCCTTCAGAGAAGGAAAGAGTGTTAATTCCCACGTCGGGATTCTCCGGAATATACTCTGTCTCGCATGAAGTTATCATCCACACTGTCAATACAGCCGTCCACATCCCCGTCCACATCGTCAGCCTGCACCTGTCAGCGATCCGTCGCAATACAAAATTCATTATACTGTTCATACTGTTCCAATATTTTAACTTGCTTAATTCTATTAAATATTTCTTCCCGTTCTAAGGAAGCCTTTTTTTAGCATTTCAACGGCGGCAAAGGTAAAAGTAATATTGAGACAAAACACATTTTGGACGGAAAAATGTAAAAAAAAATAAAAAATAATTTATAAAAAATATTAGTGATGATTGTTCCCATTATAATTATGTATATTAAACTATTCTTTTCAATCATGTTTATTTACTTCAGAAGGTTATCATCGTCTTTGCGAGTAACGAAGCAATCAGGATAATTAAGTATCGGATTGCTTCGCAGGCTCGCTAAGAACGTGATGCCATGGTGCGGCCTGACTGTTTGCCCAATTGATAGAAAAAGCCGGCTTGCGTGGGACATGTTTTGTGAATTTCCCACGTTGTAGGGACTCCATCGGGCGTCGGCATTTTGTCCGGGTGCGAAGTCAGGCTCGTGACCTTGGCGTATACAGATGCGCCGGTTAAGCGTAATATTCTTATTCAACATATATAGAAATTGATAATTCCGGCGACAAAGATAGATAACTTTTCCGGTAGCAAAAAAATAAAGGGATAAATATACAGTTAATTATTATATATTTATGTTAATTTATACTTTATACATAGGTTATGATTGGTTTGAATAGGTTTTTAAAATATAAATGATAAATATAGTATTATTTATTGATAATTTATTTAGTTAAAAAGTTATCAACCATGTTTCATTTAAGCCTATATTTTGAGGATATTGAGAATATAGATTTAATGTTTTTTAAATATTTGTTTATTAGGTAAAACAGCATTAAATCCCAAATGAATCATGGCTATAATCGGGCGATACGGAAAGTAAAATTTTGCCGGAATATCTTTTGATTTTTTATCCCGGAATAAAACATTCTATCTATCGGATAAATAATCAATCATCCGAACGATAGCGTGTTGGCAAACGGGGCAGAAAGGCGGGTTGGAGCGCATCGTGCAATGGTTCATGGGGCGGTAAATGCCCTTGGAAACATAGCCTCCTCCTTCAAAGACGCCCAACTTGCGCGGTTCATTGGCATCGACGGGCGTAGGGATCGGCGTGTCGGCGGGAAGCATGTCTTTCCATTTGGATTCAAAGTTGACTAAGGTGGTGATATTCGGCTCCCAAGGCTCGGTTTCGAGGTTATAGAAATTATCGTAGGCCACGTCGGCATTGAAATATTCATCGGCCAGCCCGGCGAAGCTGTGCCCAAATTCGTGCACAAAGACGTGGATGGTGCGCTCGTTGTCGGCCGTGCCGATGGCATAGAAATTATACATCCCGCCGCCGCCGTAGACGGGCGAGTTGACCAGGATGAAAATGGCGTCGCAGGGGACGTCCCAGACGGCGTCGCGGATGGATTTCATGTCGGGTGTCGTCATGTAGCGGTCAAGCCCGAAGGTGTAAAAGCCGGCATTCAAGGCCGTGTTCCTGAAAATTCCCTCGCCCGACCTGTCGACGCCCGATTCTTCGGAAGCAAGGTCTACAGCCCAGACATTGAAGTTGTTGCGATAGGCGCTGAACGGTTCCGTCTGAAACAGCGCTTCGGTGAAACGGCGTGCGTCGGCGTTGAATTTATCCATTTCGGCTGCCGTATATCCTTCGGACAGGAAGACGAGGTCTATCTTTCCCGCCGGGTCGCCGCGGTATTGCAGGCTGTCTTTCTTCAACCTTTTCAACGGACTTTTGTCGATAAAGATGCTCGCCGGGTCGATTTCCATTTGCCATAGCGAATAAAATTGATTGTCAGCATATTCGCGTGCAAGCAACTCGAATATCACCGGCTGCTTTGGAAAGGGGAGGACGATGCTGTTTGTCCACGACTGCGTCTCGTGCTGCGCCCCGTCGGTGGTGCGCCATTCTTCAAACAGAGTGTTGAAGCCTCTCGAATATAATAACGTCCGGGTGCTGCGGTCGTATAATTTGACAAGATAGCCTCCGTATTCGAACGGGTCGATCAGGTTTTTTACGGGGCCGCCCCAGACCGGTTCTTCGCGCAACTGTTGCAGTGCGGCGTGCTGCTGATGTGCATCTCCGCTCAGCGCAAAGTCTACGCGCAAGCTTTTTTGCTCAAAATAAGAATTATAAGATACCTGCGAAACAAGCATCACTTTTCCTACAAACAATCCGATGGCAACGATGGCCAGCCAAGTTCTCAATTTCATTGTCCATTATGTTAGAATCGTTTGCAAATATACACAAAAAAATATCCGATAAAATAATATTTGCTATCTTTGTCGTTGCTTTTAGAAATGTATCAAAATTTGACAATTGGGAAAAGGAGAAGAACTTATCATAATGGCGCAACGGATCCGTGCCTTGTCACAGACGGGATTGGCTTATGCTCAAAACGGCTATGAGATAGACCGTTGCAATGAATTGATCTCCATCAGCGATCGTATAGCGTCGTTGGTGTCCGGCATCGATGAAGACGAAATCAATGCGTGCTATACGCTTGCAAAAGAATATGCTACGCCAAAGGTAGATGTCCGCGCCGTCATTTTTAACGAACGCGACGACGTGCTCCTGGTGCGCGAGAAATTGGACGGCCGATGGTCGATGCCCGGCGGCTGGTCGGACGTGGGATTTACGCCTAAAGAGGTGGCAGTCAAGGAAACAAAGGAAGAAACGGGACTGGACGTCCGCGTCGACAGGCTACTCGCCGTGATGGACAAACGGTGCCATCCGCATCCTGCCGGCCCCTTTTACATTTATAAGATGTTCATCCTGTGCGAAGTGACAGGAGGTGAGTTCAACGAGACGTATGATATCCTCGACAAAGGATTCTTTCCGTTGGATCAATTGCCGCCGCTGTCGTTGGACCGTATCCTGCCGGAGCAGATTGCGCTGATGGACAGGCTCAGGCGAGATAAAGGGCTTGGAGTATATTTGGATTAATTACTGAAAACTAACAACTATAAAATATGGATTTAACTACTCACTTTCAAACCGTCCAGACGGACGTGGCTTTCAGTGACTTGACCATCGACCGGCATGAACTGTATCTGCTGATGGGATACGGCGACTCAACCCCGGCCGAACCGTTCGTGGAGATGATTGACGCGATCATTGACGAACTGGCCGCTTGTTGCGAGCCTTCCTACGGATACGTGATCCATTCCGGCAAACGGCTGGATAACAGGCGATTGCAGGTAGGCGACACGATTTTGACGCCCGGCGCAATTATCACCTCCTCCTTCCGCGAGGCGACGATGGTGGCCGTCTTTGTGGCGTCCGTGGGCAAGGGATTTGACGAATGGAACCTGAAAAACAAGCAGGCGGACGATATGGTACGCCTCTTTTTCGCCGACAGCATCGGGTCGGTGCTGGCCGAATCCTGCGTATCGATCATGCAGGAGCGGATGAAGCGCGACATGGAAGCGCAGGGATTGTGCGTCAGCAACAGCTACAGCCCCGGTTATTGCGACTGGCGGCTGTTGGAGCAACAAAAACTGTTCGCCTTTTTCCCCGAACGTTTTTGCGGCGTCTCGCTGACCGAATCCTGCCTGATGCTGCCCGTCAAATCTGTCAGCGGCATCATCGGCATCGGCGAAGACGTCAAAAAACGGCTCTACTCGTGCGACTACTGCACCATGACCGACTGCGTCAAGAACCAGAAACGCAGAGCGATATCGTAATCTTCATTTTCAATATATTTCGCGAGCTGTTCGGCTGACGCTTTCGACTGCCATGAACGTATAAAAGTGAATGCTGGGCACCCCTTTGGCAATCAGCTCTTTACATTGATAGATACACCATTCGATGCCGATCTGTTTGGCTTCGTCGTCGTTCCTGCATTTGCGAAGCTCGGAGGCTAACGGTTCGGGGATGGAGGATTTGAAGATGGCAGGCAGGACGGTCAGTTGGTTGGCAAAGACTATCGGTTTAATACCCGGAATGATAGGGACTTGTATTCCGTCGGCTCGCAACCGCGCTACGAAATCGAAGTATTTCGTGTTGTCGAAAAACATCTGGGTGACTAAGTAGTCGGCTCCGTTTTTCACCTTTTCCCTGGCATAAAAGATGTCCGATTCGAGGCTGGGCGCCGTTTCGTGTTTTTCGGGATAACAGGCCATGCCGTAGGAAAAAGGCGTTTCGGGCGGCTCGAACGATGAGCCGTCCAGCGCGATGCCCTGATTGAAACGGTTGACCTGCTGCTGCAAATCGGTGGCATAATCGTGATATATTTCAGGATGCTGCTCTGTTTCAAGCCTTTTGATATCGCCACGCAGCAACAGCAAGTCATAGACGCCGAGATAATTCAAGTCGATCAGTGCATATTCGGTCTCGTCTTTGGTGAATCCCTTGCAGATGATATGGGGGACGGCGGTGATGCCAAACCTGTTTTGAATGGCGGCCGCGATGGCTACGGAGCCGGGACGTTTGCGGACATTGACCTTGCGGACGCTGCCGTCGGGCTGTAGCTTTTCGACAAATTCGCTGTGATGCGCTGTTATATTAATGTATTTAGGATCAAATTCACGCAATCTTTCGATGACCTGAAACGCCTGTTGGATACTGTTTCCCTTCAACGGAGGCAGAATCTCAAACGAAAAAGCCGTTTTCCGGCTGTTATTTATAGAGTCAATGACTTTCATTTCCTTCAATCATTCAATTTTGAACGTCAAAGGTAATATTTATTTTTTTGATGCGCTTGCTCGTGCCGGTAAAAATAGTTGCCGATGCTTCGAAACTTCATTGCAATATGCTGCTTAATCTCACAAATTATGTATAGATTAAGCGAAGTATTGATATTTATAACTCGCTTAATCGTATAAATTATATAGAGATTAAGCGAAATATCAGTAATTATATTCTGCTTAATAATGAGTTTTTATTATGGATTAAGCGAAAAATAGACATTGATATTTTGCTTAATCAAATAATTTTTCTACCTTTGCAGCCAATTATAAAAAGGAATTATGATGGATTTACTGGGTAGAGATAAAGAACAACATATTATAAAACAGTTAGTTGAGTCTGACAAATCCGACTTTCTGGTTTTGTGGGGCAGGCGGCGTGTAGGAAAAACTTACCTTATTAGGGAATATTTCAAAAATAACTTTTCGTTCTATATTAGCGGCATTCAAAATTCAACAAAAAAGGAACAGTTAGGACACTTTGCATCTGCTCTTACTTTTTACGGAAAAATGCCTTATGCACCGGCCAAATCATGGCTTGACGCTTTCCGGCAATTGATTCATCTGCTCGAAAATTCAAGGAAACGAGGTAAAAAAGTGATTTTTATTGACGAATTGCCTTGGTTCGACACGAATCGTTCGGGGTTTATAACAGGGCTTGATTTCTTCTGGAACACGTGGGCGTCGGCGCGAAAAGATATTCTGCTGATTGCCTGCGGTTCAGCTACATCTTGGATTATCAAGAAGTTACTGAATAATCGTGGTGGTCTGCACAATCGCGTTACCCGCCGCATGCACCTTGCACCCTTCACGCTCAAAGAGTGCGAAGCGTTTTTTCAATCGAAAAAAATCCAATTCGACCGCAAGTCAATCATTGACGCCTATATGATTTTCGGCGGCATTCCCTATTATCTTGAAATGTTCGAACGCGGACTTAGTGTAGCACAAAATGTTGATAATATGTTATATAAAAAAGATGCACCGCTGCAAAACGAATTTTTATTTCTGTATGCTTCGCTATTCAAAAACTATGAAAGCCATTTGAAGATTATCGAAGCGTTGAGTGCAAAGACAAAAGGGCTGACACGTGAAGAAATCATTGTGGCAAGCGGAATTTCCAATGGCGGCGGCTTGAGTGTCATGCTTGAAGAACTCGACCAGTGCGATATGATCCGCTCCTACAGCGGTTACGGAAAAAAAAGGAAATCAACGACTTATCAATTGGCGGACTTCTTTTCGCTCTTTTATTACAATTTCCTGAAAACCAATAAAATGAATGACGAACATTATTGGATCAACTCGCTCGACAATGCCCGGCGTCGTGCGTGGAGCGGATATGCATTCGAACAGGTTTGCCTGGCGCATTTTGCGCAAATAAGGCAAAAACTCGGCATCTCCGGTGTGCTGATAAAATCAAGTTCGTGGCGGAGCAACCGGAAAGAGAATGGAGCGCAAATAGACCTTGTTATCGAGCGTAACGACCGGATTATCAATCTATGCGAGATGAAATATGTCGATGAAGAATTTGTTATAGATAAAAAATATGACGAGAATCTCCGTAATAAGAGAGCCACATTCAAACGGGAGACAAAAACTACCAAAACCATGCACCTTACTATGATAACTACTTATGGAGTAGCACATAATGAATATTGGGGCAATATTCAGTCGGAAGTGAAAATGGACGATTTATTTGTTGCCGGGCAATAACAAATGAAAAAAAGTGTATCGCCCGATCGGAATGTGTATAAATTTCCCGTATTTTTGCCGGCAAAAATTGCTTGCAACGACTAAAAGGTGCAGATTATAAAAAAATGTTTATATTTGCAGCAAAATAACATAGGAAATATGGAAAATATACAATGGGCTGATTTGCCATTCGGTTATATGAAAACCGATTACAACATTCGGTGTTGTTATAAGGATGGAAAATGGGGTGAACTGGAGATATCGTCATCCGAGTATTTAAATATCCACATGGCAGCTACTTGCCTGCATTACGGGCAAGAGACGTTTGAAGGATTGAAGGCATTTCGCGGCAAGGACGGGCAGATTCGCGTCTTCAGGATGGATGAAAATGCCAAGCGTATGCAGTCGTCGAGCCGCGGGCTGTTGATGGCCGAATTTCCGGTGGACAAATTTGTAGAGGCCGTGCGGAAAGCGATTTTGCTGAATCAACGCTTTATCCCTCCTTACGAGAGCGGTTCTTCATTGTATGTCAGGCCGTTCCTTTTCGGCACGGGCGCTCAGGTGGGCGTCAAGCCGGCTACGGAATATATGTTTGTGCTGTTTGTCACGCCCGTAGGCCGCTATTTCAAGGAAGGCTTCAAGCCGTCCAAGGTCTGCATCATGCGCAACTACGACAGGGCAGCGCCCAAAGGCACCGGCAATATCAAGGTCGGCGGGAATTATGCAGCCAGCCTTGTGGCAGGCCAGAAAGCGCATGCGGCCGGATATGCCGCCGTGCTGTATTTAGACCCGAAAGAGAAAAAGTATATCGACGAATGCGGCCCGGCCAACTTCTTCGGTATCAGGGGAAATACTTACATCACACCGATTTCCGACTCGATCCTGCCGTCCATCACGAACAAGAGCATCATGCAGCTGGCCACCTCGATGGGGATGACCGTCGAACACCGGCCGATGCTGCTGGAAGAGGTCAACACGCTGGACGAAGCCGCCAATTGCGGAACGGCCGCCGTCATCTCCCCGATTTCGCAAATCGATGACCTGGA
This sequence comes from Tannerella sp., assembly GCA_031277335.1. GTDB lineage: Bacteria > Bacteroidota > Bacteroidia > Bacteroidales > Tannerellaceae > Tannerella. The sequence goes on along the minus strand of JAITMM010000236.1, from coordinate 7,738 downwards.
CGAAAACAAATCGTACATCATCCTGAAAGACAGCGAGCCAGGCCCCGTCTGCGTCAAGCTGTACAATAAACTTCGCGCCATCCAGTACGGCGACGAGCCGGATGAATTTGGGTGGGTGACTATCATCGAATAAGATAGAAATCAAAGCAATAGGGGACGTTCATTGTTGTCAATGCATGAAAACAATGAACGTCCCTTTTTTTTTCGGCCAAATAAGAAATCGCCGTTTGCAACTACAATCGCCGTTTTCAGCCGCCATCATCATCAACCACCATCACCCAATCCCCACACAATCACCCCACCACCTTACCTCTTAACAAAGTTTAACTACAAGATTTTATAAAATATTTTGGTATCCGAGATTTTTTTTTATAACTTTGTCATTGACTTCGATAGTTTGATGGGGGAGTAGCGTTCCCGTCAAATAGACAGAAACAGCGTCGCCGTTATCGATCATTATTTTTATGAACGTTTAATCCTCAATACAGCTACGCTCGACATTTTTAATTGTCATTTCTAATTTGGCAATGTTATTTTTGCAAAAAAAAAAGATGAATGATCCGATTAAATTTTATCGCAGCAAGCTTACCCTCACTACGCAACAAGGTAACATTGCCTATTATTATAATGAATTGATGTACGTTATATATGAGAATGCCTATTGCTGGCTCTATTTTTCCGACGGAAAGAGTTATAACGTGGACGTGCCTCTGAAGTACATCATGGAAAATATTCCGCAGCAACCGTTTTTCAAGTGCAACCGCAAGGAAATAATAAACTTGTGCTATTACAAAGAGTATCAGGAATATCCATCAACGGTGGTGCTCGAAAACGAGAAGACGTTCAAACTCTCGGCCAGAAACATTACGCCGTTCAAAAAGAAAAAAGCCGGACTATACCGCCTGTCTCCCCTGTGCCCCAAATGTTACGATTGTCCCGAAAATGAAACATGCTCAGATTTTCAAATGTTCTGTCTGCCGCACAAACCCGTCACCCAGGAAGAAATCGACGAAAGATAAAAACGGGACCGACGCTTAATCCTTAAAAATACTACGCTCGGAATTTCTGTTGACGGTAAACATTTAAAACCGCTACGCTCCTGATTTTTCGTTTGGCACTCGATCGTCGCGCCTATACCTTTGCATCTGTTTATATGTAAAAAAAATTATAAATAAGATGATATGAAAACGAAAATAAAGTGGTTGTGGTGTCGCATCGCCGGTGTGCGTACCCTATTTCTGCTGATAGGCGGGTTGACAGGATGGATCTCTTCGTGCGAAACGGAGTATATAGCTGATTTACCGGAAGATAGGCTTGCCTCTATTTCGGCAAAAGAAGATAATTTCAAGATTGACATCCGTTTTGCCGATTTTGGAGAGCCGGATTTACTGCCCTCTGTCAACCGCCTTGAAGCGGACTTTTCCACGCGCATCATGGAGCCTGCCACCGATGTGATCCGCGTGAACGACGGCCTGTTTATCTATGCCACGCTGGCAGTCGATCCTGTAGACAAGGCGCCTCCCGTGACGGCGAGGGCCTTTACAAGCGGCGCAAAAATCCGCCTGGCTGTTTACGATTCCGCCTCCGTTTTTACAAAGGTCGATGACTGGATGTATACGGTAACAGGCAGTGGCACACTGATTCGGGAGGGCGAGACGACCGGTATCCTTCATCTGCCGGCAGGCAATTACAAGATGATTGCATATTCATATAATAATGTATCGGTCGCCCCGCCTGCCTGGGCGGACACACTCGCGGACATCGATCCTGTCAATGACCTGATCTGGGGGGTGTCGCCGACAGTTGCCGTGGTCGAGGGGCCGTTGACATCCATTCCCATCACCATGTATCACAAGCTGTCGCAAGTCACGCTGGTGGCAAAGACAAGAAACGGATTGCCGTTGATCTCCGCCTTCAGCAATGTCTCGATACCGGGATACAAGGTTGATATGGAGACGTTTACCGGAATAGTCTCCATACATTCCGACACGCCCTTCGACCAGGCATTCAACTTTTCGACGCCGATGCCTGCCGATAGCGTCAAATCCGAGACGCGGACGGTCTATACCGGCACGCCGGGAGATATGCCGACCATCATCCGTATCGGCTCCATGACCGTCAACGATACGACGCTCACCGATATCCCGGCAACGTTTGCCAAGTCGTTGCAGAGCGGCTATTCCTACACGATGACCATGCGGATCGGCGATTCTCCCGACTTGACGGATCAAAACCCTGCCGGTGTCATACCGTTCGTAGGCGCATTCTGGAAGGCCGGTCAGAAAGGCGAGCGGCTGATCCGGCTGTCACGCACCGCTAACGGCAATATGGACGGCATCTGGACGGCGCAGGTGATCGCCGGGAAAGACTGGATCGTGCTCGATACCGTGATGACAACCGATCCCAACGTCGGATGGCGCACCGGGACATCGCCCGTAGAAGCCAACGTGGACAATGGCAATGATTCCGGGTTTGAAACAAATCCCGACCGTCAGCTGCCGGCAGGTAAATCATTCGTCAGCGGTAATTTACAGGCAAGCACCCTTCCCGACGGCGAACAAATCTACTTCCGCATCGGTCTGAAAGATACCTATACCCCGACGACCGAAGCCCCCGCGCGTTACGGCCTGGTGTTGCTGACCTACGGACAAAATAACTACCGCCAGCGCATCTGGATCCGGCAGGGCGAAGAAGCAGACTATGCTCCCGGACAAACCGGCAGCGCGCAATGGAGTCCCTACAACTTGACGATGCCAACGTTCGTACCGGAACCTGAACCTCCGCCGGACGATGACGACGGTCTACCACCCGACGGTTCGGGCGTGGGCGGAGGCGGATTCGTAGGCTCGGAGGATAAAGGGTTGTTTACCGGCTATCCCAGTCAGGCGGGGTTTTTCTTCCAATGGACTCATAATCAGGGATTTCATCCTATCACTCCCATAAATACTATGCCCGACAATTGGGAAACGAACAGTTTTGAGCCGTTCGGCCTTTCAGGCATTTGCCCCATCGGATACGTCGTCCCTAACGGAGGCGCCGGGTCGGATTTGACAACTCTTCTGACGGCAAATATCGCGATGGGTTATTACGCAGACGGCTGGTTTGATCGCAGGCTGATTGTACAGAGTGTAACTTACGGGAGTGTGGATGCAGGCTACGGCAACAGTAATCTTACTCCCCCGTATGACATGACGGCTGTTTCGTCAACGGTCAATATCGATCCGAAGAACACCTATGTCGCCTATATCGGCATTCTTTTCTACAGTCCTGCTACCAACGCATCCATCTTCTTTCCCACACCGGGCTTTCGTTTTGGAGAAGACATGGGGGCCGGCGGCTCATCTGCTCCCGGAGCACTCTGGTTGGCAGGTCGCGTAGGAGAATACTGGTCGTCGACCGAATATACCGGCTTTGGAGGATTAAACATGGCTTACAGTCTCAACTTCGATATAGCCGGAAACGGGATGCCGGTGGGCGGAGTCTGGGTAAATACGGGTTCGGCCGGTACGGGCAGGCAATATCGAAGCTATGGCGCTTCGATACGTTGTGTGAAAGGTGAGCTGCCTCCGGAGCCTGAATTGAGCGTCGGCCCGCGCATCACGTGGGATGCGGCCAACGGCAAATACATACTCACGGACGATCCGATTGATGCCGGACTGTATTTCAAATTCGGCAGCGTGGTGGGCGTCTTTAGCGGTAGCGGCGGCGAGACACAAGACCTCTCAGGAGGCGGCAATTCGAACGGCATGGTGCCGGGCGGCTCCGATATCGCTTGGAGTCCCGTGGCCATCGCCGACTGGGCGGGTATTCCCTATTCCGGAACTGCGGCAAACGTGTACGACCCGGGTTATCATACACTTACCAATGTCCTGAGCGGTAAGGGCGACCCGTGCCGGCTGGTAGGACTCGACCTGGCAGGGATCAAAGCCCAGACTGTCACCAATATCGACAACGGAAAATGGCGACTGCCTACCCTTGCTGAGGCAGGAGGTAACTTTGCCGATTTTATGGGTGCATACTACAATTACGGAACGGTTTCCGGAATCGGCGGTTTTTATTACCACCCTCCCGGCGGGATTCCTTCCGGCACGACCTTCGATCCGTCTTTCCTGCCTTTCGTAGGCTCGGTCAATGCTTTAGGCGAAATATTCTTCCAGAGTTCGCAAGGAACTTACTGGACAGGCAATGCAAACGGCACCTTGTCGTCGTTTACAACACTCGTCAGCAATATGGCTTCTGCAGCTATCGGAGGAACTCCGGCAGAGCAAAATAGCGGTTGTGCTGTCCGTTGCGTCCGGCAGTGACGCACCGCTCTATTATCCCAATACAAGGTGATAATTTCATTGTTTTGCTTTTTTTTTCTTTGTGAAGCGGGACGTATTTTGTGAAAAATAACCCGCTTCCTTTTTCTCCCTTCAATCCCTAAAAATCCTTAAAAATGCAAGTATCACTTGACATTTTTGAGGATTTTCTGCTATCCCGATATTGCAATTCGATAATTTTGTCTATCTTTGTCTGCAATTCAAATGTGGAATGGAAACTTTCTTTCGGATACATCAGTATCTGCTCAGGCATTTAAACACTTCTGTCAGACGCGGTTTAATGGACGAAATCAACTGGGACGACCGGCTGATCGGCATCAAAGGCTCGCGCGGAGTGGGCAAAACGGCCTTTCTGCTGGCGTATGCAAACGAGTTTTTCGGACCTGACAACAGGGAATGTCTCTACATCAATATGAATCATTTCTTTTTTACCGACAGGACGTTGGCCGATTTTGCAGATGAGTTTCGCGCACGTGGCGGCAAGGTCTTGTTGATTGACCAGGTTTTCAAATATCCCGGCTGGTCGAAGGAGTTGAGTTATTGCTATGACAACTTTCAAGACTTAAAGCTCGTATTTACAGGCTCTTCAGTGATTCGATTGAACGAAGAAAATCACGATCTATACGGCAAGGTATCGTCTTATTTATTGCGCGGCTTTTCGTTCAGGGAATACATGAATCTGGCCGCCGAACAGCATTTTCAGGCTTACGGGCTGGAAGAGTTGATCAATAACCATGAGACGATTGCGCGTGAAATTTGCGCCCGGACAAAGCCCCGCGCCTATTTTCAAGACTATCTGAATCATGGCTTTTACCCATTCTTTCTCGAAAATCGCAATTTCTCCGAAAACCTGTTGAAGACGATGAATATGACGCTTGAAGTAGACGTGATGTATATCAGGCAAATAGAGCAAACCTATCTGCCAAAATTGCGTAAACTGCTGTATCTGTTGTCATTAAGCCTCCCGTGCTCGCCCAACGTGAGCCAGTTGAGCAAATCGATCGGTGCATCGCGTGCAACGGTGATGAATTACATCAACTATCTGAGGGAAGCGCGTTTAATCAGTTTGCTTTACGATTTTGGCGATGAGCCGTCCGGAAAACCGTCGCGTGTGTACATGTATAATTCCAACCTGCTCTACGCCATCAGCCAGACGCCGGTCAATGACATAGTCGTCTACGAAACGTTTTTCTGCAATCAGCTACTGAAAGACAATCAGGTCAGTACGGGTGAAAAAAACGCCCGTTTCCTTATCAACGGAAACCATTCGTTCCAAATCATGCTTGATCCGAAGCCAAACACCTCGTCCGACATCATTTACGTGCCGGAAAGAATGGAAATAGGAGAAGGCAATATCATCCCCTTATGGCTTTTCGGTTTTTTATATTAAGACAATTCAATCATTAAATATTTAATATTTTACTTATGGCAAAGCAAAAAAAATTTTTAACTTGTGACGGAAATCAGGCGGCTGCGCATATTGCATATATGTTCAGCGAAACGGCTTCGATCTATCCGATTACCCCATCCTCCACCATGGCTGAATATGCCGATGAATGGGCTGCGTCCGGGAGAAAGAATATTTTCGGAGAGACGCTTCGCATCGACGAGATGCAGTCCGAAGCAGGAGCAGCCGGAGCGATGCACGGTGCATTACAGGCAGGAGCATTATCTACAACATTTACAGCCTCTCAGGGCTTGCTGTTGATGATACCAAATATGTATAAAGTAGCGGGAGAGCTGTTGCCGGGCGTATATCACGTGTCAGCGCGCGCCATTGCTGCTCAAGCACTTTCGATTTTCGGCGACCATCAGGACGTGATGGCTGTCCGTCAGACAGGATGCGCGATGTTCGCGACAGGTTCGGTGCAGGAAGTCATGGACCTGGCTGCGGTGGCTCATCTGGCTGCCATCAGATCACGCGTCCCGTTTGTACATTTTTTTGACGGATTCAGGACTTCGCACGAAATTCAAAAGATTGAAGTGCTGGAAGATGAAGATCTGGCTCCGCTGCTGGACAGGAAAGCATTGCAGGAGTTTCGCGACAGGGCGCTCAGCCCCGAAAATCCCGTAGCACGCGGCACGGCGCAGAATCCGGATATCTATTTCCAGGCGCGCGAAGCATCGAACATCTATTATAACCGCGTGGTAGGAATTGTGGAAGATTATGTAAATCAGCTAAGTGTACTCACCGGGCGCAAATATGGTCTGTTTGACTATTATGGCGCTGAAGACGCCGACCGCGTTATCATAGCGATGGGTTCCGTGACCGAAGCAATTCGCGAAACGATTGACCATCTGAATGCCAACGGCGAAAAAGTCGGTCTTGTGTCCGTGCACCTGTTCCGCCCGTTCTCGGCCAAGCATCTCTTGGCTGCCGTTCCGAAAACGGTGCAGCGGATTGCCGTCCTCGACCGCACCAAAGAACCAGGCTCCAACGGTGAACCTCTGTATTTAGACATAAAGGCAAGTTTCTACGGAAAGGCGCATCAGCCGTTTATCGTCGGCGGACGTTACGGCCTGTCTTCCAAGGATACGACGCCTGCGCAGATTCTTGCCGTGTACGAAAACCTGGCACTGCCCGAACCGAAAAACAATTTCACCATCGGCATCGTGGACGACGTGACCTACACTTCGCTGCCGCAAAAGGAAGAATTGATTTTCGAAGGCGGACCTTACGAAGCCAAATTCTACGGCCTCGGAGCCGACGGCACGGTTGGCGCCAACAAGAACTCAATCAAGATTATCGGAGACAATACGGATAAATATTCGCAGGCCTATTTTGCTTACGACTCGAAGAAATCGGGCGGCTTCACCTGCTCGCATCTGCGCTTCGGCGACAAGCCGATCCGCTCCACGTATTTGGTCAATACGCCTGACTTCGTGGCCTGCCACGTGCAAGCCTATCTCCGTCTGTATGACGTGACTAAGGGGTTGAAGAAAGGAGGTACCTTCCTGTTGAATACCATCTGGAATCCGGAAGAAGTGAAGGCTAATCTCCCCGTAAAAGTGAAAAAATACCTGGCGCAGAACAAGATCAATTTCTATATCATCAACGCGACAAAAATCGCCGAAGAAATCGGACTGGGCAATCGCACCAATACCATCTTGCAATCGGCATTCTTCAAAATTACCGGCGTGATTCCCTACGAATTAGCCGTCGAACAGATGAAGGAAGCCATCGTGAAATCGTATGGTAAAAGAGGTGAAAATGTGATTCAGATGAACTATGCCGCCGTAGACCGTGGCGGAGATGTGACAAAAGTAGAGATACCTGCCGAATGGACTGCACTCTTAGATGAAGAAAAGGCCAACGGAAGCGATCACCCTGAATTTATCCAAATGATGGTTCATACGATCAATGCGCAAGAAGGTGACAGTCTGCCTGTTTCTGCATTCACCGGCCGCGAAGACGG
>JAITMM010000163.1 GCA_031277335.1 Tannerella sp. | reverse complement strand
TAATTTAGGTGTTTATACGGAGATTCATTTATCTTTTTATTGCACTTTTTTCGTGCAGAATATCTTCGGCATAGTCGTTGCCGTATTGGGGCGTTTCGTTGTGAACGGGGTCAAAAATTTTGCCGAAATAGACAAAATCAGCCTTGAGAGTTACCCATAAATCTTCCTAAAAAACAGTAAAATTTCGCAAAATAGGGATATTTTGTTATTGAATGCAACAATTTTCATCAAAATTGATTACTTTTGTCCGAAAATTTTAAAGAAAAAAATATGAATAAATTATGCTTGCTTGTGTCTGTAGGACTGTTGGCGCTCGGCGCATGTGTCCCAGCGAAAAAGACGAAAGAGACGGAAAAAGTCGAAAAATGGGTTTCGCTTTTCAACGGAAAGGATTTGGAGGGTTGGACGGTGAAAATTTCCGGCTATCCGGTCGGTGAAAATTTCGGGAATACGTTTTATGTGGAAGATAGTCTGTTGAAGTGCGATTTCAGGGCGTATGACCGGTTCAACGAACGTTTTGGACACATCTATACCAACCGCGAATATTCGCATTTCAAATTGCGTCTGGAATACCGGTTCTTCGGCAAACATGCCGACGGAGCGCCAGGCTGGTCGTATCTGAACAGCGGAATGATGCTGCACGCGCAATCGCCCGAATCCATGCTGTTGGATCAGTCTTTCCCTGTATCCATTGAAGCTCAACTTCTTGGCTCCGATTCAACCGTGACGAACACGACCGGAAACGTCTGCACGCCCGGCACCGATGTTTATATCAACAACGAACTTTACCCCGCACACTGCGCCTCGTCGTCATCCAAAAATTACCCCGGAGACGAGTGGGTGAAAGCCGAAGTGGTCGTTCTGGGTGACAGCATCGTGCATCACATTATCAACGGAGATACGGTTATGACCTATACGCGACTGACAGTCAAAGCCGAAGACATGACCGACCGAGTCCCCGACGGACCTCTGAAATCCGGTCGCATAGCCTTGCAGGCGGAAGGATTTCCGACCGCATTTAGAAATATCGAGATACTGGACTTATCCGAACAGTATAAATAAGTTATTTGACTGTATAATAGTATATTATGCTATTTTTTTTGTTGAGTTAATTGCTTAATAGCTTTGTCGAAATCGCTTTCCAACTGTCGCATTTCGCTTTGCCTGTTGTTAAAACAGCCTTTTTATCCTTTTACTCTCCAATAACCTGTCTTGTCGGAACCTACACGTTCTATTTTGTTTTCGGCCTTAAGAATATCAATTTGTCTGTATATAGTTCTTTCGTTTACAGACAATATTCTCGCCATTTCTCTCGCCGTGATGGAAGGTATTTGCACCATGATGTCAATAATTTTTTTATTTACACTGACATTTACACTGACATTTACACTGACATCGCTCGATGAAATCGGTTCTTTTTGCTGTTTATCGTCTGTTTCGGAGATGTCCGAAATCTCTCCTTTTATCAATTGCACGGCATATTCCAATTTTCTAACAACAAAATCATGGAGGTAATCGCAGAACGGTTTTGTCTGTTCAAGCGTGGCATTTGCACCTTTAAAAGGCTCTTTACCTGTATTTTTATCGCATTTCATTAATGCATCAAGGTAATTTACACGGTCGGCTGTCGGTATAACCACCATCGGGTAGTTGTGTCGCAAGAGAATGTAATTGACAAGCAGTCTGGCAATTCGCCCGTTTCCGTCTTCAAAACGGATGCTTCAAAATAATAAGTCCTGTATGGTTCCGAAAGCAGATAATCTGTTTTTCAGCGTTTCGGCTTCGCTTTTGCAGATGCGGAGGGTCATTTCGCAGGTCATCTCGATGGTTTGTGAGAGGATGACGGGACGCATCTCTTTGATTATACGCATCACGGAGTTCAATTGTTCGTATGCGAAGACAAAACGGATGTCTTCATCCACCGTGCGCTCAATGATTGTTGCGGCAGCGATGGCTTCGGCGGCAGCCGTGCGGTAGGCCACAATCAATCCGCTTGTACCCAATTCGATACCACCGAAATAGCGGATCACAACGACAAGAATATCCGTCAGCCCGTTTGAATTTATCTGGCCAAGAATCGGCTTTCCGGCAGTCGACGACGGCTCGCCGTCATCATTCGCCCGATAGATATTATGCTCTGCTCCAAGCATATATGCCCAGCAGACATGATGGGCATCGTAATACTGCTTGCGGAATTGCTCCAGCCGTTCTTTCACCTCATCCACCGTGCTGACAGGCAGAGCATAAGAGATAAAACGACTTCGCTTCGCCGTATGATATCCTTCAGCTAATGATTTGATTGTCTTGTATGAATCAGCCATTTTTTTAGTCGGTTGTCTTTCGCCATCCCCACATTGTTAATTGTTCATTATTAATTGTTCATTAAAGAGTTAGTCCGGTATATCTGCCCCCTGTTCATCCCTAAAAGCCTGAAAATCTTTCATAATCTCTTCAATCTCTTCGATAAAATAGGGATCCGTCACTTTATCTTTTATAGCCTCGTAATAGGCTTTGATAGCAGGCAGGGCACAGATATCCTGTCCCCGAAGCAAGAAATACGGTTCCTCTTTCTCGACGCATTGCTTTATCATCTGAATCGGATTCTTCATCGTTATAAATCTATATATTATTATTTAATTTTTATTAAAAACAACAGTAAAGGCGCTTCCTTCACCTTCTTTTGTTTGCACCTGAATGCTTGCGTTGTGCATCTTAATGATTTCGCGGGACAGGCTCAGGCCTATTCCCGTACCCGTTTTTTTGGTGCTGAAAAACGGGATAAACATTTTCTCCTGTACCTCGGCTGAGATGCCGCAACCGTTGTCGGCTACGGTTATGAAAGGATTTTCGTCACTCAATCCCGCGAAAAGGGCGATGGAAGACTCCGCATTGTCTCTGACGGCATACGTCGCATTGGTGATAAAATTGATGATCACCTGTTCGATCAGGTTACGGTCTATATTGGCAATAATTGACGTATTTATCGATCTGAATTTCAACTGTATACCTTTTTGTTCAAGCGAAGGAAGCATCAAATGGTAAATCGATTGAAGCAATTCATGCAAATTAACGTGTTGAATGTCAGGCACAATATTTTTGCTCAGATTACGGTATGAATTGGCAAATCGCAGCAATCCGTCACTCCGCCTGCGAATCGTCTCCATCGCCGACTCCATATCTTCAAAGTCGGGAATACTTTGGATATCAGATTCTTTATTAATTATTTCCATCCTTTTCTTCATCGTATCGGCCAATGAAGCCACCGGTGCTATCGAGTTCATGATTTCATGTGTCATCACATTCAGCAACCCTTTCCAAGCGCTCGACTCCACTTCTTCCAGCGTGGCGCTGATATTGTGAAAGGCAATCAGCATGTAGGTCTTGCCCGACGTCTGAAAGGTAGACGCACTGCTCAACATTTTGATTGTTCGGTTGCCTGTATTGATGGAAATCAGCCGGTTATCTCCCAATTGCATTCCAATCAATTCCTTATGCAATTCCGGCTGACGTTTTAGTAACCAGTTAATATTCTTCACATAAGGTATCTGAAACATGTTTTTGAACGAGTCATTCATCCAGAGCGTGTCAAGCGTGTCAATATCGTAGGCCACGATGCCGGTATTGACCAATTCGAGGATCCGTTTCAGGTATTGCTGTTGTGCTTCCTTTTCCGTGCTCATCGCTAAAAAGGTGTCACTGATGGCATTAAAATGGCCGTAATAATTATTTTTCTTCTTTCCCGTCACGGGATAGCGCTTGGAGAAATCACGATAACGGACAGCTTCCGTAAAGTCGTCTATATCTTGCAGTGTCTTGAATAAAAACCTCAGTGTGTTGTAAGCCAACAAGATAGTAATAAGTAGAAATATCACTGATAACAGCGAATAATGCTTCATAAACAGGAAAACGGTGACGCATCCCAAAAAGAGCGTAAGCGGAAACAACAGCCCAAAATATGTTTTAAATTTCATATTATTAATTGATTAGAACTACATGTCATACTTCTCCAACCTCCTGTAAAGCGCAGCGCGCGTCAACCCGAGTTCTTTGGCAGCTTTAGTGATGTTACCCTGATATTTATCAACAACTTGCAAGATGGCCTCGCGTTCCAAATCCTCAAGATTGCTTTTGATCTGCGACAGTTGTTTCGATTCGTTTTTCTGTTCAATCGGTGAAAAGACGATATCCTCAACTTTCAGCATGTCGCTATCTGCCATGATTACAGCACGTTCGATAGCATATTGCAGTTCGCGCACATTGCCCGGATACGTATGTTGCATCAGTTTCGTTTTGGCATTTTCGGCCAGTTTCAATTCACTTTTCAAGTATTTCTGTTCGTATATTTTGAGAAAATGATTGGTTAGCAATAAGATATCATGTCCACGTTCACGCAGAGGCGGAACGGTCAGTTCAACGGTATTAATCCTGTATATCAGGTCTTTACGAAAACGCCGCTCGTTGGACAATTCGGCCAAAGGGACATTCGTTGCGGAGAGTAAGCGCAGATTGACGGGGACAGGCGTATTTGTCCCTAAACGTGTGACTTGACGGTTCTGCAACACAGTCAGCAATTTAGCTTGTTGTTGCAGCGCAATATTACCGATTTCATCGAGGAATAAGGTGCCTTCATTGGCTGCTTCTATCAATCCCATCCTGTCTTCGCGAGCATCGGTGAAGGAGCCTTTCTTATGGCCGAAAAGTTCACTCTCAAACAACGTATCTGTCAGTGCACCAACGTCAACCTTGATATAAGGCTTATCTTTTCTGAGCGACAGTTGGTAGATGGATTGGGCAATCAAGTCTTTCCCCGTGCCGTTTTCGCCGAGAATCAGCACATTGGCATCTGTCGGAGCAATCTTTTCCAATTTATAGAAAAGGTTTTGCATCGCTTCCGATTCGCCGATAATTTCCAATGGCGTCTTTTTGTCAGCCTGGTCTGATGTTTTTATTCCCGCAGACATCTGTTTTTCAAATGCTTCGGACAGCGTGCGCAGGAGTTGCTCATTGTGCCAGGGTTTGACTAAAAAGTCGGCTGCTCCTTCTTTGAGGCATTGTACGGCCAAATCAATGTCGGCATAAGCCGTAATCATGATGACCTGAACCTTTGAGTCCCACGTTTTTATCTGTCGGAGCCAGTAAAGACCTTCATTACCGGTGTTCATCGAACTGTTGAAATTCATATCCAGCAACAAAATGTCGGGTCTATTTTCAGTCAACAGCTTTCGCAGGTTTTCCGGGTTGGTGTCTGTAACTATTTGTTTTACTTCCGGTTTCAACAGAAAACGGACGGCAGTCAGGACGTCTTTATCGTCGTCCACCACAAGGACTGATAGGCGTTGCAAGTTTGTCATATTTTTATTATTCAAAGTTTTTGTCCACGAATTTACACGAATTTACACGAAAAAATTCAGAAATTCAGTAAATCATTTATTCAGTTACTTAGTTATTCTATTATTCAATTATTCAGTTACTCAGTTATTCAATTATTCAGTTACTCAGTTATTCAGTTACTCAGTTATTCATTTGCTCACCCTATCTTGCCCCAAGCCACCTTGCGGCCGAAAAGCGTTCTAAGCCGCTCGCGCAGGAGACGGTTCATTTCCGACTCTAAGTTAGGATCCTTTTCAAGGATATTTTCAGCTAAAGTTCTGGTATACTGAACTATCTGACCATCAGTAGCCAAGTTGGCAATGTGCAGAGATAGCCCTTCCCCGCTTTGCTGCGTTCCTTCCAAATCGCCGAACCCTCTCAACTTCATATCGGCTTCGGCTATTTCGAAGCCATCGTTGCTTTTAACCATGATTTCCAATCGCTTACGGGTGTCTTGACTAAGCTTGTAGGAAGTTACCAGAACGCAATAGGACTGGTCTGTCCCCCGCCCTACCCTGCCGCGTAGCTGGTGAAGCTGCGACAAGCCGAAACGTTCGGCGCTC
>JAITMM010000143.1 GCA_031277335.1 Tannerella sp. | reverse complement strand
ATGCTGTCGTTTATCAATCCGGGCATGTTTTTCTCCAGCCGCGCCGAGTTCGACGGGTCGGAAAAAACGTGGGGACTTATTTCAGGTTTTGCCGGTATCATTTTTGTGAGCGGACTGATTATCTCGGTGATTGGCAATGTGATAGAACGACGGGTAGACAATATCAGTAACGGCAGGATACATTATTATTTTAACAACCACATCGTCATCATCGGCTACGACAGGATGAGTGTCGGACTAATTGGCCAATTTGCAAAAGATCAGCGATATAGCGATGCTGAAATCGTGTTGATGACTACGCAGGCTGTGCCGGGTGTGCGTCACGAACTGTTTTCACGCTTGGATTCGCGTATCGAAAAGAAAGTCACCATTGTGAGCGGCAACCGCACTTCGGCCGAAGACTTGAAACGGCTGCAAATCAGCAGGTGCAGGGAGGTGTTTATCCTGGGAGAAAAAGAAGAATATGATAATGATTCGCTTGATATAGAATGTATTAAAAGGATATACGATGTTCTGTCTGAAAAGCAAACCGGGCGCATCGTCCGTTGCAATGTGCGGTTTGAGTATCAATCCACCTTTGCCGTTTTTCAGCGTAGGGACATCGAAGGCATAAAGGACAGGATTGATTTTGTGCCTTTCAACTATGAGGAGATATGGGCGCAAAAAGTCTTTGTATCAGGCAAATACGAAAGCCTGGCTAAAGACGGGCAAACTGCCGGCATTGAATATACGCCCTTAGATCGCGAAGGCATCCGCGCCGATTCGTCGCAACAAGTTCATCTTGTGGTGATTGGCATGTCCACCATGGGCATTGCCATGGGCATACAGGCAGCGCATCTGTGCCATTTTCCCAATTTTGTCACCAAAGGCATCAAGACACGCATCACTTTTATCGACGAACAGGCCGATGTGGAAATGAACTATCTGAGAGGACGTTACAGGCATCTATTCCATGAAACGGAAGTTTTATACAGGGAAGTTACGTCAAGCAATATGATGGACGACAGCATATTAAACCATCAAGCCGTCCGGATAAATCCGCGTGACACAAAAGAGTTGTTTACCGATATCGAATTTGAATTTATCAAGGCGAGAGTGGAATATCCTGCCATTCAGAATTATATCGCCGATTTAAGCGGCAACGGCAATCTCTGCCTGACGATTGCGGTATGCATCTCCTCACCGCCCCGGGCGCTTGCCGCCGGATTGTATCTGCCTGACGGAGTGTATGATAACCATATCCCCGTGCTTGTCCGGCAGGATATCCCCTATTGCACGCTGGACATGCTTTCAAATGACGGTAAGTACATGCAAGTCAAACCGTTCGGGATGCTTGAGAATTGTCTGGACCTTCGCAAGGCCGACGATACGGTTCCCATGATGGTGAATTATGTATATAGCAGAGGTGCTCCCGAACAATTTCCTGAAAATGAAATGATTGAGATGTGGCGACATCTGCCTGTCGCCCATAAATGGTCGAACAGGTATCAAGCAGACTCTATCAAACTGAAAATAAGGTCATTTGTTGACAATCCCGGCGGATTGCTCAATAACGGGGAAATTGAGTTGCTATCCAAGGTGGAGCATAACCGGTGGAATATGGAAAAACTGCTGATGGGCTACAGGGCGACTACAAGCGAAGAGAAAGAATTGATTGCCAAAGATTTGTCTCAAAAGAATTTCCTCAAAAAACATTATTTTGCGCATCATGACATCTGTCCGTTTGACAGTCTGCAAGTCGATGAAACAGGCGTGCATGCCGGCGAATACGACCGGCGCATTTCAGCCGCACTGCCATTGATCGCATTAAATGACAAGAGCTTACGCGAATATTTACAGCAATTTACCCGACAATGAACATATCAAATATCCCTAAACCGTTAGATACAGGCAAAATAGAATTACCTCACGACTTGATGGACATCGTCGAACAGGTTGCCGTAAACGTGCACGAAGCATGGGCAGCCGGCCGCAAAGCCGATGGCTGGAAATACGGCCCGAACCGCGACGATAATCGCAAGGAGCATCCGTGCCTCGTGCCTTACGGTGAACTGCCCGAAAGTGAAAAAGAATATGACAGACAGACAGTTATCGAAACTATCAAAACAATTGTCCTGTTAGGCAAGATAAACGGGGAAAAGGAGTAAATCAACTTTCCTTTGTAAAAAAAACATTTCTATAGGCTTGGATTAAAAAAAACTTGTACTTTTGCAGGCATGACCGGTCTCCATCACATCAAAAAGACGCTTTCTTTTCTGCTGATCACGCTTTTTCTAAGTTACTATGCAGGAACGACTTTCTTTTCGCATTCGCACGTTATCAACGGAGCGACCATCATTCACTCGCACCCACACGCCGAATCACATCACGACACTGCCGGAGGCAACCATACAGAGCACAGTATCACGCTGATAGCGCAAATTTCCCATGTAGATTGCACGAATTTGGCTTGCACGGATATTTTTTATACCCCGAATATCCCCCAAACCAGGAATATAGACATTGCGACTACGCATACGACTAATACCGTATACCTTAATACATTATCGCTTCGCGCACCGCCATCATCCACAGCGGCGTCGTAAACACGAACGACGTTGTAGAGACGTTGCGCGCAACGTCTCTACACCAGTAAAGAAAAATGACAACATGATTAAAATTGCCAAAAATCAATCTTTATTGTGTGTAACGATACGTGGATTTAAATCTGCCGTAACAAAATTTGCAAACAAGAACAAAATTGAATTTGAATGGCAAACTCGATTTCATGACCATATTATACGTAATCAAAATGAAATGAATCGAATAGCCGATTATATTTTAAATAATCCCTCAACATGGGATTCTGATTGTTTTAATGAAAAATATACTCTGTGAAATATTGATAATGGGGAAAAAATATATTGCTGCCATATTGATTGGCCTTGCATATACAGCTAATGCACAGCGAGTTTTGACTTACGATACGTATATGAAAAACGTTCGTGAAAAGAATGTGGAATATATCGTTGAGAAGTATAATCTGTCGATCGCCGAAGCCAATACGCAGGCTGCGAAAGTGATGCCCGATCCGGAAATTTCATTCGGGTATGAGAATAATCAGGATAAAACGATGCAGATGGGGCAGGCCTACGCAGCCGAACTCGGTTATACACTGGAACTTGGCGGGAAACGGAGCGCAAGGATGGCGGTCGCACGCAGCGAACAGCAGATGACCGGCGCATTAGTCGAGGACTTCTTCCGCAACCTTCGAGCCGATGCCACGCTTTGTTATCTGGATGCACTGAAACAGAAGCAATTGGTCGCTTTGGCGCTTTCGTCGTATGAAAGTATGCGGGAACTGGCACGGGGTGACAGTCTGCGTCTTGCTCTTGGCGAAATTGCCGAAGTGGATGCCCTGCAGACACGTCTGGAAGCGACGACGATGATGACCGGTTATCTTCAGGCGGAGGCTGACTATCAGGACATGCTGTCCGATTTAATGGTCTTCGAGGGCGGGGTGGCGGATGTTGAAACGGGGCAGGGGGCGGATGTCGGGATGTTGCACGAAGGGACGTTGAATGCTGAGGAGTTGCACGCAGGGACGTTGCACGGAGAGACGTTGCACGCAGAGACGTTGCACGCAACGTCTCTACAAGGGGAATTGCGTGTGATTCAGCGTGTTTATAATTTGCAAAACCTGATAGAACTGGCGCAGGAAAACCGCGCCGACCTGCGAACGGCGATTTTGAACCGCGAACTCTCGGCAGCCAATGTCAGGCTTGCCAAAGCCAACCGGGTCATTGACCTGGGACTGAATATCGGATTTACTCATAATACAATTGTACTTAACGAGATAGCTCCTGCGCCAAGACATAACTCCTTCGCAGCAGGCATCTCCATCCCCCTCAAATTTTCGAACGCCAACAAAGGCGAACTGCGCGCCGCGCAATTCTCCGAACAACAGGCTAAGGCTCAATATGATGCCGTACTGTTGCAGATTCGGAAAGAAGTGGAACAATGCTACAACCGTTATACATCGGCCTGCCGTCAGGCGGAGGAATATCAAAACAGCGCCCTGACAAATGCCGCCACCATTTTGGAAAAGAAGAAGTTCAGCTATGCCCGCGGCGAAACGTCTCTCTTGGAAGTACTTGATGCGCAACGCACCGCCAACGAAGTTTTCCGCGCATACTACGAAGCCCTATTCAATGCAAACGCTTCTTTGGTGGAATTATGCCGTTCGGTCGGGATTTGGGAAAATGTTTTCGCTTTCCTATAATAAGCAATATCAATCCTATTAATTTCAGCAAGATAGCCCCATAAAAAAGGACATTGCGCATCAGAGGATTAGGAAAAATATTTTTAAAAAGCAAAGATGCAAAAATCAGCGCAACTCCTGCCATAATCAAATAAAGCCACAAACCGGTTTTGACGGACTTAGTCCGAAAGGCAAGTACCAAAAAATATATTTTAAACGCTATTGCTACTCCGAGTATAATCCAAAATCCTATCGACGGCACAATATTTAACCATTTGACTACAAATGCAATAAGCAACAGACTTAAACCGATATAAAGATATAATTTGTATCCGATATTTTTCATAAAATATTATATTTTTTTTCTAATTCTCTTTTTGCAACGCGTAGATAAATAAATACTTACAGACAGGCCGATTGCAGCAAGCATAACTACAACCCACTGCGGCAAGCGGGCAAAATAAAAAGTCAGTCCCAGCCCTATCCAAATTGAAGCAACTGAAATTATTATTTGGCTGACAGGCATAGGTTCATTATTAAAATAATTGGAAATATATTTCCCAAAGACCTTGTTCTCAAGAAGTTTCCTATACATCTCCGGTGAACTTCTGTAAAATAGAAATGCAGCAAGCAATAAAAAAGGAGTTGTGGGCAACACAGGCAGCACAATTCCTATTGCTCCCAAAATAACGCAAACAACGCCAAACGCAATGAATAAAAATTTTGTCATTTCGACGGCAAAAGTATATACAATTTTTAAATCTTGAAAAAAAATCTTATATTTGCATCGTGAATGATTTTTATAAATGTAAAAAGAAATAGTATGAGTCTAAAAGGAACAAGAACCGAACAAAACCTGTTAAAATCATTCGCCGGCGAATCGCAGGCGCGCAACAGGTAC
>JAITMM010000142.1 GCA_031277335.1 Tannerella sp. | reverse complement strand
CAATAAAACGCCGTCCCGAATGACGGCGCAGGAAGTATCGTCGCACGATGATTCAATCCCTAAAATTGTAATACCCATTAAACTTTGAACCTTGAACTTTGAACCTTAAACCTTGAACTTTGAACCTTGCCCCCTCAATCATCTATCCCGTTCAAAGTGTTGGGAGAGGTTTTGATTTTGACGTTTACCCGCTTGTTGTTTACGGCGTTATTCAGGCGTCGTTTTTCCTGTTCCGACAGTTTAAACGAAGGCTGCATGGCGCCTTCGTCGTTGTAAAACTTGTAGGCGTTGGCGTTTTTACGGTTCTTTTGTTGTTGCCGGTAAGTCGAACTGAATATCATGCTGAGCGCGTGATTAAAATCATGACTGCCACCGAACAAAATACCGGGAGGAGCGCCCGTTCCCAGGTTTCCTATGTAAATGGTACGTTCTCCCGGGGGTATAGCCTCTTGCAGTTTGTTGCGTTCGGCTTCCGACAGCATAATTGTGCCACTGGCATTGATGGAATCCACCTTATCCATGTAGAGCACATAGAGCGCGAAGACGGCAGGCGGCATGGACAACGGATCCAGCCGGTTCAGTTGATAGGTCGAATCCAGGGCGGCGGCATCGTCCAAATCCCGGATAAGTTCCCGGACATTACCGTTTTCATCTTTCATCCACGACGGGACGATGAGTTTTCCTTCTTCGATGGCTTTGAGCGTTTCCTCGTTCAGTTTCAACGGCTCCCTGCCTTCCAAATAGTTTTGCAGCCAAAGCGAATCTTCCTTACTCCAACTTTGGGCGTTCATGATTTGCAACGAACTGACAATCATAAAAATAACAAATACAAAGTGTTTCATGAGAGCGTATTTTTAATAGTTGAATGTTGCAAAGATAATGGAAAAATCAATTCATCCATACATCATTTTCAATTTATTTTTCAAACAATGAGCCGCTCCTGCGGATTTGAAATTCGCAGGGGAAGGGTTCTTTCTTTTTTTCAACGGAGAAATGACAGGAGATTTGTTACGTTCAACTTTGGCAGGGTTTGGAACTCTGTCAGAATTGATTCTCAACAGCAAATTAAGGCTGAAAGCCTTCAAAGGACAATTTTGAATCTTCAAATCTTCAAATCTTCAAACCCCTTTCACCCGTTTATCCCAAAGAAAAAGGCTGCCGTGAAAGCAGCCTCTTTCTTATACACCCGCTGATGTCTTTGTATTTCCATCCGAGAGAACAAACAGGTTATGAAAAATGTTTTCCGTCTTTTCAAAAAATCAGGGCTTTCGCAGGTTTTGGCTAAAGCCCTGATTTCCACTTAAAAAAAATCTGTAAGAAAAAAAGAAAATAAAACTGTTTCGGTATGAAGGGAGTGATGATTTCTCTATTTCCTGATAACTTTTTCCGTGTATGTTTCACTGCCTGCCTTCACCTGGAGGATGTAAATTCCCCGCGGTAAGGACGATACATCTACCGTATGCGTGGATTCTTCCGTAGCGCTCCGATAAACGGCGTGTCCGCTCAGACTGTACAGGGTTATCGTTGCCCGTTCGCCATCCGGATTTGGCAGTTTCACGGTCAGGGTGTTTTCTGCGGGGTTGGGATAGACTGTCAATTTTTGTTGCTTGATTACAGGCATCGGTTTATTGTCAACAGCACTCGATAAAGATACTTTTATTTCATCTTCCTGAATCACCGTGTTATCGTTGTAAAACAATATGTTTTGTATTGTCATCTGTTCATTTTGTGCAGATTGTCCATAGAAGTAATAAGCAATGTTCAAAATGTCCTGATAGGTATTTACATCATCTGAAGCGCTTCGGATATCGGGGTCGGTGGAAGGTTGGACATTGACAGCCCAAGTATTCACAGTCAATTGATTAATTTGCAATTGATGTTGAGCACTAAATTCATTCGATAAACGGGTATTCGACATATCTACATCGACTCCGTCAGGCGTTTGAATAATAAAACTGCCGTTTAGTTGCCCGCTTTCTGCCGCATTAAATGATAATCCTACATTTCCAAAACTTTCTACCGGTGAAGCGGTTGAAGAGGCTGAAATACTGTTACCACCTATACTTTGAACATCACAGAAATAATTTTTACTGTCTCTGTAATTTCCATACCGTCCCAGATAATTATTGTTAACATACAAAATACGCCGATGAACATTACAGTCTTGCATAAATAATTTTACCGCTACCGAGGGCGGTGCGCCTTTCATAACCACTTTTTCTAATTTTGTATAACCAAAAGCGTCCAATCCTATATCTTTGACGTCAGATGATATAGTTAATTCAGTAAGAGTACGATTATTATAAAAAGCATAAGGTGCAATTCCTATTACTCTTAAACTTTCATTAGTTGCGAATGTACCTGTTTTGGAAGTATGATAACTATTGGCAGGGAATGTATGTAATATTAATTCGTCATTTTTTGTGTTTGGCTTAGAACATTCAAACAGTGTTCCAGAACGATGATCTGTCGTATATTTTATGTTTTCATCGGACACTATAAATTCATCCAAGTCTGTTAAGTTCTTAAATGCACCATAGTCAATTTCACTGACTGTTTTTGGAATGTTGATAACTTTGACTTTTCCGGGGTTTGTACTCCATTTAACGTTTGCATCAATACTTCTAACTTCAACACCGTTTACCTTTTCAGGAATTTTTATCGTCTGACTGCTTCCGTTGTAAGCACGAAGTCCACCGTTTGCGTACACTTCAAAATCAGAAGTGCTGTTACCCTCTTGTATTAGAGTAACAGTCTTTGTCATCTCTTTACCATTCTCATCCCAGACAGTAATTGTCAAAGTACTTCTTTTCTCATTCGGACTGTTGTTAGCAGACGGTAACGATATAAATACATCATATATGTAGTTTCCCTTATTTGTTCCAGAAGCATTAGTAAAACGATTGTCCCACGTATAGTTCATTGATGGATTACCGAGATTCGTTCGTACTTTAAAATTTTGTCTGTCTGTACCTCCGGAATTGAAATGCAATTCTAAATTGTCCCTCAAATTATTGTCTTTATCAAGAACCTCCAATACAGGTTTTTTTGATTGTTTGATGATTAAATTTTCGAAAACATCGCTGAAACCTACTTTCATGCCAGAATATTCTGTCGGTATAAGAGAACTTGACTCGCCAACTCTCGTTATCGTTACAGTATTTCCTGATGATGACCATTTTATTGAATTGGAAGCAGGAGTAATTCCCCATCCTGCCTTGTTGGATATAACGGTAAATGAATTAATGCCTTTGGGTATTCCGGCTGCATCAAATTCAAGCACATTTGGATCCAGTTTTATGGAGGCGAACTCTTCCGCCCATTTTGCGGTAAGAGTGATAGGCTTGTCTACAGTATTTGTGGAAAAATTCCATTGCTGCGAACCGATAAACCATCCGACAAACGTCCAGCCGGGTTTAACAGGATGTGTCGGTTGAGTTACTTTTCCTCCCGCAACCACATTTTGGGGTTGAGGTGTTGGGGTACCTCCTGCTGCATCAAAAGTTACTTTATACGTTGGAATCGCCTCAAAATTGGCCACAAGTGTTCTGTCACTGTTCAAAGTAAATGTGTAGGAAGCATTTGTGGAAACCTGTGTTCCGTTTTCCGTCCAGTTTTTGAACGTGTAGCCGGAGTTGGGTGTTGCTGTAACGGTTTGCTGAGTCCCGGCGTTGAACGTACCGCTTACACCTGCACTGCCGCTTATATCTACGCTACCGCCTGCGGCTGGATTTGCGGAAAGTTTTATCGTGCAGGTGGCTTTCTTATAATTTGCCGTTACGGTTGTCGGACCGGCAGGCATTGTAAATGTCGTGCCCGCACTGTTCGCATTGGCGAAACTGCCTCCGTTTGTGCTTGTCCATCTGT
The DNA here is from genome assembly GCA_031277335.1 of Tannerella sp. Classification (GTDB taxonomy): domain Bacteria; phylum Bacteroidota; class Bacteroidia; order Bacteroidales; family Tannerellaceae; genus Tannerella. The sequence continues at coordinate 6,056 of JAITMM010000142.1, read as the reverse complement.
CAAATACCTGTCCGGCAGGCGGAGAACTCGCTGCAATAGGAATCTTATCTCCTGCCGCATAATCTCCGCTTCCTATACCGTTTTGAACCGTTAGCCTATATTTTGTTGGCGCAACTGCCTCGAAATGCGCCGTAAGAGTTATATCTCCTCTCAGAGTAAATGATAACGGGTTTGTTGAACCTTGTGAATTGCCGCTGGCATTTGTCCAGTTTACGAATTTGTAACCGGGGTTGGCTGTCGCAGTAACGGTTATTGATGTGCCGTCATCGAAAGTGCCTCCTCCGCTAACGCTACCGCCTGTCGCCGGATCGGCTTTTACAATTACTGTATAAGTTGTTGGCGCAACCGGTTTGTAGTTTGCCGTCACTGTTGTATTGTTAGCGGGCATTGTAAAAGTGGTACTTTCACTGTTTGCGTTTGCAAAACTTCCGCCGTTTGTACTTGTCCATTTATCAAACACTTGTCCGCCCGGAGCAGTATTTGCTGAAATATTAACCACCGTACCTGCAGTATAATTACCACTTCCCGAACCATTGTTTACAGTCAAGGTGTGTGTTGCTTCCTTGACAGTTACTGTTATTGGATTGGTATAGCCGTTTGACGGAACTTGCGTACCTGAGCCTGTACCGTTTGTTTGAAAATACAACGTCAGTGTTTTTGTTCCTAATGATGAAGGTGTATATGTTCTTGAGTTAAGGGTTACCGTTTGAACCCCTGAAATATAAACATTCTGCCAAGAGGTTACATCCGTACTTCCTTCTTTCAGATAGAAACTGCCTGTCCAATCACTACCGGAACTGTTGACTATACTGACGGTAAAATTATAGTTCTCTCCCATATAAACTGTTGATGGAATATTGATTGCGCTTGCCATCTTGATAACGTCACCAACAGAGGTTGTAAACTGTTTAAAACCATTATCGGCAACTCCTGCCGAATTTGCGGCATAAATTCGGTAATAATAGGTTGTATTGGGATATAACCCGGAAATATTTTGAGAGACAAAAACATTACTGGTACCGGAACCAACACTGACAGGACTTGCCGGAACGGTTGTACTTCCACTGAATGTGGAGTTCCTTGCATATTCAAATGCATACATTGTGGCAGCACCTTTTGGATTGACATAACCACTTATTGTAGCGCTCGAAGTTGTAATATTCGAGGCATCATTAAGGCTTACTGTAGGCACAACAGCAGGATTGGAAGTCTTAAATGTTTTTGATGTACCATAAGTAGTTCCACCATTGCTTTGTGCTACTACGCGATAATAATAGGTTGTATTTGGAGTAAGTCCACTTATTGAATTGGCAATGGTTATATCTCCGTTTTGACTTGACGAAGCACCGTTATACCCTGTTGAAGAACCGAAATAAGAGGTTGTACCATATTCAAACCAAGACACGGTATTTACTCCGTGAGGATTGATCGTTCCAAACAGGTCAGCAGTAGTAGTACCGGCTACGGCAGAGCCTGTTGTAGCGCTCGGCGCGGCAATTGGTTGAGATGCTGTTATTGTTACTAACTCTGTACATCCGAACAAACTCCCGTTTGAATAAAATACTGTATAATATCTTGTACCGGAAGTAAAAGACAAATTATATGTAAAAGAGGTGGAAGTACTTGTTTTTACGTCTGAGGACTGTCCAAGAACTGTTGATAAATTGTTGGAAGTAGATTCTCTTAAGTGTAAAGTGTGTCCCGAAATTGAACCGCCGCTTACACAACTTCCTACCGTAAACGTAGCAGTACTGCCGCTTACTGTCGCTGATAGTTTTATTGCCCCACGGAGGAAAGTTGTTCCTCCAGCTGTGATAGTACCGGCAGATGCACAAATTCCTGAATTGGATACGGAATAAGTTGTCTGTCCCAATCCCGTCATAACTAAAGCGCTAAATGCGCTTATCAAAAAGAGTAATCTTAATCGTTTCATAGTTATAATATTTTAATTATTAATAATTTATATGTATTGTTTTCAAATCTATTTTTTCAAAAACCAAGGCTTTCGCAGATTTTGAACAAAAGCCCTGATTCTCAACTAAAAAAATCTGCAAAAAAATGAGAAATTAAACTGTTTTTCCATTTCCTGATGATCTTTTTTCACATGACACTAAAATAAATACGATATGCCTGCAGATACGTTTATCCGCGAAGCGTCTTTGACGTATTTGAGATACTTGTATTGCGCCTCAAAGTTGAGGATTACAACATCCGTCAGATAAAAATCCAAACCGCCGCCAAAATTACCGCAAACTTTCCATTCCGACAGGCTTTTTATTTCTTCGTCAGTCTCAAGTCCGCCATACTTGGCATCGGGAGTAAGCAGCGAAACCCGGTGCATACCTGCTCCTGCCAAAGGATAGATGCAAAACCTGTCCGTCAGAAATGCCAGCCAATGGAGGTTGAGGCTTGCGTCAAGCATGCTGATATTCCTGTTTCTGATAAACGGGGTTACCGAGCCTTCTATCCTGAGCGGATGGAGAAAATTCAACTGAAGTTCGGCGCCCACGCCCAAGTTCGTATAACCGCCGCCAAAGCCTCCGACAATGTTTGCTCCTACGGCGCCATAGCCTTTTTCCTGCGCGGAAACTTGCCCTACGCACATGACCGTTACTGTAAATGCAAGTAACAGAAAATTTTTTTTCTTCATTTTTTCTTTCATTTGTTATTGTTTATTACCACAGCGACTTATATTGTATATGATGGGCAGGCTGATTTGTTCCGTATGCCACACCGACATCCCTGTATGCCTTAATCATTGATTGGCGCAGGGTTATCCCCTTGTCGTAGCGGAACTGCCATTCGCGCTTGTCCACTTCGAGCACGCGCCTGGCAATTCTGTCCGTCAGCGAGATGGCGTCTCCAAAGCAGGCGGCATGAGGGTTGATCATCGAAAGGATGGTTCCCGCCTCTTCCGCTGCGCGGTAGTTTTGTCCGGCGTTCCAGACTGTTGTAGCTTCCATCAGCAGCGACTTGCAGTCGAGGTCAATTTTCCGCTGAAAGATAGGCGCCGCCTCGTCCAGCGCCTTGTTCCAGCACGCGGCGCTGACGTCCGGTATCGAGAGTAAATCCTCCAAAGCGCCGTCGTAATCCTGCATGTTAGCCCTTGTGAGGGCGCCTTTGATGATAAAATCGCACTGGCGGTCGAAATACTCAATGATACGGGCTTTGCCCTGCGCAATAAACGACTGGCATTCGCGACTGTTCGTACTGATGCCTCTGATGGCGTTATTGAACGCTTTGGTAGCGCTTTCACCGATACCCGTAACCGTCGCATTATAATTTGAAAACGCCTTTCCTTCATAACCGTCTCCGATATAGAGAGTTACATCCAATTTATACAGATGTTTGGCAGGCTGCCCCGATACGATATATTTCTCAAGCATGATGACGTTTGCCGTGATGACAAAGCGCGATTGCTCCGGATTTGCCGATATGCCGTTGTTTGTGATAATCTGTGACAGTTTGTTGTGCAGATTCTGCGCTGCAGCGGGTGTCAGACCGTCAATATTGTCCGGTATCCAGACAGTCAGCGACATGCGGGATGCGCCATCACTGTCGGACGCCGGTTGCCCTTGCATAAAAAAGGCGCAACAGAAAAAACTTAATATAATAAAATATCTCATAATCAGCAATTTATTTAACAATCATTATTTCAACCCGTCCCAATCCGATTTCATCGGTTTTGGTCTTCAGTTTGTAGTTGTTTTCCAGCATATCTACCAAACCCTCCGACCAAGTCATTGCGTCCAGGGCGTCCAATCCGTCACTGTCATAAACCGGAATGCGTACCTGGTCGAAATCCATGTAGTCTTCGGAAGAACTGGCTACACTGAAATTCCGGTTTACGGTGTTTTCGGCTACCCAGTCACGTATGATTCTGTTCAGCGGTTTTCCGTCGAACCTTGTGTCCAAGTAATCTCCGAGTGCATCTTCCTCAACTTCAATGCTGAAAGTTATTTCCCTGCCGTTTTCGAGAATACTTTGGAAGTGTGCATCCAATTTACTGCAAAAATCATCCATCTGATTCAATACGGACGCCCTGACCATCGCATTTATATCGGCATCGGACGATTTGACTTCATTGCCTTCGACAGGTGCTATTGCCTTATCCGAATAAGCATCTACCCCGTTCAAAATAAATGCGATATTTTTTATCGGACCGTTCTTGTAAACACTCCACGACAGGTCAAGCACAATATCCGCTTTGGCTTCGCGCAGCAAAACGTCTATGGGATTTTGGGAAGCGGTTTGCCTCCTGGCTGCCCGACGCGCATTTCTTCCGCTAACGCTCCGTCCGCTCCGCCTCATATCTTCCAACGGATAGCCGCGTTCAGCCATAATGCTTTGAATGGTTGCGATAGCATTCCTCAATTCGGAATTGGTTGTAAAAGCCTTGTCGTAATCGGGAACTTTGATTGTTTCGCCCTGGTCGTCATAGTCTTTGTAGTATCCCTGTTCAATGCACCAGTCATATTCGGGCATTACCATAATTGTTGCTCTTTTTGCCTGTGCAAACGCTTCTACATTGATCCATAACAATGTAGCAACGAAAAAAAATAATTTTACGATCTTCATGTTTACTGCTGTTTTAATATTCCGTCACTTAAAAATTTTTCTCTTAATTCTGAACGCTTTACGCGCAATATCACGCCATAAGTATTGCCGTGTCGCGACATTCGCGGATCACGCCTGAAACGGTCGGAGAATTTTTCATCCTCGGTGGAGACATAATTTTGAAATTCGCCCCTGTCTCTGAAAAATGCGTCAAAATAACTTTCATATTTCATCCGTGCATTCACTTCTCCCACCACAGGGCGAAAATTGCATCCTCCCGTTCCTTCCATGATACCTTTGAATATCACGTCGTTAACGGCATTTTTTCTCGCCTGTTCTATTGCATCTGCCCGGTTACGGCCATTGCCCCAGGCTTTGACCGTTACCGAGCCGTCCATCTCCGTACCCATACACTCGGTTTTGAAAGTGTAATTTCCCGAAATATCCGTTTTCGAGCGGCATCCGCCCATCATGGCAATACCGCCGAAAAGGATGATGAAACACCATATTTTTCCCTTCATATTCTTTATGATTTTTGAAGATTCAACGCGGTGCAAAGCCTGCACCCAACTTTCTGATGATACCGGCATCCTCAAGATCTTTTCGCAACTCGTCCACGGCAACCGACACGATGACGCCGATTTTGTATTCCTTGCCGACTTTCAGGCGGTCTTTTGCCGCGATGGAGCCGTCATTGGTTATACTTACATATTTCATATATTTTCCGCCGTCAGCAAAAAACGGATCGAAAAACTCCTTTTTCTCATTTTCCAGATTGGGACCGTTCGCCAAAGGCGGTTTTCTTGAAACGCCATTCATTCCTGCAAAACCCCGGAAAATAACGCCGTGGACGGCATTTTTCTTTGCCTGTTCCGTTGCTACCGCCTGCTTTTTCGAATACGACCAGACTTTTATCAGATAAGAGCCTTTTGTGGCAACGGCTACAGGTTCTATTTCATAACGCCACTGGCGCGTATATTTTTCTGCCGTCTTCGAGGCTGAACACGAAGTCAGTATAACAGCGAGGGTTAATATCCCCAATTTCAATATCTTGTTCATAACTGTAATATTATCAGGTTAAAATTGATATCTTGCTCCAACTCCGATTGCTATGGGAATCGAATAAAATGAGCCTTTCAGTCCGTTGTATCCAATGCTTCCTACCACCTGAATATTGTCGAGGATGGCGAAACTGCCGTTTGCTCCGATTTCTATATTTGAACCGGATTTTCCAACGCGTTCAATTGTGGCTTCGTTATCCGAAGTTGTTAATAATGAAGTGATTCCCAAATAAGGAGATACTGAAATCCGCCGTAAAAAATAAAAGTCTTTTGATATTCCAAACGCGAACATGGGGGCACGTATTTTGTTTCCTTCGTCGTTAATCAATACGTCGCCATCAACTTTCATTGCTGTCAGCGGAAAATCCAGTCGAATGTAAATCTTTGAACCATAGGGCACTTTGATATTCTGGAGTGCGGGGATATATTTTCCAAGCC
>JAITMM010000134.1 GCA_031277335.1 Tannerella sp. | reverse complement strand
AAGTAAGGGTCGATCATGCGCCAAAGCCGCCCGTGAAGTTCCCTTTCCGCGGCAGGGGCACTGGGATCAATCTGATCTGCAAGGAGATGGCGGCTGTAATAGTCGGCGATCTGTTCGCGGTAAAATCCCCAGTTGGTCATCTGGTAGGAGGCCTGCGTCTGCATGTTGAGCACATTGATCACCATCGGTGCAATGGCTATCACGCGGGGATCTTTTGTGGCAGCCGTCAGCCATGTTGTCCAGCCTCTTTTCGATGCGCCGAAAACGACGAAGCCCTTGATATCTCTATTATTTTGCTTTTTAAGCAGTTCCTGAACAGCGTCCATGGCGCGAACGGCACTTTTTGCCATGGGAAAAAGAAGAGGCCAGCTTTCATCACCTGTTTCGAGCATTTTCAGAAACGTCTCGGTGATCAGGCCATCTTCGGTGAAATCGCCAAGCAACGGTTGATTGGGCACCTGCCAAAGCACGGCGACATACATTCCGGACAAGTTGGCGATCAACTGCGCGCTCTGCATATCCGATTCACGGGGGCCATTGCCGTTGGCGCCACCTGTGATATAAAGCGTACAGCTTTCAGGATTGGTCAGTTGCGCCGGTTCGATGATATACATCGAATGTTGCCAGACGATGTCGTGCCATGTCTGCGATGTCATTTTCACGACATAACCTGTTCCCTTTCCGTCAGTTGATTCGCTTACCATCTCCCACCGGAATGATTTGTCATCATTATGGATGTAGTTATCGAGCGCGCTCAGTGCAGGGTCTTCGCTCTGCCCTTCGTTTTGTACCGCGGAGACTTTTTGGCCGACGCCACTGCATCCCGTCAAGGTAGATGTCAATCCAATGGCAGAAAAAACAATTATTGCCGATAATCGTAAGACTGTCAGGCTTACATTTGGACATAATTCAACCATCCGGTTGACCAATAAACTAAGATATGCCGAAGGATAAAAGTAAGATCCGGTGCTTATGGGTAAGTTCTTATTCATACATTATATATTAAAAAAAATAAAATTTTCATGTTGTTAATATAATTTCATTCAACTACTTAGAGGAATCGTGCCATCCAGTATGGCAATAGATATTCGTCTCCGGCAAGGATTGAATTTCCTTCGCGGCTGTCCAAGTTAAATTCGTTGGAATTGTCACGGTTCATCGGTCGCTCGTCTTTGGGAGGCAGCTGAGTCGTCGTTTGCATCCTGAAATTGGTATGGACGTCGCGAGGCAGAAACTCAAGGTCTTTTCGGTGTGAATTACGGACGGCATAGCGGCGACGGTCTGTCGGAAATTCTTTCAGATAGGAGACGGTCGCGTCCAAGTCTATATCGCCCGTAATGCTGTAGGCAATCAGATTCCACAAACCGTGACGTTCGGGTCTTTCGATTTCCCAATGGTCTCGCGTGATATCTGCAAATGTTTGTTTAAGGGTGTCATTGAGAGCGTACTGATATAGTACCCAATATGTTGGAAATGCCATTTCGTCGTCGGAATGGTTCCAGTCCTCGCCCATTGTGATGCCTTTATGCTGAAATCCTGTTGTATAAGCAATATTTTTCATAGGGATTTTCATATTTTCAAAATAACCCCATTCGTCCATCACACGGAAGGCTTCGGTTTTATATAACTCTTTGCCGGTCAGTTTATAAGCCAATTGAAGACCGGCCACCGTTAAGCAACTGTTCAGGCGACGGTCGAACTGCGTTTTGGCAAATGAATTGACATATTCGGCGTTCCACCGGCCCCAGAGAGTCGGCTCGCCGTCGACGTCGATAAAATAATAATTATTCGTGATGATATGCGTCATTATGGCGTCTATATAATCGGCTACACGTTTTTTATCTTCCGGCGTTTCGGATACATATTGATCAAGCAGCGCCGCAGCAAAGATATACGCCACATATTCGTCGGTGCTTGTCGTCCCTTTCCATACCCAATCTGCTGAATCGACAGCCGGGCGCCATCGCTCCAAATCGCTCACGTTATAGCCTTTGCGTTCAAAGCTGCGACCCGAAAAGCCGGTGATATGATGAATGGATATCAGCCTTTCGTAGGCCTCGAACGATTCCCAGACAAACCTTTTGGCTTCTTCAGAGCCGGTTGCGGCGTAGCGAAAAACCTGACTGCCAAACCAGAAGACAGTCCATAGGCCATCGTTATCGGTATCGCGCAGTTGCAGCGATGTCGGGTCGTTAGGATCAAGCAAAGTCGCATCGTTGGAAAAGCCGTAGCGATAATGGTATTTGCGCAGGTTGTCCTGCAAAAATTCGGCTTTGGCAAGCATGGTCGTTTCGGGAAAATCAATTTTGTTTAATCCCGTCGAAGTAAGTGCATATATATTTCCTGATTTATCAGCCGTCATATCAATGATTTGATTCTGATCAAGCCATCGTTTCGAGGCAAAATAACGGAATCGTTCAGGGTCTTTCCTGTAGACTCCTTCGTCTGACGCAAACCAGAGACAATCCTCGTCACTTTCCGCAGATTTGGAATATAATATGCCGGTTATTGACGTGGCAGGCAGGCGGTTATTCTTTTCTTCGATCGTCTTGCCGGTCGTATCGATAACGTAATATCCGTCCGGTGTGCCGATGGCGATACGGTCTCCGGAAAAGGCTAATGAAGTGAACGAAGCACCTTTATGCACTTCTTTCCAGCTATTTCCGTCCAAACGGTAGATAGCGTTGTCGGTTAAGTACCAGAACGATTTATCGTGAACATAGAGCCGAATCAATTTCCCGGAAGGCAATGCAAGTTCGGCTTTTTTATCGTTTTTATGGAATAATGCGGCATCGGCGGCTCCTGTCAGCAACACATCGTCATTGGCATTTACAGCTATCTGCGTATAACGGCCGTCGGGAAGATGTCCGTAAATGGCGCCGGCATGCGCATTTGTAAGGAAGCGGTCGTGATAGAGGTAATAAAGATATCCCGTGGCTTCCTGAATGCAGACATCAGTCGGGATTTTATCGGCTAACGAGCCGTAGCGTAAGTCTTTTGAAAGGATTTCGCCGGGGAAATCACGATATAGTCCATTGTCTGTCAAGACAAAAACATTATTGTCACCGTCCACGACAACTTTTTTCAGCACTGCATCAGCCCATTTGGGATTGATGCCGTACTTCACTGATACGGGTGCTTTGAAAGGGATGTCCTTAACCGGCATATCGGCAGCGATTTTAAGCTTATCTGCAGATTGACAGGCGAATATCATACAACCGATAAAAAACGAAAGAAAAATGATCTTCATATTCATTGGATTCTGATTTTTATTTACAATTTCTAATAAATCGTTTAACTTCAAAAAAAAATCAAATTAATATTTCCTGAAAAAGATATTCTCAGTCCACCGGCACTTTCACCACCACCTTGCGAACAAATTCAGCCGTATTGCCGACCTGCAAATTGGGACGGTGGGCATCGGTCGGGTAAATGATATAAAAGCGTCCGGTGGAAGCTTGCAATTCGGTATATTCGTTGATGGTACCAAACTCGATATCTTTCTCTGCATTATATGGTTGCGTAACCGTCATATTGTGCAGTGAAGTAATGTCTATTATTTCATTTCCTTCAACAATATACTGAATATCAATATATTTCCTATGCGCCTCGGCAAGAGCGCCTTCCCTTGGCTTGGTAAAATATTCGTCCACATTGGCATACATCTTTTCGCCCAATTCAATTCTTCCCAACGGTAAGGTTTTGAAATTGGTCTGCATTAAAAACGCAAAAGCCCTGTCCCATATTTCTTTACGGGCTGTGTCATGTTCCGAGGAGATTAGTTCCTCTATGGATGGGTCGGAATAGAAATTCTGACCATCGACGTATTGATTGATTATGTTCATAATAAAGAAGTTTCTAATTTTTCTACTGCCTTTTTCACTTTTTCCTTTTCAGGGTCGAGAAAGCGGTTAAAAGGTTGGGCAAGCACGTCACTGCAAATGCCTTTCAGGGAGAGCGCCGTCTTGATACCTTTGATATAACTTGAACCGAAGCGACCAATGCCGTAGAGTTCAAAACTAATCGTCATCATTCGATTTTGCAGTTCGAGCGTTTTGGTTATATCCTTCGATATGGCTGCTTCATAGAGCTTTACAAATATCTCAGGATAAAGATTGGCTCCTCCGGCTATGCCTCCGTGCGCTCCCATCAGTACGCTCGAAGCCATCATCTCTTCGGGGCCTACATACAATCCGAAATCTGGACGGTCTCTGAACAGATATAGCAGTTTAGAGAAATATACGCC
>JAITMM010000116.1 GCA_031277335.1 Tannerella sp. | reverse complement strand
GGATATACGGTTCACTATTACAAAGAGAACATTGTCCGCGACTGGCCTGCGGTTAAAACGCTTGCAATCAACGGTATTTATCCCGATAAGACTACGATTGGAAACAGGCAATATCCTTTCACGGCCGAGGTCTTCGTCATCATCCGTTCCGATTTGGATCACTCTTCCATGGCGTATAAGATTTGCGAATTTTTGCAAACGGCAGGAGGAAAAGAAATTATTGATGAAAGCGGATATGTGCCGTATTAAAATTTATCTTTCTCGAACGGAAAGGAAAGCTTTCATTGTAAGTTGAATCTACCCATTAAAAAAAGGATAAACTATGTAGACATCATTATATGCCAGCAATACGGATGTTTTATTTTGTATAACCTTAATATTCAAGATTAAAGCTGAATCCGGCGCAGTTACATTTTCGCCGATTCTCAATTCGAAGCAAGTACTGCTGTTACATTCGGCCAGCAATGCGTCAGTTAAAATCCATCCATACGGTTGAACCAATGAAGTCGTTCCTAATGTGACGTCAAATGTATTTTGCATGCGATTGTAAAATAAAAGTGGAATAAAAAACGAACTTTTTCGCTTGACAGAGGTGAGAATATCCGTTTGCATATCTTCAACCGGATTCAAGTATATCAATTCAAAGAGGGAATAAGAAGTTGTAAAAATATTTGACTCGGAGAGTGTTTTGATTCAGAAAGAATTGTAAATTTGCACAAAAAAAGAGTCTTACAACTGATTGAATCGTTTCGACTTGTTCAAGTGGAGAATGATTATGTAAGAAAGTGAATTTTATAACTTCTTAATTGATTAAAAATGAAAAGAGTAAATGTAATTTTGGTCATCCTGATTCTTGTTGCAGCGGGATGTGGAAAAACCAATCGCTCAACTGATGATTTTATAACGGTTGATGTTACTGCATCTTATCCTAAAACGGAGTTGATGCTTCAGGATTTTGCAGATGTTGAATATATTCCGCTGCAAACAACAGATAGCTTTGTTAGTCAAGGTATTGTGATGGCAATTGGCAAGAATTACATTTTGGTAAAGAACGAAATTCAAGACGGAGATATTTTTGTTTTTGACAGAAACGGAAAGGCTATCCGAAAAATAAACCATTTGGGACAAGGCCCGGAAGACTATACCGGTATTGCCGGTATTGTTCTGGACGAAGATAACGATGAAATATTTGTAAACAACGAGTTTGCAAAAAAAATAATCGTGTACGATTTGAACGGGAATTTTAAAAGGTATTTTCAGCACAGGGAAGGATACCCGTATCGCACTGAAATATATTCTTTTGACAATCAGAGTCTTATTTGCTATGATTCTTCATTTGATCCATCAGATACATCCGAAAAAGCGCCATTCATTATTATTTCAAAATTGGACGGAAGTACAGTCAATGAGATTCATATACCTTACGCAAAGAAAATCATACCATTTGTGTCATTTACCATAGAATATGAAGGTAATGATGTTCCTGTGGGTATGGGATACAGGTTTTTTCCGATCATTCCTTATCAGGGCGACTGGATACTTTCCGAACCTTCAACCGATACTCTATTCAGATACCAATCTGATAATAAGATGGTTCCTTTTATTATAAGAACTCCTTCCGTACAATCGATGAATCCCGAAGTATTTCTTTTTCCTAAGATACTGACCAACCGTTATTATTTCATAGAAACCGTAGTAGAAGAATATAACGGATCGATAAAAAAAGCATTTCCTACGGTCGATCTGGCATACGATACACAGGAAAAAGCCTTGTATGAAGCAACTGTCTACAATAATGATTATACGCGTAAACAAGTGGTAGACATGAAATTACAAACCATTAAAGACAATGAAATCATATTTTCCAATAAGATTGAAGCAGGCGAACTTGTTGACGATTACGAAAAAGGACTACTGACAGGCAGATTGAAAGAAATAGCAGCAAAATTGGATGCGGAAGATAATCCGGTGATTATGCTGGTGAAACAGAAGAAATAAGCTGTCAGCAACGTACATATTCTTGTTTTACTTTGGTTTTGTTACAAGAAAATTGTATTTCACTTTGGTTCTATTACAAGAAATCGAGAATTTCACTTTGGTTTTGTTACAAGAAAGTTGAGATTTTACTTTGGTTTTGTTACAAAACATATTATCTTTGCAGCGATTTCAAGATTATATTGAACATGTTTTACAGAAAGGTTATCGAACAATTGCAGTCATGGGCTGATAATCCCAAGCGCAAACCACTGGTTTTGCGCGGTGCCAGGCAGGTGGGTAAAACGACTGTCGTAGAAGTATTTGCAAAAGATTTTGACACATTTCTTCATCTAAACCTTGATCGCGATGCTGACAGGCAGATTTTTGACAATTATCATGCTGCTACTGACGTTTTAACGGCTATCTATTTGTATAAAAATAAGTTACGAAAGAGCGGCCGTACGCTTTTATTTATTGACGAAATACAAAATTCGCCGAAAGCAGTGGCTTTAATGCGTTATTTTTACGAAGATATTCCCGATTTGTATGTCATTGCCGCCGGTTCGTTGCTTGAGACGCTGATCAACCGCCAGATCGTTTTTCCGGTCGGACGCGTTGAGTATATGGTATTGAGGCCATGCCCGTTCAGCGAATTTCTCGGTGCATTGGGCGAAACCCAATTGAGACAATCCTTGCTTGATGTTGAATTGCCCGCAGCTATACATCAGCATGTTATGAAATTATTCAACGAATATGCTTTGACCGGCGGGATGCCGGAAATAGTAGCTTCGTATGCTGAAAAACGCGATTGGGTCGCCTTACGGAAAATTTATGACACTATCGTCGCAGGTTATCAGGATGATACGGAGAAATACGCAAGAAATGATATGCAGCGCAATGCTCTCCGTCACATTTTGATGTATGGCTGGCATTATGCAGCACAACGAATTAAGTTTGAGCGTTTTGCAAACTCCAACTACAAATCTCGCGAAATGGGTGAAGCGTTCAGGACACTGGAAAAAGCTATGCTACTCGAACTTTCGTATCCTACAACATCAACCGACCTGCCTATCATACCCGACTTGAATAAATCGCCCAAGCTGCTTTGGGTAGATACCGGAATTGTCAATCATATTGCAGGTCTCCAACAGGAAATCTTCGGTATACAAAATATTGGCGAAGCTTGGCGTGGAAGAATTGCTGAACATATTGTTGCCCAAGGTATTATATCAAATAACTATTCGGCGCTATCCCATCGTAATTTTTGGGTGCGCGACGCAAAAAATTCGCAGGCGGAAGTTGATTTTGTCATCCAGTACGGTACAAATCCTGTGCCTGTTGAGGTTAAGTCAGGCGATAACTCAAAAATGAAATCATTGCACCTTTTTATGGAACAATCAACCGGAAATGTGGCAGTACGTTTTTGGAATCAACCGCTTTCAAGAGATACCGTAACTTTACCGTCAGGCAAAAAATATTTATTACTGAATATTCCGTATTATTATGCCGAATGTATGGATAA
>JAITMM010000278.1 GCA_031277335.1 Tannerella sp. | reverse complement strand
CTTTGCTCTGCTTATATTCCCATGCAGCCGATTGAGCCGCGCTCAATGGTCAAATACGATACGGACATGAAGATTGCGTTGGAGAAGATGGAACAGGTGCGGGCGTTGAGAAAACTGCTTCCGAGCATCGACTGCGGTGCCTGCGGAGCACCCAGCTGTGAGGCGCTGGCTGAAGATATTGTCTGCCGCGGCGCCTCCCTGAACGCCTGTATCTTTATGAAGACCCGTTTTGAGAAACAGGGTTCGATCACGCACGAATCGAGTGTGGAAATCATGGAGGAGATTTGGGGCAAAGCGCGTTTTTCAGATGAAAACAAATCCGTTTAACATTATAAAATAGATTATATGACTGTCCAGGACATCGTAAACAAACTGAATCTGACCGTTTTCTGCGGTCGGGAAGGGCTTTCCGCGCAAGTCACCGGCGGCTACACTTCCGACTTGCTGAGCGACGTGATGGGTCATGCCGATGCAGGCCGCATCTGGATCACCCTGCAAGCGCATAAAAACGTGATGGCCATCGCCTCGTTAAAGGAATTGGCCGCCATTGTGCTTATCAAAGGGATTGCTCCCGATGGAGACACCATCGCCCTGTCCGACAGTGAAGGCATTCCGGTATTGGGCAGTTCGCTTGGCGCCTTTGAGCTTTCAGGCGAATTGTATGGTTTGATAAATAATTGAGATTAAAGTATTTTGAATACCTACCGAGCCGATTTGCATCTTCACACCGTACTTTCTCCCTGCGGAGATGTAGAGATGACGCCCGCCTTTCTTGTGCGGCAAGCCAAAGAAAGCGGCCTGGATATGATCGGGATTACCGACCATAACTCTACGCTGCAATGCGCTGAAATCAAGCGGATTGGAGACCGGGAAGGTGTTTTTGTCCTGTGCGGCGCAGAGGTGACGACGCAGGAAGAAGTTCATTGTCTGGCTTTTATGGAAGATATGGAGAAGTTGGAGCTTTTTCAGGAATACCTTTCGGAGCATCTTCCTCCCATTAAAAACAAGCCGGAACTGTTTGGTTATCAATTAGTCGTCAATGAACAGGAAGAAGTGCTCGAGGAATATCCCTATCTGCTGATTTCAGCTATTTCCCAAACGATTGACCGGTTGGAACAGGAAGTACACCGGCTGAACGGACTTTTCATTCCGGCGCATATCGACAAGCAGAAAAACAGCCTGATGAGCCAGCTCGGCTTTGTGCCGCCCGATTTGCAGGTCGATGCACTCGAAATCTCCTGGCGTACAGACCCGGAAGCCTTTTTGACGCAGCACCCGGAGTTGAAGAAATATGCGTTCACGTCAGCTTCCGACGCCCATTATCCTGATGAGTTTAGTCGCCGCCGGACACTTTTCCGGATGGAAAATCTTTCGTTCGACGAAGTGCGCAAGGCCTTGCACGGCGAAGACGGCAGAACTGTAGAATTGCCAAGCCGTTAATTACCAATTAAATGAAGCGATGAACGACCTTTCGATGCATATCCTCGACATTCTGCAAAACGCGCTGACGGCCGGAGCGACCCGTATTGAAATTCAAGTCCTGGAAGATGCGGAGCATAATCTCCTCACCATCACCATTCAGGATAACGGCTACGGAATGACGCCCGAACAGGTGGAGCGCGCCACCGATCCCTTCTTTACCTCCCGCACGACCCGCAAGGTCGGTATGGGCTTGCCGCTCTACCGCCAAAGCGCGGAGCAAAGCGGCGGAACGCTCAAGATAGAATCCGCCGTGGGCGAAGGCACGACCGTCACGGCGACATTTTTGCACGACCATCTCGACCGCCCTCCCTTGGGCGATTTGGCCAATGCCGTAGTCCTGATGATGTCCGCCAATCCAACGCATTGGTTCAGATTCACTTACAGATACAACGAAAAATCATTCTCCATCGATACGCAGGAAATAAACGATTCGCTCGAAGGATTTCCGATAAATAATGTGCACGTAATGAAGATGATTGAACAAATGATACAAGAAAATATGGCATTTATACGTCATTAACCAAAAAAAATGATTATCTTTGCAGAGAATAAATTGTTTACATTATAATATTCCATTTTTATGGCAAAAATAACATCTTTAGACGATCTTCGCAAAATGAAGAACAGTCTCGAACAAAGCATGAGTATTCGGGAAAAGAGCGACAGTCCCGGTCAAATGGTCCAGATAAAGGTCGCTATGGCTACTTGCGGCATCGCTTCCGGAGCGCGCGAAGTGATGAACGCTTTTGTTGACATCATTGAAAAGGAAAAAATTCCGGCCATTGTGACCCAGACGGGTTGCATGGGCTATTGTTATGCAGAGCCGACAGTAGAAGTCACCAAACCGGGATCCGATCCCGTCGTATTCAGTCATGTAGACCCGGCAATTGCCAGAGATATAGTCGATAAATACATTCGGAACGGCGAATTGCTGGACGGCATTTTACCCGTAAATTATCAAACCATTCAGGAAAAAATATAAACAGTTATGGCTCAATACAAAATGCAATTACTCATTTGCGGAGGCACCGGATGCAGGGCCTCCGAAAGTGCACAGATTGTTGACGGGCTAAATAAAGCTCTCAAAGTAAATAATTTAGATAACGAGGTTCAGGTGGTGACCACCGGATGCTTCGGCTTCTGCGAAAGAGGCCCCATCGTCAAAGTGATCCCCGACAACACCTTCTATGTGAGGGTGACGCCGGATGACGTTCAAGAGATTGTGAACGAACATGTTATCAAGGGACGGACGGTGAAACGCCTGCTCTACGAAGACCCAAAAACGAAGGAGCACGTGAGTGATTCCAAGCACATGGGCTTTTATCAGAAGCAACTGCGCATCGCCTTGCGGAACTGCGGTTTCATTGACCCCGAAAAGATTGAAGAATACATTGCCAGAGACGGTTATGCCGCACTTGGCAAAGTATTCGGGATGTCGCAGATGGAGGCCATCGAGATCATGAAGCAATCGGGATTGCGCGGTCGCGGCGGCGGAGGATTCCCCACAGGCCTTAAATGGGAATTGTCCCACAAGAGCAAGTCGGATCAGAAATATGTGGTCTGCAACGCCGACGAAGGCGATCCGGGCGCATTTATGGACCGCTCCATCCTCGAAGGCGACCCGCACTCGGTGATCGAGGCCATGACGATTTGCGGCTATTGCATCGGCGCGTCGAAAGGCTTGGTCTATATCCGCGCCGAATATCCGCTGGCCATCGCACGGCTTCAAACGGCTATCAAACAGGCGCGTGAATACGGATTGCTGGGTCAGGATATCATGGGAAGTCAATTTGATTTCGATATCGATTTGCGTTTCGGAGCAGGCGCTTTCGTCTGCGGCGAAGAAACGGCGCTCATCCACTCGATGGAAGGCGAACGCGGCGAACCGACCGTCAAACCGCCCTTCCCGGCCGAATCGGGCTATCTCGGAAAACCGACCAACGTGAACAATGTCGAGACATTTGCCAATGTACCTGTCATTTATCTCAAAGGGCCGGAATGGTTTTCGAGCATTGGAACGGAAAAGGCAAAAGGCACGAAAGTATTTGCCCTGGCAGGAAAAATCAATAACGTCGGCCTGATCGAAGTGCCGATGGGCATCACGCTTCGCGAAGTGATCTTTGAAATTGGCGGCGGCATCAAGGACGGCAAGAAGTTCAAAGCCGTGCAGACGGGCGGCCCTTCCGGCGGCTGTCTGACAGAGAAGCATTTAGATACGCCGATCGACTATGACAACCTGATCGCTGCCGGCTCCATGATGGGTTCGGGCGGGATGATCGTGATGGACGAAGACGACTGCATGCCGGCCATCGCCAAATTCTACCTCGAATTTACCGTCGAGGAATCGTGCGGCAAATGCGCTCCCTGTCGCGTGGGCAACAAGCGTTTACACGAGCTGCTCTCCAAAATATGCAAGGGAAAAGGCACCCTCGAAGACCTGGAATACCTGCGCAACCTGAGCTTGGTCATCAAGGACACCTCGTTGTGCGGATTGGGACAGACCTCGCCGAACCCGGTGCTCTCGACGCTCGATTACTTCTATGAAGAATACCTGGTGCACGTGCGCGACAAGAAATGTCCTTCGCACCAATGCTGGGCGTTGAAGACCTATTTCATCCTGCCCGACGTCTGCAACGGCTGTACGGCCTGCGTCAGGGTATGCCCCTCGAACGTCATCTCCGGCGAAAAACGCCAACTGCATGTCATCGACCAGAACGGATGTATCCGTTGCGGCGCCTGCTATGACAAGTGTAAGTTTAATGCAATAATAATAGATTAATATGAAAGTAACAATAGATAATAAAATCGTCGAAGTATCGGCGAATACGACCATCCTCGACGCGGCAAAACAGATAGGCATTGATATTCCGCGACTTTGCTATATGAACTTGGAAGCGGTAGGATTTGAAAACAGGCCGGCAGGATGCAGAATCTGCGTCGTGGAAGTGGCCGGACGCCGCAATCTGGCGCCTTCGTGCGCCACCCTGTGCACCGACGGGATGGATATCAAGACCCATACGCCCCGCGTGCTCAATGCCCGCAAGACAGTTCTTGAATTATTGCTGTCCGACCATCCGAAAGATTGCCTGATCTGCCCCAAGTCAGGGCACTGCGAGTTGCAGGACATGTCCATCAGATTGGGAATAAGGGAGATACATTCGGTCGAAGACGCCGAGATGTCTACGTATCGCAAAGACGCTTCCCCGTCCATCATCCGCGAAATGGACAAGTGCATCATGTGTCGCCGATGCGAGACGGCATGCAATGTGATTCAGACCGTTGGCGCGCTGAACGCCGTCAACCGCGGCTTTATGGCGGTGGTCGCTCCGGCTTTCGAGCGCGACCTGGTGGACACCGTTTGCACGTATTGCGGTCAGTGTGTGGCCGTTTGTCCGACGGGCGCCTTGACGGAAGTAGACCATACGCAAAAGGTCATCCGCGCCTTGGCAGACCCGACGAAGACGGTCGTGGTGCAGACTGCGCCGGCCGTCCGCGCTGCGCTGGGCGAAGAATTTGGAATGGAGGCGGGCACGCTGGTGACCGGCAAAATGGTTGCGGCGCTGAAAGAGATGGGCTTCAACTATGTGTTCGACACCGATTTCGGAGCCGACCTGACCATCATGGAAGAAGGGGCCGAGTTCCTTGACCGTATCTCGAAATACCTGGAAGGAGATAAAAAGGTGAAACTGCCGATCCTGACTTCGTGCTGTCCGGCATGGGTCAACTTCTTTGAACACAACTACTCCGACATGCTCGACGTGCCTTCGACGGCGCGCTCGCCGCAACAGATGTTCGGCGCCATCGCCAAGACCTATCTGGCTGACAAGCTGGGCATCAAACGGGAAAATATGGTGGTTGTATCCATCATGCCGTGTCTTGCGAAAAAGTATGAGTGTCAGCGCGATGAGTTTAAAGTCGACGGCAATCCCGATGTGGACTTTGCATTGTCTACGCGCGAACTGGCGCATCTCATCCGCGAATCGAATATCAACTTCAATGCCCTGGCCGATGCCGATTACGATAACCCGATGGGCGAATCTACAGGCGCAGGCGTGATCTTCGGCACGACCGGAGGCGTCATCGAGGCAGCCGTCCGCACAGCCTACGAGCTGTTCACCGGAAAGAAACTGGAAAGGATTGACTTCCACGAACTTCGCGGACTGGAAGGGATCCGCACGACGACGGTCGATTTCGACGGCACAAAAATCAATATCGGCATCGCCCATCAACTTGGCAATGCACGCAAACTGCTTGACGGCATCCGCGCCGGGATGTATAATTTCCATGCCATCGAAATCATGGCCTGCCCCGGCGGTTGCATCGGCGGCGGCGGACAGCCCTGGCACCATGGCGATTCGAGGATTCTCAAGGCTCGCCACGAAGCGATCTACAGGGAAGACGCGCAAAAACCGATCCGCAAATCGCACGAAAATCCGTATATCATCAAGGTATACGAGGAATTTCTCGGTAAACCTCTGAGCGAGAAGGCGCATCAATTATTACATACACACTATTTTGACAAATCGGAATAATCAGACAACATCATGACAACGTTACAAGAATGTCACATTAAAACGATTAAGGATATTTGTAAATCGTTTGATAACCAGCCGGGTGAACTTATCAATGTGCTCCACAAGACTCAGGAGTCGTTCGGATACCTGCCGGCTGAAGTACAACACGTGATTGCCAAGGAATTGAATATCTCGGAAGCAAAAGTGTATGGAGTGGTCACGTTCTATGCCTTCTTCACGATGATGCCCAAGGGCAAACATAAAATATCGGTCTGCATGGGCACAGCCTGTTTTGTGCGCGGCGCCGAGAAGGTCGTCGATGCCCTGAAAAAGGAATTGAGCATCGACGTGGGCGGCATCACCAAAGACGGACAGTTTTCATTGGATTGCCTCCGTTGCGTGGGAGCCTGCGGTTTGGCGCCCGTGATGCTGATCGGCGATAAGGTCTACGGCCGAATCGAAGTCAAAGATATTAAAGGAATTATAGACAGCTACAAAGACCAGTAGAGACGTAGCGTGCTACGTCTCTCTACCTTTGCGCGAACAGAAGTTTGTTCGCGCAGTTCGTTTGCACGGCCTGTCTCGCTGTCTGCCCCGCTTGTTGCCCAGTCTGCACCGTTTTGGTTGCAGAGGCCGTTTATTCGCGTGCCGCTCTCGTCGCAGGCGTTGTTTACGACGTATTTCCTTTTTATCTCTCATCGTTGTAATTTCTTAAATAAAGTTAAACATGTGACTTTTTTGAAAAACAATTGGAATACATTTGTACTGTAAACAAGTGTTTACTATCTTTGCGCCGTTAATTAATGAATAAACGTATGGATGATTCAAGCAAAAAGGAGATTCTGTCAAAAATACTAATGGACAGAATGGAACTAAAAAGCAGGCTGATGGAAATAAGTTATATCCTTAGAGTACATCCAAACAAAGACTTGAACAGGGAATTGGACCGGATACTTGACCGGTTGGATTTACTGGAAAAGTTGGAAAGTGAGATTGATAAACTGAGTTAAAAACCGGCCAGTCTCGAAAAGGGACAGCCACAAACTTTAATGTGATGGAACTGAAAAAAGAATTGGAAGTACTGAAAAGTTACATGGGAGGAAAAAATCCCGATAAATTTAAAAGTCACTTTGATTTCATACATCAACATTTCACATCCGAAGCTGATCTGACTGAAATAGATCGCTTTCTTGAATCGGAGTTGAAAATGATTGGAAATCAGGTTGAACAACGTATCAGCGAGTCGGAGATAAGACTTAAATTGATGGAAGTAAAGGAGATAGTTTCCTTATCATACATCGCAAAGACTTATTTCAACAGGACACGATCCTGGCTGCATCAAAAAATTAACGGCAATTTGAAAAACGGCAAGCCGTGTGCATTTTCAAGTGCCGAATTGATTACGTTTAATCATGCTTTACAGGACATTTCAAAGAAAATAGGCTCAATCGCTATTTATCCGTAGTGATCATTAATTAACACAAAACCTGTTTGAGTCGACAGGTAAAGCCCACTCCCACAAAGAGCGGGCTTTTTTTATCTCCTCAAACTCATAATCAAAGTACATCGAACAGTAGAGACGTAGCGTGCTACGTCTCTGCCTTTGCGCGAACGGATTGTTTGTTCGCGCACGACGCCTGCGCCGTCATTTACCAATGCGCTCGCTGCTACATTCTCATTCCAGCGTGATTTTACTTTTCACTTCGATATATGTCCTTTTATCGAAAACGAAGTCGAAATAGCCTGCTTCATATTTTATCCCTGTAAGTAAGTTAAAACGACAATGCAAAGGTATTGTTTTTATCGACAATACAATAAAGATTTGTATATTTGCGGCGAAATAAGATATCAAAGCGTATGACAACAGTAAAAATAATCATAGATGACACGTTGCCGTTTTCTGACTTAAAAACTGTACTTTCATTGATACGCGGCGTTTCAAAGATAGAAATTGCCGAACACTCCGATGAAACCGAAAGAAAAGAATACAGTCAATTGAAGGATGCATTTCTGAACGGTTCAAAACGTTCCATGTCGCAACACATAGGTAAATTTATAGAATGAACATAAACCGGCGTGATATTGTTGAAGAACTTTCACGGAAAATCAATATTTTGATTACTTAACTGATAATCAGCATTTGTCCAAATATTCAACCCGTTTTGTTTGATTTTACGGCGTTATTTGCGGCGAATATTTTCTGTCCAACCGGTCAAGGGTTTCAAACAGGTTGCCCGATTTGTCGGGATTGCGGTGCTCCGTTTTGCCGTCTTCAAAGACGGTTTTCGAGAGGTTGCCCCAAGTGTCGTATGCGAATTGCTTTGTTTTGCCGTTCGCGGTGATGGCGAGGAGTTTGTCGTTGATGCCCCACAGGTAGGACTTTTCGGCAAGAACGGCGCTGTTTCTTCCGGTTTTGTGTCCGGTGACGCGTCCGAGGCGGTCGCGGGTGGTTTGCGTACTTATTCCTCCGGCAAAGGTACGTCCCGTTTCCAGTCCGAAAAGATCGCGCCGGTACTGCGTCTGCCGGCCGCCGTTTGACAGCGAGACGACGTCGCCCGGCAGGTTGTAGTCTGCCCGGACGTCAGCCGTGAACCACCAGCTTGCGGTCAAAAGCAATATCAAAAACAACTTTTTCATGAGACGGCTAATAATCGCTTAATTTTCACTTTCATTCCTAAACACGGAAAGCCGTTTTATTATTTCTTCTTCTGACGGCAAATATTTGGCATATTCTTCGGGAAGTTGACTGTAACGGTTGTAGGTTGCAACACCCATTGGATCTTTCGACTGTTCGAGCATATATTCCACTTCGAGGCGGTTTTTGCTCCGGCAAAGAATGATCCCGATAGTACTGTTGTGAAAAGGTTGTTTTATTTGCTTGTTAATCAACTGCATATACATTTGTGTTTGTCCGATATCCTTAGGAGAAAATTCCCGTGCCTTGAGTTCAAACACTACATAGCGGTTGAGCGTAAGGTTGAAAAACAGCAAGTCAACAAAATATTCCTTTTCGTCAAGCGTAAGGCGGAACTGTCTTCCTACAAAGGCAAATGTTCCACCCATTTCATGCAAAAATTTTATCAGATTTTCGATAATGGCATTTTCCAACGCCTTTTCAGAAATGGGCTGGTCCGGGTTTAAAAGTTCTATGTTGTAGTCGTCTAAAAACTCCCATGCAACCTGCGATTTAAGTGTTTCCGGAACAGTTGAGGCAAAATTATTTTGGGCCAAAGCATGGTTTTCAAAATAATTATGCTCAATCTTTTCAAGCAAATCCATTTTCGACCATCCTTTTTCTTTGGTTTGACGAAGATAAAAAACTACCTGTTTCAGGTCTTTGCATTTTTCGAGGATAATACAGTTTTGTGTCCAACCAACACTTGTAACCAATTCATAAATAAATCTTTGTAATTTTGCAACTTCGGCTTCAGAATCCTTGACAGTCTCTGTTGATTGATTTTCTTCGATTGCCAATTGTGCCACTGCGGTTGCACAAATTTGTTTTTCATCCAATTGTGCAACTGCGGTTGCACAAATACCAAATTGTGCATAAAAATCATACAACATCTTCATATTCCATATATTACGCACCGAAAAACCACGCACGCCGGGTATCTCGGTTTGCAAATCCCTGGAAAGTTGAGTTACAACCTTTGCTCCCCAAGTTGCCGATTGCGTTTTCCCGCTAACAGCCCTGCCGATATCCCAATACAGCAAGAGTGTCTGTTTGCTCACTGACATAAGCATCTCATACCTTGCTTGCCGAATTCTTGTTAAAATATCCTGCAAAAAGCCGCTGTAACCTGTCGGAAATTCATTATTTTGTACTCTTTCAATCATAATTGATTTTTTTTGATAACACTTAAAATTGCAAAGTTACATTTTTTTCCAAAGCGGGGCTACGTTTTGTTTGGGTTTTACGGCGTAATTTGCAAGGAATACATTACTTGTCATTTAAATAAATTCAATTTATAATTTCCTCTAATCCAATCTTTTCCAGCAACTTCAAAATAAATATCTTTTATATCATTATTTTTGAAAAT
>JAITMM010000120.1 GCA_031277335.1 Tannerella sp. | reverse complement strand
GGGATCGTTTCCTTTCCCTCATAGACTTTCACCCGCTGCGGAGCCTGCGCAAAAGTAATTGCCGTTGCAGCTAAAATACTAAGAAATAATGATATAACTCGATTCATTTTTGTATTGTGTTAAAATATTTTTTGTTCGTGATGCAAATATAGTGATTTTAACGGATGGTCAAACGAATCTCTCAATTAATTTTCGGCCGGTATATTCCACCGTGCCGCCGACATTGACCGTTTAGCTCCATTTTATTATTGCTGCGAAAGATAAACACTTACTTTACAACTCCAATACATTCAATATGACAGGCCCCATCAGACCGCTTTCACGTAATGGCATCTCTTTCTTTGGGCCGTTGATAGTCCATGTTTTGCGCTCTGCTTCGGGCAAGCCGGCGTCATAAACGAGCCGGTTGAACCAGGTGCCTGTCACTTCCACGCATAATGAATTGGAGCCGGGTTGCACGGCATCTGTGATATCAAGCCGGTAAGGCGGCATCCACAAGGTGCTGAGCGGTTTGCCATTGAGCGATACTGCTGCAATCATCTCGACATGACCGAGATCAAGCATAAAACGCATTCCTTTATGAAGTTCGCCCGCGTCGAATGAAGCTGTATAGGTGACAGTGCCCGAAAACGCTTTTGCCTCGTCAGGCACATCGAGGTCTTTCCAAGCTTTCAGCTCGGATGTCTGAAGCGAAGCCGGCGCTCCCCATCCGTCGGGATACGTTAGTGTCCAGGGAGTTGACATAGCGATAGTGCGTGTTTCTCCTGTATGTCCGGCATGCGAAGAAGCATCCTTCCGCAATCCTCCCTTTTCCCGGAAGACGACAAAACAGGAGCCGGAGGGCGGCAGATCGAACGTAACCTCAGTACGGTTGCCGACGCGACGCGCTTCGGCCGCAGTCCGCATACCGGAAACCGGATCCCAAATTTCCACATTACCGACGCTGCGAAAGTCAAGCGACCCCTTGAATCCCTGACCTTTAGGCGCAGTAACAAAATACCAGTCAGCGCCATTGATTGAGCGATGCAGCCACAATGCTCCATCTCCCCTGACATCGGGTTCGATATTCAATTCGTTCAGTGCCTGTGCAATAGACATGCCGGAGATGACAGCGCCTTTCCCGATTTTGCGGATACCCTGCCGGGGAGAATCACCCCAAATGTTCTGCAAGGCAGCTTCAAAACGCTGTTGAGACTTATCGGCATCCGAAAGAGTTGCCAATCCGCGTGGAGCATCTCCTACGATGATAGCACCTTCATTGACAAGTGCATACAGTTTTTCCAACGTCTGCGGCAGCATCCTGGGATTATCGGGTATATACAAAACGCGATAGGCAATACCTTCGGGAGTGATGATCTGCCCGTCGCGCACCGAAAGTCTGTTCAGCAACACATCGGGATTGCAGTAATCATATTTGTAGCCCTCCGGAAAGGGAGCAAGCTGGTCAGGTTTATGGTTGATTTCGTCGCCGAGATACCAGAGCACGTCCGAAACAGGTCTGCCGCGCTCAAGCAGATACGTGCAGCGCGACAGGTAGGAAGTGAACTCCGGCATGTATTTCCACCAAGTCTGCCCACGCAGGAACGGCGTCCCTATGCCCGACCCGAAAGAAGTGCCCGGCGGCAGGAAATCGGTTCGCGGATTATGCGTGTAGGTGTGGAACACAAAATGCGTCACCCCTTCGATGCAGTTGATATTGGCTATTTCCCGCAACATGTCCCAGTGTTCGTCCCACGTCAGGTTGAAGGACGTAAATGCTTCAGCAGCAACGCGTGGCTTGCCGTAAATGCGTGCAGCAGAGGCAGTTGGTTTGATCGGCTTGAAGTTGAGCGATCCCACATATCCTTCGGTGAATGGCTGCCAGAACTCGCACATCGGAATATCTGCATATTTATAATATTCAAGTATATCGGCGGGGAAAATATCGCCGGCGGCCGTTTCGTATGAGAGGGTCAATCCGTTTTCTTTTGCCATCGCCGCCATGCGGCCGTAAAATTTATTTGCAAAGAGGTTGCCGAGAACACCTCGCCAGTCGCGCAGGAACCGGAAGGTGGTTTCCTGATCGCCAACTACATAGCCGAATACGGCAGGCAACCATTTACGGAGCTGATAGCCGGTAATGCTGTCAAAATCAGCTTCCATCGCGTTCGTCCAGGTCTGCGTCCTGCATTCCCAACTGTCGAGCAGCATCCCGCCCAGCAGTCCGTCGGTGAGTGTTTCGTTGTTCAGACGACCGATATATGCGGCAAAATGCACATCGGGGCCTGTTTCGGACAGTTTGTCACATTCCCATCCCGTCCCTTCAGGCGGCGCAGGTCCGTTGCGCATCCCGGTGTTCACATGTCCGATACGCAGGATCGTCCATTGACCGGCAGGCACATCCCATTTCAACCGTCCCTGTCCGTCCATCATGGAGGTAATATCCTGTATTTGTGATAGATCGATATAGGCTGACTTCGACTGGACGGGTAGCTCACTGTTGCGGACAATACTGCGCAGCGTCCAGCCGGCTTCGGACTCCCAGTTGTTTTTACGCGCTGCCGAAAACAGGCGTAGCGAACGGAGCACCATATTATTTTTATTGGTAAATGCGATACGATAAGTCTTCACATTCATCTCTTTAGCATCCGTTACTTCGGAACAGGCCAGCGAGATGGGGCGGTCGTCCTGCCAGCTTGCCTGCGGCAATGCGGTCTGAAGTATCTCACGGACAGAGCCATCCGGCAAAACAGCCTGGACAAGGACATCGACTCCCGGTTCGTAAACCATCGCATGGTTCATCGCATTGATACTTGAAAATTCCACCGTACGAAGCGTTGTCGCCTCCGGAAACGTCACCTCTATCCAATTGGGATTCAGTCCGTTCACAGGTGCAAACGTCATCCCGCTTCCCATATTTCCCGCGAGGCAATCTTTCCAGGGCAATTCGGGATGATTACTTTTGATAGACAGCGGTTTGAGCGGCTCTCCCGTGTCGTCGAGCGGAGTCGGAAAAGCGAGCACGGCGATATCTTTAAAGTCCCGCCAGGGTTCGTCAGTCGGTTGCGGCATGGGCAAAGTCCTGTCTAAAGTGCCTTCACTCACATCAGTACGGCTCCACACAAGGTGGCGCATGGCGTTGGACGGTTCTATCCACGGCCCGCCCGACATCGCCCAGCCGGGACAGTTCTGCATGGTGAAACGCAGTCCCAACCGTTGCGCTTCTTCGGCCGTGTGGCGCACTGCTTCATCCCAGTTCTCACTTAGGCAGGCTATTTGAGGCGTAACGCCCGGCCAAGGTCCTCCAAACTGTCCGTGAAACAGCTGGATACCGGAAATCCCCGCCCCGGCAATCGCCTCCAGGTCGGCAGTAATGCCATTAACCGCCACATTTCCCCCGATAAAATGAAACCATGTCTCCGGATGATAAACTCTTGGTGGCGAGAGGAATGCCTCTTCGTCATGCTTTCCGAAAGGCCTGTTCAATTCCTTGCTTGATGGCACTGCCGGTATTTGCCCGTCAACAGGTTCGTTTTGCGATTCGCATCCTGCCAGGCAGAAAAAGAGGCAGATGGGTAATAATAAGATAGTTGCTTGCTTTGTCATCAAAATTTCACTTAATATAACGAAATATTTTATTATACCTCACTAAACCATTTTTCGTAATGGGGCGAAGGTTCAAAAATACCACCACTGCGGGTATAATAATCTTCATTCAGATTGAACACGCCATTTACGGTTTTTGCCCACGAAGCATCAAAAGTAGGATTATATGTAAGCATTTTGTCCCAGTTGACGTAATTCTGATGTCCGTTGGTTTCCAGTAAACCGGTTTCCAGCCCGGGGAAAGGAGACAAGCGTGCAGCTACGAGCTTGTTCCATTCAACCAGAATCGGGTTTACAGTCAGATCTGCCATAAAACATGGTACATTGTGTTCGTGAGCCACCTGCGCAATTTTCATTGTCATACTCATAGTTTTGGCAATTGCTTTCAGAGCGACAGCCTTGTAACCCATCTGTATTCGCTTTATGGAATCGACATCGGTGTGGGCGCTTTCATCGGCGGCAATACGGATACCCAAATCGCTGACATCAATTTCCAAATCTTCGGGAAAAGGCTCTTCAATGATGGCAATCTGATCGAAAGCGCCTATTTTTTTCGAATGGTCGATCAGACGCTGCAGAGTTTCCTTCTTTTCATAACGTCCGTTGGCGTCGAAATAATAGGGTAACTTGCCGTCTTTTGAGTAGTTGGTAGTTCGATTACCGATGGCCCGATGTATTTCCGTCAAACGAGCCATGTCCTTTTCCAGCATTTCTTCCTGCGTTCCGGGCTGTCCGATCTTGATTTTCATAAAGAAATAACCATCGTCCACAGCCTTTATAATTTCGCTTACGGGTATATTATAAGCCATCAACGGAATGCTTGCCACTCTATCGTGACGATGCGATAAAGCCGGACGGTATGCTGCAGGAATCAAATCGTCAAAATTATTTATGTCGTTTTCGGCAGCATAAAGTAACCATGCAGCATTGTCCACCCCGACTAATGCATTAAGTACTAATGTTTTGCGCAGATTTGGGTTGAGGGTGATTCTTTTTCCGTATTCCCACAACTCATCTCTTATGGATTCTACCATGTGTATGGGAGATTCAAAAGATTGATTACGAATCATCTGTAACGCACGTTCACTGATGGCAAACATTATGGCGTCGCCGGCTGCAGGAGAATGAGCAGCAAAAACGGCTGCATCGCTCCAAAGCACATTGTGTGTACAGATGCCGATTTTTCGCAATCCACTTTCGCCTTGTAACATGGCTGCACTTTGCCAGATCTCACGCAAATAGCCGCCTTTGAATCCAAAGGGTCGGATCAATGGTTCCCGTTCGAAATTGGAATCGGTTGCCACAACGCGAAACGGCTTTAGAACTTTCCGGTTTGTTTCCGGATTGATAGAGGCTGAAATTTCCATATCGACGGCTCCCATTGCCGTAATTGCCACAGCACTTTTAATGAAGCTTCGTCTATTCATTTTATTTCTTTTATGAATGTGCGTAATGATTCCACTTCCCTGCGGACAATAGGCATGATCCTCTTCATCCTTTCCTTTGACGTTAGTGTTTCGTCGTCTCCCAAATCAAATTCATAGTGGATGGAAAGTGGTCCGTTGATCCCATGTTTCTTTCGCAGTGAAAAATATTTTTTAAAATCAACAGCGCCTGTACCCAGCGGAACGGATTTAACTGTCCATTTTCCTTTATTGTCCTGTGTATAAACATAATCCTTGATGCACTCCTGTTTGATAAACGGAGCAATAACGTCGAAACCCAATGACCATGAGTTGATACCCTCGGCAGCAGCATGACGAACGTCGTACTGACAGCCAATAAAACGGCGGTCAAGGTCTTTTACAACATACCACAAATCCCATACAGGGCTACCGACATTATTGCCTGCGTGATTCTGATATCCTCCGTGCAGATTATACTTTTCATTCAATTTACACAATTCTTCCAGTTGCTTTCGCACTTTATCCAGATTTTGCAGGATAGTCAATTTGCTGTCATACTTGTAATATCCTAAACGGTAATATTTTACACCCTGATCTGCCGCTGTTTTCAGAATGTTTTCGGTAAAAGGATCGGATACATCCGTTATCGATGTTACCATCATCGGAACGGATAAACCCAGTTTTCGGGCGGCTTTAACAGCAGCAGGCAAATCACGTTCGACATTTTCTGGCAATACATGTCCCTCGGGACGGACGCCAATTTCTATTCCTTCATAGCCCGCTTCTACAAGAAATTCTGCAAGTTCATCATATCCCAACCACTGGAAAGGCTTGGTAAATGTACAGATCATGTTTTCTGTCTTCGACGCCAAAGCAGGTGAAGCAAAAGATGGTGTAAAAAGCCGGCTTTGAGCAGCAATGGGTGTTAAAATTCCCATTACTGCGCTTTTGATAACAAACTCGCGCCGTTTCATAACCCGAACATTTTCCATTGACTTCGATACTCGTAATGCAGTAGTTCGTTTGCCTTTGCACTGTTTGTGAACAGTTCTCTTTCAGGGTCCCACCTTAACTTCTCTCCCGTAGCCAATGCAATATTTCCCAAATGGGCAAAACTCGTCGAACGGTGTCCTTCTTCCAGTGGACATAAAGGTGTTTGACGCGATTTCACGCAGTCGAGAAAATTCCTTACGAGCGTAGCCGTACTGTCTCCACTTGATCCGTCGGCTAACATTGCATCGTTACGGGTTAATTCCTCTGCTTCCATCAGCGTTGTCCATGTCTGAAACTGTCCCGGGCGGTTGGGTGTTATCCGATAACCGCTTTCGCTGGCGGTCAATGTGCCTTTTGTTCCGCGAAGTTCTACCTCTCCCTGTTGAAATAAACCGCCACCGCTTGCCTCGAAAATCGAAAACGTAACGAGCGCCCCCGAAGCAAACTCATAAATCACCTGCATGGTATCGGCTATATCTCCGTCATGGTTTACGGCAAATTTACCGCCGTGTGCACTGATGGCAACCGGTGCCCTTTCATTCATCATCCAGCGAATCACATCCATGAAATGCACCCCCCAGTTACCCATCTGGGATGAATAATCGCTCCACCAGCGAAATTTGTAAGGTGCTATGTTGTATTGATATGGGCGATAAGCGCGAGGGCCCAGCCAGCTATCCCAGTCGAAATCTTTTGGCGGCATTTCGGGAGACATTCTCCCAATACCGTCGGGAAACATGTCATTTACCCGGAAAGCGCGACCAACGGTCACTTTACCAATTTTCCCGGCCGGAATTTCTTTCGCTAACTTCTGATAGACGGCATTTCCCCTGCGATTCAGACCGACAGCCACGACTTGTTTGCTTGCAGCCTGAGCTTCAACCATTTTACGACCTTCACGTATCGTGATGGTGAGCGGCTTTTCCACATAGACGTCCTTGCCGGCTTTTATGGCGGCAATGGTTTGCAAGGCATGCCAATGGTCGGGAGTGGCTATCACAACTGCGTCAATACTCTTATCTTCAATTAGTTTTTGCCAATCTTTGTATAAAGCAGGTTTCACGGGAAACTGTTCTCCCATTCGAGGAATCTGTCCGCCCAAATCTTTCAGATAACGGGGATCAACAGCATCGCGATTACGCAATAGGTAAGGTTCATATACGTCGCAAAGCGCTGCCACTTCGCAATCAGGATTGTCCATAAACAGCCTCAACAATTGTGACCCACGATTGCCGACGCCAATGAATCCTATACGGATTTTTTCATTTGCGCCCAATACTTTGCCCGATGCAGGAAATACTCCTGCACCAAGGCTTACACCTGCCGCCAACAGGGTTGACTTTTTAATAAAGTCTCGTCGCGTTGTTTGATTACTCATAACTTTCTTTTATAATTCCTTAAATCCGTACCTTTTTTTTATACTTCAAAATGAAAGATTTCATGAACCTTTGCATCCGTCAAAAAAACAAAAAATATGATGAAATCTTTCGTGACAAAAGTAATAAAATCTCCGCATAGCATCACTCCATTCGGAGGTATTTTTTTTATAAATGCTGAATTTAACTCAATCAGACTGCCACAATTAATTGATAATGAATTAGGAACAAGAGGTAACGAGACAGGATATTCCCATAGAGAACTGTTAAGTAACCGGTTTGACGCGTTCTTTTGCGGGGCTATAATTAAAAATTAATTTGTAATTTTCCTCACGACTTCGTTAAATTCTTTCTCCAAAATTGAGGACGTCCGCGCTTTCTCTTTCCATTCTTCATTTCCATAAACACCGGCCTTTGTATAATCAAAAGGTATAAATTTGATCTTGTTGATAACGGAACGATTCTTAAAATGGAAGTCAAAATTAACAGGATCAACAAATTGTGGATCTGCAATAATGGATTTTTTATCTCTGCCTAACTTCTTCCATTCCGGGAACGATAGACCATAAAATCCGGGTGACGGATCGCTTGTCTTCCAATAGCTGTTCATATCATAATTTGCAATTATCTTTGTTCCGCCATCTCCACCCCACACGTCAGAGATCAAGTCTCCCGAATCTTGATAAATTATATTATTCGTAAATGTGTACGATAGATGCTCTTCAACTCGAGAAACTTCGATGGCTGATTTTTTAATAAAGGCAAAAATGTTATTTTTAATAATATTGTCCATCCCGTAATGTTGATGAAAACCTGCTTTTTTACAAGCATATACGAGATTATTTTCCATTCGGATACCTTTTGTTCCTTCATCAGTATATAAACCCCATCCTCCATAATCATACGAATAAATATGATGTATGTGGTTATTACTTACCGTTGTACCTTCGGCATTACCAAGTGTATAAACTCCCCCCATATCACTAAGTTCTCCCCATCCAAGATGATGGATATGATTAAATTCTATTTTATTACGAATGGAAGGACTGAAAGTGTATCCCCATACCCAACCGACGGAAACTCCGGAATAGCGGAAATCGGCAATTTCGTTATGGGTGACTTCATTATCGCTTGCATGAAAGATAATGACCCCGACAGCGCACGGAAAAACAAATCCTCCGTGATGTAATATGTTATTATTCAATATTATGTGATGTGTTAAACGGGATAAGTTACTATTATCCAACATTTTGCCCGGAAGAGTAGTGTCTCCTATTTTGACAGCACCTCCTCCAAGATCGTACAAGTGGCAATGCTCTACCTTTGAGTTGGAACAGCCTTTTCTGTACCAGATGCCGTGTAACCCTGTATGAGCAATTTCACAATTCTGAAAATCTATGTTTTTCGCGTAGTCAATCATTACTGTTGCCTCAATCGGAGCTGCTGCTTGCATAGGATTATTACCTTGTGAAGGAGTTTGATATGCCGCCACCTGAAACGATATGTTTTCAAAACTGATATGTTCAACCGGTTTATTCTCGTCTCCTTTAATGACGATAAACTGTTCAATAAGAGGATACATACAATGCGTATTAGCCGGAGTTTCGCCCGGCATTGGGATATAATACAAATATCCGTCCCGTTCCAAGAACCACTCACCCGGAGCATCCAGCGCTTTACGGTAATTTTCTACGATGTAACGGCTGTTATTGTCAATTCTATTCCAAGTTTGCATAGCTTGACCTGTGAAATAAAAAGCTGTATCTTTCAAATTCTTATGACCGGGATATTTCCGAGTATTATCCCATTTGTGATAAAAGACAAAAAGTACATCTTTCAGCTCTTTTGAGTCTATTTCGTTCAATATCCGGAGTGCATCCTCATTAAGAGTTACTTTTTGTGTGGCAAAAGCAGGCATTTCCGATTCTGTCTTAGGATCGAGAATAGTTTCTTCTACGTGTTTGACCATGTTGAAGTTACCTCTATTAGGCGTTTGTGCACGAAAACGACGTTCTCCGTTAATATAAAGTTGTTCAAAATAAAGTCCATATTTGGCAACTTCCGGGATATATACTCGCCATAGATTATCGCTGACAGGTTCGAATCGATTTGTCTCATTTCCGCCATAAAATACGGGTCGTTCTTCAGTAGCCGATGTAACGACAGTTGGTGATTCAGCAGATCCGGAATCTACGCTTGACAGAGTTACAGGAGCATTTAGAAAATAATTACCGGGAAAAATTTTAATAAAAACCGTATCTGTCAATTCGTTTTTAAAACGTAATTCGCGTATTCTTTTAAAAGCTTCAGAAATGGAAGCTAAAGGTTTTTCGTGTGTCCCCGAAGATTTGTCATCACCGGTTGTTGATACATATAATGTTTGAGCCTGAATCAAATGACTGAACAGACACAAAAAACAAAGTATTATAATTCGATTAAAAATCATATTGTATTCATTTAATAATTAATTAATTTAGTTGAGGAATATTTTTCCGGACAAGAGAGATTATTCTCCTGTCCGGAAAAAGCATCCGCTAATTATATCCGGGATTTTCTACTAAATTCGGGTTTTGACCTGTCCTTTTTAACGTAACGGGAAAATAGTAATTGCGTTCGTGAAAAACAGGGGGTGTATTAGGCCCATCGTAATCCGGGTAAATAATCAACTTATATTTACCTGTTTCATAATCAAGAATATATCTCAATCTTGAGCCGGGTGTTGACAGTTTGTCAACTGCAATTCTCCACCGGCGAACATCCCAATAACGATGTCCTTCAAAGGCCAATTCTACTTTTCGTTCATGACGTATGGCTTCACGATCTACAGATGTCAGGAGAGCGATTCCGGCTCTGTCTCTAATCTGATTAACAGCCTCAAGCGCTTCGTCATTATTTCCCAGTTCGTATGATGCCTCTGCAAGGTTTAACAGGATTTCCCCGTAACGGAATATGGGGCAATCAATGCCATCTCTTTCTGTAAAGTTCACTTCAGATGCATCATTCAGCATTTTCAATACACCGAAACCGGACCCATAACTTATGCCGCTTGACCCGCTCCGTTGATTACCTAAAGCCGGAATACCGCCAAAAGCATCCTGGTCTGTTTCTAACAGTACGCCATTTGGATCAATCAATCCCCAATGCCAATCCACTTTACCGCCTTTCCAAGGAGTCTCATTTGTGAAAATTGAAGCATGAAAACGCGGATCCTTGTCTCCCCACAATTCTTCCATGCTCCATAATCCTTGTTGAATGGCATCTCTATCCAATTTACCGGGTCTACCATCAATATATTCAAATTCTTCTGCCATTTCCAGATAAGGCGCTAAAGCCATTCCTGCATCGTAACCGTGAGGCTTGGGGCAATTCATAAAACCATAGAACCAAGTATTTTGTACTTCATCGTAAGGCCTGACAAAAATCATTTCAATGTTCTGTTCCTTAATCAAAATATTTCTGAAGTTCATTACTTTGTCATCATCAGCATTATACAATGCATATTTATTAAGGCTTATGAGTTTTTTTGCAGCATCGTAACTTTTTTGGTAATAGTCAGATGCTTGGTTTTGAGGTATTCAAAGTAAACCATTCAATTGCACTGTCCCAAATTGTGCAATACTACCTGCGTATAGCGCTGCACGACTTTTTAAAGCCAATACTGCACCTTGCGAAACACGTCCGTAGGTATTGAAACTTTTGACAGATTCCTCTATTGCATCCATTTCGCTAATGATGAAATCGTAGATTTTCTGTTCGGAATCTCTAATCGGGTATAATTCTTCATCAGGTGCATCTATTGGTATTTCCTTGGTAATCAAGGGAACTCCTCCATATCGTTTGACAAGCGCAAAGTAGTTGAATGCCCGTAGGAATCGAGCTTCCGCTACCCTACTTTCAATAAAATCAGGTTCATTAACACTATTTGGAAGGTTTTCAAGTAATTTATTCAAGTTGCGAATAATAGAGTAAGCATTATCCCACCATTCAAGTAATCCCCCTGATATAGTCAGACTACCTGTTTTAAATCCTCCTGTATAATCAAACCACACAGCTCTGCCAACTTCATCGGAAACATTAGTAATATTCAGATGTTCTGACCTTTGTTCCCAACTTCCTTGAGCGGGACTCACTGCGTCAAATCTAAAAATGTACATTTGAGCGTAAAGTCCGGCAATATATGAATCAACCAAATTCGGATCATTCCAAACGACATCTTCTGAAATGATGTCTAAAGGTCTTTTGTCCAAAACAGAATCAATACATGCAGTCAAGCTGATAAAACATGTAATTATCAAGTATTTTATTATTATATTTTTCATCTTATTTGAGTTTTTAAAAATCCATATTCAATCCGATACTAATAGTGCGTTGTTGAGGGTAATATCTGTCAGCAGTGCCTGTTGGAGCCTCAGGATCAATGTAGTACTTGCTCAACGTGCTTATTGTAAATAAATTAGTGCCTGCGACATAAAATCGAATTTTCTCAATTCCTGCTTTTTCTACCCATTGTTTTGGAATCGAATATCCAAGCGCAATATTTTTCAACCGTAAATAGAAAGCCGATTTAATCCAATAATCTGATGTCCATCCATTAGACCCGGATCCTCCAGGTCTTGGAATCAATGCGTCAGGATCGTTTTTAGATTCTGTCCAACGTTCTTCAAACGTGTAAGAAGTATTAAAAACGTGTCTGGATGAGGCCGAATATCCAAAGGCTCCCTGAAACAAGGTGACAAGGTCGAAACCTTTATAAGCAAATGCTCCATTCAAACCGTAAAACCAATGAGGTTCGTTCCCGTTCCCAATTTCTACCTGATCTTTCCAGTCTAATAAACCGTCTCCGTTTGTGTCTAAGTATATTACGTCACCCGGACGAAGATTTGTATTTCCTTCTCCTAATTCGGCATATCTATAAGGCAACGAGTTGATTTCATTCATACTCGTAAATAGTTTGTTAGAAATATAACCAAACGTTCGGTCTGTCCATTGTCCTGACCTTTGGTTCTGTCGTTTCTGGTCAGGATCTGTAAATTCAGGTTCGTCATAATGATCCCATTTTGCCCGTGACCAAGAGATATTTGCAGAGATATCGTAGGTGAAATCTCCAGTATTTTTTACAGTTCCAAGAGATAGTTCAAAACCTCGATTATTAAGACTATTAAGGTTTTCTGTCGGTAAAGAAGCTCCGAAAGTAGATGGATAGGAAATAACTCTTGTTGCAGGTATTCCTGTGCGTGTTCGATAGAATCCTTCTAACGAACCGTAAATCTTTCGGTTGAGGATTGAAAAATCTAAGCCTCCGTTGTATACTTTCATTATTTCCCAAGTAAGATTTGGATTTGCTAATCCGGTGGATTGCAACCCACTGGTGAAATTATTTCCCCATTGATACAATCCACTGATCTGATAACCGGTTATATATTTGAAATCACCTACATTATCGTATCCTGAAGATCCGTAACTTGCACGGAGTTTTAGAAAATCAAGCGCTTTTACATTCTCCATAAAACTCTCTGAAGAAATAACCCATCCTAATGAAATGGAAGGAAAGTAGCCCCATCTTTTTTCTTTTATAAACTTTGATGAGGCATCAGCTCGTAAGATTGTTTCCAACAGGTATTTATCTTTAAAACTGTAGTTTATTCGTCCGATAAAACTTGCACGTCCCGCTTCGTTAGCAGAGCCATTGTTTGTTTGGGACGACGCAGAACCTGCAAACAACTGTTCAATATCAGGCGTCAAAAAGTCACGACGGCCGGCCGAAAAATAATTCCCTGCATAGTCTATACTTTCGACTAAGGCCAAAACTGTCAAATGATGTGATGCAAACTCACGATCATAATTCAATGAATATTGTTGTGTGATTCTTCTGCTTACTTCTATGCTTTCATTGGATTGCGCGGCGGTCCATAGACTTCCGGCCAATACATAAACATCCGCAGCAGCATTGTAAGTGTACCATTGATAAGGTTTCTGAAACCATTTATTCATTGTCTGCAAGTCCAAATAATTTACAAATGCTTTAGCTTGAAGGCCTTCAACAAAAGGCACATCATACGTTAGAGTGATTGTACCTCTCAACTCCCTTGGTTTACTGTTGTTATAGCCCCATACATCCATATTCGTCGACAAGGCAACGCTTCCTACGTCAGCGCCTCCGGCAGCATTTCTTTTGGGATCTGGAAGTGTAGTAGGAAACCAAGGCTTTGTGGCATATAAATCTTGCCAGGTTACGCCATCCTGATTACCCAATCCCCGACCGGCAAATTTCTTAAACTCATACGCTGCCATCAAATCCACACCCAGGTGTAGATGGTCGGTGATAGTTGCATCAATATTTGATAAAATATTAAAACGCTGATAATCACCACCATTTTTTTTGATCATGGTTTCCTGCTTTTGATAGCCGAAATATCCCATGTATTTTAATTTTTCATTTCCGCCTCGAATAGATAGATTGTAATTCTGTTGTGGAGCCCAATCTCTGAATGTGAAATCATACCAGTCGGATGATGGATACTCAGGGTCATTTCCTGCATAATATTTTGATATCTGTTCGAGTGTATAAGGAGCTGTTTCTTCGGGTTGTCCTGAATTTAAATGCTGTTCGCGACTCAATTCGGCCCATTGTCCCGAGCTTAAGGTTTTTGCCATGTTAGTCACGCCTTGCATTGTGTATGAAGTGTTTAGCGTTATTGTTGGTTTTTGGGAGATACCGCGTTTAGTAGTGATCAATACTACGCCGTTGCCCGCTCGAGCACCGTAAATAGAAGAAGCTCCATCTTTCAAGATTGAGACATTTTCAATCTGATTAGGGTCGAGGTTTGTTAAACTGGCCTCAATCCCGTCCACAATTACCAATGGCGTACCATATCCGCGGATATTGAGTGCAGCCTGATCGGAACCGGGCAAACCTGATGATTGAATTGTTATTAGACCCGGAAGTTTTCCTGTTAGCGAATTTGTAATATTGCCTACAGGCGACACAGCTATTTGTTCTGACTTGATGGAAGATACAGAACCTGTCAACGTACTTTTCCTTTGTGTTCCATAACCCACAACCACCACTTCATCCATTGCTTGGATATCTTCGATTAAATTGACATTTATATTTCTACTGTTTCCAACTGCAATATCCTGACTGATAAATCCTATGTAAGAAAATGACAAAACGACGTTTTCATTCGGGACATTGATTGAATAGTGGCCTCCCGCATCGGTGATGACGCCGATTGTGGTACCTTTGATAAGGACGTTGACGCCGGGCAGTGTTTCGCCGTTGTTGTCGGTGACGATGCCTGTGATGGTTATGGTTTGTTGAGCTACGAAGGTTATTTCCGACATAATAGGCTTGTTATCAACCTGTAGCACAATATGGGTGCCTTCCATAACGGCGTTGACGGGTTCGTCGGAGAAAAGGGTGGCCAAGACGTCTTTGACCTGCTGGTTTTTGACGTTGAGGGACACGTTTCGGGTTGCGTCAATCTGCTCACTGTTATAGAGAAATAGGTAATCGGTCTGATTCTCAATCTCTATCAGCACGGTTTCCAGAGGGACATTGTTTTGTCTGATGGATACTCTTGCTTTTTGCGAATAAGCGTTTTCGGCAGCCATTACCGTGCCACACATTAAAAGTAAAAAAACACTAATTCTCATGATTCTAAAAATTTGATTCTGTTGAGGGTTTTTTTGTTTTTTCCCCCACAACAATTGAAAAATACAATTATTATACATATCTTTGTGGTAAAAAATTAATACTAAACTAACTGTGTAAGTGTTGATTTTTGCGTCGGTTTGAGTTCGAAGGCATACCGGCGCTTTTTGTTTTTAATGATCAGGATTGTATCATAGGCATTGATATTTAGAAGGTTACTTTATGTAGATAATGTGCTTTTCCTCGTCACGCTCGAAGCGGAATCGGAAGTTGCGTTGCAGTACCCTGAGGGCATAATCTATCCCGTCCGACTTGCGAAATTTGCCAGTCGGAGCATAATGATTCAGATTTTTGTTCTCTACGACAATTTTAATGCCGTAGCATTTTTCGAAAGTGGTCATCAACACGTGAAACGGCATCTTGTCAAAACAAA
The DNA here is from genome assembly GCA_031277335.1 of Tannerella sp. Taxonomy (GTDB): domain Bacteria; phylum Bacteroidota; class Bacteroidia; order Bacteroidales; family Tannerellaceae; genus Tannerella. The sequence continues at coordinate 15,320 of JAITMM010000120.1, read as the reverse complement.
TTATGCCTTCTCGCCAGCGATAATGGTCAAAGTCTGTTATATCTTCTGCAATCAGTTGTCCTTCTTGCCGGCGCGCCATTGTATTTGGTTGAAGCACAATTGATTCATACGTATTGGTTGTGTCTGATATCTGAATTGAGCCTTTAAGCAGAGAAGCACTGAAACCGTATCTGCTCTCGTAGGCTTCGACGTTGAATTGTGTGCCAAGTGCCTGAATCTCATATCCTGCGGCATGAACAACGAAAGGTTTTTCTGGATTCTCGGACACATCGAAAAAGCCTTCTCCTTCGAGGAAGAGTTCGCGGCGGTTGCCGGTGAAGATGCCGGGATATTTCAGTGTGCTGCGGGCGTTAAGCCAGACATTGCTGCCGTCGGAAAGCGTCAGGTTGACAGTTTGTCCGGCAGGTACACGGATGGTAGTAATCGCCGTTTCAGGCATCGGATTGTCCGGCGCCTTTCTGTGAAAGACCATCCATGACATGGTCAGCGTGATGGCGACTGCTGCCGCAATCTTTAGCCATTCGGGTATGACAAGCCGCCGGTTGACGGGTTCTTCCTCGGATTGATTTATGCGTAAACGGATGTTTTTCAGTAAATTGTCGGATACGGGTTCCATGCAGTCAATGTATGCCGCCATCTCCTGATCGTTCATGGCGAGTTCGATGACATGACGCAATTCATCATCAATCAGCCCTTCCCGCAAGGCATGAAAAACGATTTTATTCTCACTGTCGGTACATTCGTTGCGCAGAAAACGCTCCAGCAAAAGTTGCCACTGATCCATTTTTTGTCTTTATATTTACAAAACATACGATTGGGGGTGCGGAATGGTGGGCTGGAGCCACATTTTTTTTTGCCACGAATTTCACGAATTAACACGAATAAAAAGCAAACGTTCAAAGTTCAAATTCCCTCTTTGAATGGAGTAGGGGGATGTTCAACGTTCATAATCAAACCGTTTATTCCTGTTTGCTTTTCAACTTCCGACTTCCATGCCATGTTTGACAATTTCATTTACGAATGGATTGGAGTAGACAAAATCTATTTCACGAAAAGGGTGGGGTTCAATCCGGGTGTCTATTTGTCTTGTAAGTTTCATCAATTCTACTTGCCTGTCCATACGGTTATCAAAATCCGAAAATACGATAGCTATGTCAATATCGCTATCCTTGCGGGCATTCCCCTTTGCATACGAACCGAAAAGAATAATCTTTTGACAGTCAAATGTATTCCTTACTATTTCGGCATATCTTTTTACAATATTTAAAGCATCTGTTTGATCCATTGCTGTATGTTTTTTATTTTTTCAATCCATTCTTCACAGAAATCTAATGTACACATTGTGTAAAATTCTTTTTTGAAGTCATCGTATCGGGCACTTAAATTAAATGTTGTGATTTTGAAAAGCCAGTCAGCGTATTCTTCGCTGATTTCCAATCCGCCAAGTTCTGCCAGTCGGTAAAGATTGTGCGTAAAAGGAGCATGTATTCCTTTTTGCTTCACAAAATATGCTTTCAGAAGTTTTTCAATGGAAATATGCCCCATAAACAACGCCCAATGATATGACTTTGAGCGGTAAAGGACAAGCATTGTATTAAAATCGTCATCAGACGTTTCCATCCAATGATTTACGATTTTTTCAACATCCAATAGAATTTCATCCATTTTATTGCATATTTAGACTGCAAAGATACGATTTCTTGAAAGAAAAGGGAAATTATTAAAAAAAAATCATCCGTGGCTCAAAACGTAGTCGCGAATGAATTTGTTGGCTTTCACGATATGATCCTGAATTGTGCTACGCGAGACATTCATGAGGCCGGCCGCTTCGTTGTAGCTCTTTTCCTGCAGTTTGCAAAGCTCGAATGCGGTGCGACGCTGCGGCGGAAGTTCGGCTATGGCTTTGTTTAACAGTTCTTTATATCGCTCATGGTATTCCTCATCCTCCTGTCCGTCATCAGCCACTTCGGCAAATTGTTGCAGTTCTTTTTTCACGTCTTCTTCGTAAGTGGCTCTTTTGAAAATGTCAAAGATGGCATTTCGGCAGATGGTGCTTATAAAGGCGGCAAAGTTCTTGTTCGGATCGAGCGAATCGCGTTTTTCCCAGATTTTGAGAAAGACATCCTGCGTCACATCCTGAGCCAAAACCTCTGATAACGTCAACTTTAGGGAAGCATAAAAGATTTGCCGGTGATACTTTTTATATAGCACTTCAAATGCGTCTGTATCTCCATCCTTCAGACACTTCACGCAGAAATAATCCGGATTTTCCATACATATAAATAATAAGCATCGAAACCGAAGCTTCGATAAAGTTCATTTTTCTACATTGTCACATCTTTAAAAGTTGTCAAAGATATGAAAAAAATGAAAATGGGCAATGGTAAGGGAAATTTTTTTTTCGCAGGAGATTGCGGATAAGGTCCGCAATGACGCTTTTGGTCGGGCATCTTCGTTTACAGCGCCGGTAGGCTCATGCCGGTGATTTTGCGGTAGAGGTCGAGGGCGTAGATGTCGGTCATGCCGGAGATGTAGTCAAGGATGCACTGGATTTTACCGTAGGTGGTAGGAGCGTGAATATCATATTGTTCGGGGATACGGTTGAGAAGTAGTTTGCTGTAAGCCTGCGTCGGGTTGGTGACGGCTTCGATCAGCGAATCGAGCAGGGCGCTGAAAATGTGGTATCCGGCTAATTCGATGTCCAACACCACGTTGGAGATATAGATTTTTTTGTAGGCTACGTCCGAACACATCTTGTAGGCATCGCGGGCTTTGTCGCTGATTCCGGCGATCAGGGGCGCGTCATACAATCCGTTAAGTATCGTATCTTCGTGTTCCATAAAGATTTGCGTACATTCGTCCACCAGCAGGCCAATGACGCAGGAGCGCAGGTAGGCAATCTGTTCGTTGACGTCGTGTACCATTTTCATAGTGTTGAGGATGTTGTTAAGTCGCTCGCCTTCAAAATATTGGAGTAGGAGATGAATCGATTCTTCGCTTGTCAGCAGCCGCAGCTTGTGGGCGTCTTCTATATCCATGATCTGATAGCAGATATCGTCTGCGGCTTCCACCAAATAGACTAACGGATATCGGGCATAACGGGCAACTTGCGGATCGAATTGATTGATACCCAACTCGTTGGCGATGCGTAGATAAGTCTCTTCCTCCGTCTGAAAAAAACCGAATTTGCCTTTCTTTGTCAATGTGGAAGGGTAGGGGTATTTGACGATAGATGCTAATGTGCTGTATGTAAGTGCAAAACCTCCCTTGCGGCGTCCGATAAACTGATGCGTCAGCAGGCGGATCGCATTGGCATTGCCTTCAAAACAGGTGAAATCTTCCCAGCGGCCGCCTTCATCGCGCACGTTGGTTTCGAGGCGTTTGCCGTTGCCTTCCGTGAAGTAGGCGGAAATGGCGCGCTCGCCGGAATGGCCGAACGGCGGATTGCCCATGTCGTGCGCCAGACAGGCTGCCGACACGATGGAGCCTATCTCCGAGAAACATGCCTCCTGCGCCGGGTATTTTTGCATCAGCAGAGAAGATATATTTGTGCCCAGCGAACGGCCTACACATGATACTTCGAGGCTGTGGGTCAATCGGTTATGTACGAAGATGCTGCCCGGTAAAGGGAAGACCTGCGTCTTGTTCTGCAACCGGCGGAAAGGGGAGGAGAAGATTAGCCTGTCGTAATCGCGCTGAAAATTAGTCCGTTCATGTTTGCGTTCATGAAATGCCTCGATGCCGAGGCGCTTGCCGGAGAGTAGTTGGGGCCAGGTCATTTTGTTTTTGTCCACTAAATTATTTTTTTTTGCCACGAATTACACGAATTTACACGAATTTTTGAATCTTTGAACCTTGAACTTTGAACCTTGAACTTTGAACCTTGAACCTTCAATGCCTTATTGTTGTTTGATAAGCGTTTTGGTTGCCGCAGGCGTCGGTGACGGTAAACGAGAGGGAATGATTGCCGGGAGAGACGCGTTCTTTGTCTAATTTATAGGTAATCAATGCTTTCTTTCCGTCAAATTCAAAGAGGGCAAATTGGCCGTCTATCTCGCCGCGATAGGTGGCGATGCCACTCAGGTTGTCGGTCATTCTGAAGGAGATAACGCCGTTTTTAGTCCACATTTGCTGTCCGACGGGCGTGATTTTGGGAGGCACGCTATCGGCTTTGATGGCATAAACGCCCAATTCCCTGATGTCGGCGTCAATCCATCCGTCGCGATAAGTCCCTCCAATCCAGGTGTTTCGCTTATTTACAATTGATACGATACCATACTGACGCTTGGCTTCAATTGTATCCGCCAAGATTCGTAACGACAATTGCGCCGGCAGGTGCAAAGCCACAGGTTTGTTGTGAAGGGTATGAATATCTGATAGATACAGAGAGTCGGGCCAGACAAGATGCCGAAAGTAAAGCTGTTGATACAGACTGCCTCGCGGGATGTACAGCCGCACGCCGGACGCTCCGAAATTGTTTTCTCCATTCCAGAAAAATGGTGTTGCATCGCTGATGTCCGATTTCTTTACAGTCTGTTTCTTCCCGGTCACGTTCGCCGTAACGATATTTGTATTGCCGTAAGCATCTGTCAGTCTGAAATTTATCTGATATGTTCGTTCCTCGTCAACCGTGATGAATCCCCTGTTCTTGCTGGTGATAAAGCGCAGGCGATTGCCCGGGTCCACAAACGTCTTGTTATACAGCGACTTCTTTTCTTTCCATTCTTCAAAATCGACATACGTATTCAGATAGCGTGATTCGTCGAACGCAAAACGGTCGAGGTAGCTGCGAAAAACCTGCTCGCCGTCCACAAACATAACGATTTCTTTCACTCCATACACATTGGTCGTACCGTCCATATAATCATCGATATTGATGCTGAAAGCGATCTTTCCCCAGGCTTCGATTTTATCGGTGAAAGTCTGTTGGCTTGTCTTGGAAGAGGCCGGCAGAAATTTCCTTTTTTGTTGAGAACCATTCACAACGCCTTCATCTTCAACTGGATACACCATCAGGGCGCGTATCTGCGGCGGACGGGTGTCCTTGATGCGTTCAGAATAGTAGGGTAGGGGGTCTATGATCTCATCTGTGAGCATGTCCCTGATTTCAAAATGCAGGTGTGGGCCGCCGGAACTGCCTGCGTTTCCGCTATATCCGATGATATCGCCTTTCTTGACGGGAAAATCTGCGGCCGTCAACAATAAATCGACTTCAAAACTTTCCTGTTCATATTGTTTCGCTTTTACATAAGATGAAATTTCCGGCGTAAATCGTTGAAGATGACCGTAAACACTCATTATCGTATCGCTATGGGAGATGTAGATGGCATTTCCGTAACCCCAGGCGCTGACGAAAATGCGGCTGACGTATCCGTCTTCTATCGCGTAAATCGCTTTTCCTTCAACGCTTTGCGTCTTGAAATCAAGCCCTGCATGAAAATGATTGCTTCGTAACTCCCCGAAGTTGCCGCTCAACAGGATCGGGATATCCAATGGGCTGCGCAATGACTGAGCGGAGGACGAATAACTGAATAACTGAATAACTGAGTAACTGAATAACAGGAGGAAAGGGCGAAAGAAAGTCCTGAAACATCCTGATAAAGGATTTGATTGTGTGCAAAAAATCATAAGATTCTATTACTCAATTATTAAATTACTTAATTACTCAGTTATTCAGTTACTTAGTTACTCAGTTATTGTTTTAAACTTCGCCCCAATCGGAAGATGATCGCTAAATCCGGCTTCATATTTAAAACCGTTGAATGTTTTGCGCGGGCGCTGTCCGGGGGTTGATTTATCATCGGTGAACAGGAACGGGAGATTGACAATGCGGTTGCTGCCTTTTATCAATCGTGCAGCCCATTCCGTGCTGACCATCATCTGATCCAGTTGCCCCCATTCGCCCTGATACTTGTAACTCCCGTCGAAATTCAACGATTTTTCGTCGGCAAACAAGTTCAGCAACCGACGTTTAGGATCGGACGATTGCAGTATTTTTTGAATACTCTTATCCGTCGGATAATCATTGAAGTCGCCCATCGCAACAAGGCATGGCGTTTTTCGTATATCAAACAGGGAATCACACAGTTGGCACAGACGTGTGGCTGCGTCCATCCGTGCAAGCTCCGTCTCTTTTTCCCCGCTTGAGCGCGACGGAAAATGGCAGACAAAGACATCCAGCGTATCTCCCGTGATGATGCGTCCCCAGACGTGGAGAATGTCGCGCGAACGTCTGTTTTTCTCAGTGAAATAAATCCTTTTTGCCTCATGTCCAATGTATTGGAACTGATCGCGCTGATAGAGTAACGCGTTGTTTATGCCACGCGGATCGTTGCCGTGCGTGATGCAATACCTGTAATTCTGGCTTCTTAGCGAAGTATACCGGATCAGGTGTGTCAGCACCGTATCATTTTCCACTTCACACAGGCCGACCAGCGCAGGCGTGCTCCATTCTCCTACGGCCTGAATCACTTTCGCAGTTTGCTGTAAATGAGTGCTATAACGTTTTTTTGACCATCTGCGCTCACCTTGAGGCGTAAATTCATCATCGCCCGTCAAAGGGTCGTTGTCAGTATCAAACAGATTTTCAACATTATAAAACATAATCTGAAATTCTTCCTGCATGACAACCTGCGAACACGCTGAATGTGACAACAGTACACAAAAAAAGATTGCAGGCAATAATATTTTTCTACATCTATTCATCATCTTCCTGAAAAACATATTCATACGCTCCGACGGACGGGCCGGCGGCGCTTGACAGCCGATTGACGCCATAGCGGTCTATCGGATATAATTCTGATATAGAGCGGTCTGCAGCACCTATACCTGCCGATTCGTTGGCTAACCGGAAATCAAAGGCATAGCCTTCTTCCTGAACGCCAACTTTCAGATAATCAGGGCTTGTGACAAATAGGCAGTTCACGAACCGGTCGCTCGTCACGCGAGCCGTCTTGATTAGAGACGAAGCAAATCGGTAATTAAATGTCTCATCATTTCCAGTAATATCTTGATTTTGAGCTGAGAGCGAAATCTCACCTCCATATTGTTTCGTCGAATCGGCCGACCAGCTGCCGTCTATGATGCAATTATCGAAGAAAGCTTCTTGAAGCGGGAACGAAGTACGTGATGCGCCGTCATCTCCAACGTAATCAGAGAGTTGCAGGCAAGAACGTTCCCTGCTGTTTCCCAGCCTTTTATAATTCACTATCGAGCAATGGATAAAATGATATTTCCCGCCGGTCAAAGCGACGGTCGATAGGGCGGCATTGCTCAATTCGCTGTTAATCACTTCAATAAAACAATTTGTCGCCGTGAACACAGCCGAATCCATATTTGTAATCTGCGAATTGTTGATACGCATTTTTAGCCGTTCCGGCGCGGATTCCTCAAAAGTCAATCCCGTCAACCCGTTACGAACTGTAACATAGTCAAATTCATTGTCAAAACTCGATGTTTTAAAAACCATACCTTTCCATTGTCCAGGAATCAAATCGTAAGGTAAATCCATGTCTGCCAACGGTATATAATCCGATCGATCTCCACGGATCACGATAGGGTTTTCTTGCGACCCAACGGCCTTTAAAGTCCCGGCAACGATAATGCTTGCATTGAGGTGCATATACAGGGTAGCTCCCGGCATGACCGTCAACGTCGTTCCTTCTGCAATCATCAGACTATCATAGATTAAATACGGCTTATCGCCTTCCAATGTCATATCCGATGTGTATACGACGCCACCCTTAATGATGTGAATATCTTGGCCGTAGGCCTGCAACAGCACATACTGCATGACGCCATTCGTTAAAAAGAGAATCGAATCTTCAATCACAAGCGGACGCTTGACGCCGTTTGGAGGCACGGTGACTTCGACGGAGATATACAAACTGTCTCTTTCCCAGATATCTATCCCGTAAAACGCATCGCCTTTTCTGCCGTCTACATTGATGCGGAATCCGCTTTTCTCCGGATTCGCAACCATAATGGATTCAATCTTTAATGCTTCATTATTAGGATTATACACCATAAATTGCTTTGTGGCTGAGCCGATAGCCGTAAAAATGGTATCAAATGAAAGCGTATCGACCGAAAATTTCAAACGGAGATTCGTGTTTGTCGAATAATTGTCGAGATCGTTACAGCCAAATAATATACTGAATAACAGCGTAAAAACTAAGCTGATTGAGGGAAAAAACCTGCCGCTTTTGTAATAATGTGTTTTTGTAATACGCTTATTTTCCGGATTGCAAGGGTACCACCCGAAGCAATCCGAAAAAAACCACATATATCGTTTCAGTAATCCCATTTCATCCATAAAACGTCAATTGGCAGTTTATATTTTAACGAACGGTCAAAAATGCCACTCAATCCGTCACATTTTTCAATATTTCAAGCAGATGCCTCCACCACAAGTCAACGGTCGCGATTTCAAGCCGTTCGTTCGGCGAATGTACATCGCGCAACGTCGGGCCGAACGAAATCATATCAAGGTACGGATATTTTTCCAGAAACAGCCCACATTCCAGTCCGGCATGTATAGCCTTGACTTCCGGCTCTTTATGAAATAATTCCCGGTACGTTTCCCGGGCTATTTTCAAAATATGCGAATCGGGATTCGGCGCCCATCCCGGATAACCCTCACTGTGAGTGACGCTTGCCCCTGCTAAACGGAATGTGGCAGCCACATGATCGGCAATCGCATTTTTAGCCGATTCAATCGAACTGCGCTGACTGGTGCCGACGACAAGCGCCGTTTTCCCTTTCATCTTTACAGAAGCCAGATTAGTGGATGTTTCTACCAGATTATCAATCGTATGACTCATCCCTACGACGCCATGCGGACAGGCTGTCAGGGCATCGATTAATCTTTCCGTGAATGATGAACTAAAACAGGATGAGGGCGTTTCAACCGATTCCATCGTCATCCGCACATCAGGGTCGACATAGCGCAATTCGTTTTCGATATCGGCTGAAAAACAGTTTAAAAGGACGCGCAACCTCTCTTTAAATTCAACCGGCACACCGATGACGGCCGAAGCTTCGCGGGCTATCGCATTATGCAGATTTCCACCCTCTATGCCGGATAGAACCATCGTGCACTCCGACTTGAGGCTATAAAGAAATCGCGCGAGAATTTTGTTTGCATTCCCCAAACCCTTGTGAATATCGCCCCCCGAATGTCCGCCTCGCAGGCCGGATATCGCCACGCGTACAAATAATGTTTGGGCAGGCGCAGGAATCCTGCTGAATCTAAACTCTGCCAGTGTGCCTTTACCGCCCGCACAGCCGATAAATATTTCGCCTTCGTCTTCACTGTCAAGGTTTAGCAGTATTTTGCCCGTCATAAAATCTTTGGCCAGTGAATTGGCGCCCGTCAATCCCGTTTCTTCATCTACCGTAAACAAACATTCAAGAGGCCCATGAGCAATGTCATCAGAGGCAAGTATCGCCAACTGCGCAGCCACCCCGATCCCGTTGTCAGCACCCAGTGTAGTCCCTTCGGCATGTATCCATTCTCCATCTATGACTGTTTTAATAGGATCATTTTCAAAGTTATGCGTCACATTGCTGTTTTTCTCGCAAACCATATCAATATGCGACTGGAGGATGACGGTAGGCCGTTGCTCAAAACCGGAAGACGCAGATTTTGAAATCAATATATTCCCCGCACTGTCTTTTTTGACAGTCAATTTGTGAATCCCGGCAAATGTCTCCAAATATTGAATCATTTTACCTTCTTTCTTGGACGGCCGCGGCACCTGCGTAACCTCGTGAAAGTATTTCCATACGATGGCAGGTTGTAAGTCTGATAATTGTTGCATAGCGTTTATCGTTAATTTTTGTTATTTATTGTCGATTCCAATTGATACAAGATAATAAAATTTAAAATCAAAACTATTTTTCAGGAAAAAAAATTGTCGATTCATTTTAACTCGTATATTTGTGCCCACAAAATTAGGAAATAAATATTTAACGACAACAAGATTTGTATGAAAAATGTAAACTATGTAATTAACGGAGTGTTAGCAGTAGCTGTCATCATTTTATTTATCATGCAGTTTTCAGGGAAACAGGGCGTGCTACCATCATCCGGTCATTCTGCAACTGCATCTGACGATTTTACGGCGAGCATGCCTGTAGCCTACATTGATATTGATACTTTGGTGGAAAAATATTATTTTTCAATCGACCTGAGAGAGCAGATTCTAAAAAAACAGGAAGACATGCGTGCAGTCATTTCTCAGCAAGCTCGCAAACTTCAGGCAGATTATGAATCCTTTCAATATAAGCTGAAAAACGGAGCTTTTGCCACGCAACAGCGTGCCGAACAGGAGCAAGAGAGATTGCAAAAGCAAAATCAGGAGTTGGAAGATTTGGACCAACGGCTTTCCATGAATTTGATTGAAGAAACACGGCAAGTGCACATGCAACTGCGCGACACCATTATATCGTATCTGAATGAATATAATAGGGATAAGAATTTTCAAATAATTTTCAGTAATACTTCTAATTTTGATTTAGTTACTCCTAATCCGGTACTTTTAGCCAATAAGCCTTATAATATTACAAACGAAGTAGTGGAGTACTTGAATAAAAGATGGACAGCTCCCAGATAATCAATTAGTTATAAGATACTGGATATGAAAAGATATATATGGGTTGTCTTATGCTCATTATTTATTTTAATTGCTTGTGACAAAGACGATTATAAACCCGCAGCAATTGACAGCACTTTTAAATCCTATTTGCTGGGGCAATTCGATATTGACAAGGACGGGATTCTCAGTTTTGAAGAAGCGGCGGCAGTCCGGGAAATTAACTGTTCGGGACAGAATATCTTCCGTTTGACAGGCATCGAAGACCTTCCCAATCTGGAAGTGCTTCAATGCAACAAGACCAAAATCAGCTTTTTAGATGTGAGTCACAATCCGAAACTCAGGGTATTGAGTTGTGACAGCGTGAGTATATTGAAAATCGATGTATCCAACAATCCGCTTCTGGAAACGCTTAGCTGCAATGGTGCCACCACGATAGATTCGGTGATTCTCACGCCGGGCATTAGAGTAGTGGATATCAGAGGTCACAAAATGGATACGATAAATTTAGCCGGTAATCAGAATATCAGGGAGTTATATTGTGGAGGGCCTAATCTGAAAGTGGTAGATGTCGGCATGACGGCACTGGAAGTGTTGGATTGCATTGATTCTAAGTTGGATATATTAAATATCAACGGATGTACTACTTTGAAATCATTCTCATTCAATTCGGAAGGCATTGATATTGACCTTAGTAATTGTCCCCAACTCGAAGAACTGCGCGTGATTGCTGCCGAGAATTTAGATGTGAGCCATTCGCCTCTGCTTAGGGTGTTGCATTGCGAAAATGCTGCCTTTGCAGGCGTTGATCTTGAGCCTAATCCGCTGTTGGAGGAGCTAAGGCTTGAAGGCTCCAACCAGGACTTGATAGATTTGAGCAAGAATTTGCGGCTTGTCAATGTGGATTTGTTTATCCCCATCCGCCAGACTTCGCTCGACTTATCCAATCGTACTTCATTGAGGACTTTCTCCTATCGTCGATGGGGCGAGGGAGAGCAATTCTTGGAAACGCTCGACTTGAGCGGATGTCCCTTACTGGAAGAATTGAGTTTGGAATACTTGAATATCACCTCATTGGATGTTTCGCAGTGTAATGCGCTGACGAAGCTGAACTGTTATGACAGCCGTCTGACTGAAATCGATCTCAACGGATGCAGAAATCTGTCGGTACTGGATTGCAGGGGAAATAACCTGACAGAGCTGGATATAAGTGAATTGACAAACCTGACAGTCTTAAACTGCGCAGGCAATAAGCTGACTTCGCTTGATATAAAAAGCTCCAAATTGACTTCACTCGATTGTGGCAGCAACCAAATATCCGTACTCAATGTGCGCAATCAGTCACAATTAAGGGATTTATATTGCAATGATAATAGTATTAGCTCATTAGATCTGACCGGATGTTCGTCGCTGGTAGAATTTGATTGCCGAAACGCTTCGACTTTAGCCACTTTGATTTTTACCGGTTGCCGTTCGCTCGAAAGGCTTTATTGCTCAAATTGTATACTTACGAAGATTGATGTCAGACCATGTACGGCACTGACACACTTGTATTGTGCCGCAAATGATTTGCAACCTTCATTAGACCTTAGTGAGAATCTGAATTTACAGGAATTAAACTGCATTGCCAATCCTGAATTGACAGAAATAGTTCTTAATCAGGATCATACAATTAACCCTTTGTATAAGGACGATCAGACACAGATTCGTTTGGTTCAATAGCATCCACCCGGACATTTTTTCATAACATATTGCGCTGTGCGTAAGCCTTCTGACAACTATAACTATGAGCTTTATAAATTACGATTTGACAAAAATAAAAGCTTTCCTTTTTGACGTAGACGGCGTGCTGTCGGCCGACAGTAGCCCGTTGTCCGCTGCAGGAGATCCGGTGCGCACAGCGAACGTCAAGGACGGATATGCGTTGCAGTTGGCTGTTAAAATGGGATTTCAAGTAGGAATCATTACGGGAGGATTTACGGAAAATGTAAGGCTTCGTTTTGAACGTCTCGGTGTGCAGCATATTTACATGAGCAGTTCCGTCAAGCTCTCCGATTACGAAGATTTTCTGCACAGAACGGGTTTGCAGGACGATGAAATCGCGTTTGCAGGCGATGATATTCCCGACTATGAAATAATGCAACGCGTTGGTCTGCCGATTGCTCCGGCTTCGGCTGCCCCAGAAATCAAGGCCATAGCTCGTTATATCTCTCCTCTTAACGGTGGCGAAGGTGTTGCCCGCGATGTCATCGAACAAACGATGAAGGTGCAGGGAATATGGATGACCGGCGAAGCGTATGGATGGTAAAATAATCCTCGCATCAAACTCTCCCCGCCGCAAAGAACTGCTTCGCGGCCTTGAAATCCCTTTCGAGGTAAGACTGATATCCGATATTGACGAATCATATCCCGACGAAATGGTGCCGACAGAAATCCCGGTTTTTCTTGCCCGTAAAAAGGCTGCCGCTTATCTTTCTTCTCTCAAAGAAAATGAATTACTGATTACTGCCGATACGATTGTTATTATTGATAATCAAGTCATAGGAAAACCTTTAGACCGCGATGAAGCTATCCGTATGCTCCAACAGTTGTCAGGCTCTACACATGAAGTCATCACCGGCGTCGTGCTCACGTCGTCGGCTAAGCAAGTCGAGTTTTCCGATCATTCGTTTGTTGATTTCGGTGAGTTGAGTCTCGATGAAATCACACATTACGTTGATACTTATTGCCCGTATGATAAAGCCGGTGCCTATGGGATTCAGGAATGGATCGGATACATTGGTATTCAGGGCATAAGAGGTTCATTTTATAATGTTATGGGCTTGCCTGTACACAAGTTATATCAAGAGTTAAAAGCATTTTAATGTTCCCCCCTCCTCATTGTTCATTGTTAATTATTCATTATTCATTGTTTTATTCTTTGTCTTTCATCACAAAAGAAGAATACAATTGAAAAATAGCCGCAATCAGCAGAAATACCACCCAGGCCATCTGATGCCTGAACATAAAAACCGATGAGACAATCATCGCAATCCCTGCAAAAATATGCTGACGTTGCAGTCGGCGCGTCCTTAAATCCGTCGATTTGACGGGCATAGTCAAGTAACTGACTGTCACCCCGGCCGCTCCTGCAGCAAAGATATAAGGCGCATAATTCCAGTCAATTAAATAAAGCGCAGCTCCGGCTAATACAAGTGCAGCCGAGAATATATAAATGTTATTACGTATCATTCAATGATATAGATGTCTTCGTCAGGTTTCTTCATAAAATACTCTTCACGGGCGAATCGCTCCAACCTCTCTTTGCTCGTATTCAGATCGTCCAACTTTTTTCGATTTGTTTCTATCTCTTTCCTGTATTGCCTGATTTCTTTTTCCAGCATACGGATCTTTTCGTCGTACTGATATCGTTTATAAATATTGCTGTCCCCAACCATAAAGGTAAGTACCACAAACACAGCGCTTACTAAAACATATTTATTAAGTTTCAGCAGAGATTGGACGTAATAATTTTTGAAAAACGACATTTCTTTGTAAAAGTTTATGCAAAGATATGAAAAAAAATCATATCTTTGTCTTTGGTATCAAATAAATCATGGATCATTATATTGTTTCTGCCAGAAAGTATCGTCCCTCGACATTTCAGAGTGTCGTAGGGCAGAAGTCATTGACTACTACGCTAAAGAATGCCATCTTGAATCATAAGCTGGCACATGCCTACCTGTTCAGCGGCCCGCGAGGAGTAGGCAAAACCTCCTGTGCGCGCATCTTTGCCAAGACTATCAACTGCATGAATCTGACGGCCGCAGGCGAAGCATGTAATGAATGTGAATCATGCCGGTCGTTCAACGAGCAGAGGTCGCTGAATATCCATGAACTTGATGCCGCTTCCAACAATTCTGTGGACGATATCAGGACGCTCATTGATCAGGTACGGATTTTGCCGCAAATAGGTAAATACAAAGTATATATCATTGATGAAGTACACATGCTTAGTTCTCAGGCTTTTAATGCCTTTCTGAAAACATTGGAAGAGCCGCCCAAACATGCGATTTTCATTCTTGCCACAACAGAAAAGCAGAAAGTGCTGGCCACCATTCTTTCTCGTTGCCAGATATATGATTTTACGCGTATTTCCATCACCGATATGGTGGAACACTTGCAGTTTGTGGCGTCGAGCGAACAGATCACGGCCGAGCCTGAAGCGCTGAATATCATTGCACAAAAGGCTGACGGAGGATTGCGGGATGCATTGTCTATTTTCGACCAGGTAGTGAGTTATACGGGAGGAAACGTGACGTATCAAGCCGTGATCGAAAACCTGAATGTGCTTGATTATGAATACTATTTCCGCCTCACAAACGCTCTTTTGAAAGGCGAAGTAAGCGCTTGCCTGCTGCTGCTCAACGAGATCATGGAAAAAGGCTTTGACGGACAGCATATTATAACAGGATTGGCTGCTCATTTCAGGGATTTATTAGTAAGTAAGGATGAAATCACTTTGAAGCTATTGGAAGTAGGAGCTTCTATACGTGATCATTACAAGGAAATGGCCAAACAGTGTCCCGCACCATTACTCTATCGTGCCATTGAATTGGCCAATCAGTGTGATTTGAATTATCGCGAAAGTCGAAATAAGAAATTATTATTGGAACTGACGTTGATACAACTCTGCCAAATACGGGAGGTCGGTCTTGCAACAACTGACGATAAAAAAAAAACATT
>JAITMM010000101.1 GCA_031277335.1 Tannerella sp. | reverse complement strand
TACGGTATCAATATCAGTGCCATTGCGCGACGGACTGGTTTGCCGCAAAGCCTGATGGCCGCCTATGTGAGCGGCATAAAAAAACCGTCGGAAAAACGGAAACGGGAAATCGAAAAAGCCCTGCATGCACTGGGGGCAGAGCTGTCTTCGGTAAGGCTCTAAATGAGATGACCGTTGTCACTTGGTCTATGTTCGGCACTTGCATCAGGATTTGTATCAAATTCGCTATTATGATGGACACCATCAACTGTATCATACTGAATATCTGGTCTATTTAAGTCAAGTTCTATTCCATTTGCATCTACCTGTCTTTCACCATGAATTTTTCAAGTCCCTGTAAAAGTTTAAACTGTCAATGAAGGAATCGAAAGGCGTCCGCAAAAAAACATGGAAAGCCGATTTGGATATTTACGGAAGAGTACGTACCTTTGCAACTTGACAATAAAAAAACATGGGTATGGCAAACGAAATAAATATGTATTACAGGTTTACAAGTGACAGTGAACCTGAAGAAGAGCAACTTTCGTTTCTTATGCAGGAAGCGATGCAGGAAGTACGTGAAAAAAATGCAAATCTACAGGCTGTGATTACGGAAAATATCCTGCGTGAATACGAAAATATAAAAAAGAAATTCCCCAACCTGTAAGCCTATGGAACGGCCGAAACTTCTAATAATTGCAGGACCAATCTTCCACCGTCATTGCATCATAATTCACATCCAACCTCGACTGCTTCTCCTATAAAATCATATTATCGGAAAATCTTTGTAAAACCGGAGCAAAATCAATATTTCCGTGCGTAACTTGTTGCGCACGAATGTTTTCATATCCTTCTCCAACAGTTCGCCAAGCCCGTAAAGCAAGCTGCGTTTGGGTAGATTTTCCATGGCATTGATGCACTCCTGCATATATTCGGAGTAGTTTTTTTGCGTCAAGTCCTCAATCATGGCCGTTTTCACAGGCGTTTGGCGGCTCATAAACCACCAGCAATCGAAAATATCGCGGTCGGCAATTTCTTTCCTACCAAGCAAGGCAACCAGTTTATGTGTAAACATATCACTGATTTTCATAGTTTTAATACTAATACCAAGCAGATTTTTAATCTCGTATTCGTCTTTGTATTGTCTGTGCGATATGTCAATTTTCAGATTTTTTGCGCCATGTTCGTAGTCGAGCACAAGAATGTCGCCAAAGAATTTTTGTGCCTCATCATGAATTTCACCGTATTTGAGCAGTATATTTTTAATTTTTGCATAGACCTGTCCGGCTTTTCCCGGTTCAAGCAAATCGAAGTCCAAATCAACGGAGAAACGCGGTAAATCATGAAAAAGCATCAATGCCGTTCCACCCTTAAATCCCAAATAATGAGATAGTTCCCTGTCAGAATAAATGTCCGTGAGAATCTGTGTCAAATAGAATCTGTGTTTGTTGTTATTCATTTTTTGCTAAAATTTTTTCGGTTTCCCTGATGAGTTTGGATGAATCGTAAAGCGGTAATAGTTCATATATTTTATTGATATTCAATGGATTGATATTGTCAAAATAAAAGAAGCCGTTCAAATACAGGGTATCGAGAAAGGCGCGTTCAGGCGTTGCCATGTTTATGTTGTTCCGATTTACGATGCCGCTTGTATTGAGCAGGATTTCACGTTTTACCTGGCGGTACTGAATGGATTGTCCGTTGACGTAAATTTCTCTATTCAAGTAAGATACGTTTGTAATTGCGCTGTCGTACTGAAAAACTACGCCGCTGCGCTGCAAAACGTAGCCGAGCGAAATATAGGTCGGCGTATAAAGCAGACACGCCAGCTCTTCAGCCTTGTAGCCCTCTTTTGCATAAATTCCCTTTCTGATATTGAGCAGCTTGCCTTTTTTTACCAGCTTGTTCAGCTTTTGATACAACAATCTGTCATTGCTGTCGAGCAACAATGCTATATCATTGATTTTAAATACAGTACGGCTGTCTTTATAAATCTCGAACAATATGTCCATTTCCTTTTGCGAACCAATCATAGTCGATTATGCTATTATCAGTTCGCAAAAGTAATATAATCTTTTGAGATCGACAAGGATTTTCAGCAGTAAAAGCCGCAAATCACACTTTCAAAAAGATATTCTTCTTATACAAAACATACAGAAACAGCCAGCAGGCGGCGATATAACCTGTCTCATTGATAAGTCTGCCGAGGTTTTCAGGGCAGAAGGAAACGATGCCGGCGGTAAAGAAAGCGTTGATATGCTGGAAACCTATAATCTTCTGCGCCAGATAGATGGTGATGGAATTGAGGCCGACCACGCGGAAGAAAAACGACCAGCGCCTATAGCCCTTTACATCTATTATATAATAGAACAGCGCAAACATGATCAGCGAATAGCCTGCCACTTCGAGTACGAATGTGCTGGTCCACAGTTTCTTGTTGACGGGAAACCAGTAGCTCCAAATCCATCCGGCCGTTATGCAGACAACAGCAGCTATCAGCATGTAAATCACTTTCTTATTATCAGAAATACGCTCGCCCGATACTTTGCAGAGCTGCCCGGTAAACATTCCCAGCAAGGCCGTAACGATAGCAGGAACGGTGCTGAGCAATCCTTCAGGGTCAAAAATCTTGTTGTAGAGGACGCCCGGCAACAAGACCCTGTCCACCGCGCCGACAAGATTGCCTTCAAACGAATAAGGATCGCCCGAATCAGGTATCAACCACATTATCAGCCAATAGCCGATCAGGATGGCAGCAGAAATGATCCAGGTGACGGTAGGTTTGAGATACGTAAATATCAGTGCGGCAAACATCCACGCCAAACCGATGCGCCCCAGCACGCTGGCCACACGCAAATCGGCAAAGTCAAACCGGAAAAGTCCGTTATAAACCACGCCCAACAGCACAAGCACAATGCCCCGCTTGATGATTTTCAGGAAGATACTTTGTTCGGATTTCCCCTGCGCCCTCTGTTTCGACAGCGAGAAGGGGAACGAGATGCCGGCCACAAACAGAAACAGGGGGAAAATGGTGTCGTGATGCGTAAGTCCATGCCATTCAGCATGTTCCATTTGCGATCCCAACCATTCGGTAAACCAGCCTGCCGGCAGCAGTTTGCACAACGCCACGATCCACGGAGCTAACCCCATGATAAACAGCATGTCAAATCCTCTCAACGCATCCAGCGACATCAATCGCCGGTCTTTTTTCTCTTTTGATTCCATTTTTTTTATTAAATTAGGTTGCAATGATACGATTTTTTTTTTTACCTTTGCCAAATGTCGAAAAATAAATTGCAAAAATTTGCTGAAATGGCATGTTTTCCGCATGTCTTCGAATATCCGTTTGCAGTCCTGCAGGAAAAAGGATTCGACTTGAAAGGCTGCTGGAAGGAGAAGTTTTTCGGGAACGGCAATCCGATCGTATTGGAATTGGGCTGTGGGAGAGGCGAATACACGGTAGGTCTGGGCAAGATGTTTCCGTCTAAAAACGTGATAGGCGTGGATATCAAGGGAGCGCGAATGTGGGCAGGTGCCAGGGAGTCGCGGGAAGCAGGCATCCGGAATGTCGCTTTCCTGAGGACGCATATCGAGATGCTCGACCATTTTTTTGCGCCCGCAGAAGTGGACGAGATATGGCTTACCTTTCCCGACCCGCAGATGAAAAAAGTCAATAAGCGCCTCACATCCACGCGAATGATGAAACTCTACAGCCGGATCATGTCCGACCGGGGGATTATCCATCTGAAGACGGACAGCAATTTCATGTATACGTATACGTGCGAGATGGTTGACGCCAATCACTTCCCCGTAATAATTAAAACAGACAACCTGTATAATTCAGGAATATGCGATGAAATATTGAATATAAAAACTTACTACGAACAGCAATGGCTTGAACGTGGAATCCCGACGAAATACATACGTTTTCTGTGCGAATCGCGCAACGGACTGATTGAACCGGACATAGATATAGAATATGATCCGTATCGAAGCTATAACAGAAGCAAAAGAGGAACCGACAAGGACTGACAAGTTGTTTCCTTTTGATTCCGAATTAAATATAAATATACACAAATCCGAATATTAAAATTTTTTATTATGACTGTAAATTCTCAATTAATAATTGATGCACTGAAGAAGGTGCAGTATCCGGCGACCGGGAAAAATCTGGTCGAACTGGGAATGGTGGACAATGATATCCTAATTGAAGGCAACAAAGTATCGTTGAGTTTGATTTTTACGAAGCAGAACGATCCGTTTGCGCGTTCGATCGTCAAAGCTGCCGAACAGGCCATCCTGCTCCACGTATCGCCCGATATTGAAATCAAAGGCAATATTACGATAAAGAGCAATCAACCTGCACATTCGCATGCCGAACCTGAAAAGTTGCTGCCTAAAGTCAAATATATCATCGCCGTAGCATCGGGCAAGGGCGGCGTTGGCAAGAGCACGATTGCCTCGAACCTGTCGGTCGCCCTGGCCAAGCTGGGCTACAAGGTGGGATTGCTGGATGCCGATATTTTCGGGCCGTCGCAGCCCAAGATGTTTCAAGTGGAGGATGTGCGTCCGCTGCTTGAGCACGTGAATGGCCGTGATCTGATTGTACCCGTTGAAAATTACGGAGTTAAGATGCTTTCGATCGGCTTTTTCGTAGATAAGAAAAGCGCCATCATGTGGCGCGGAGTGATGGCCGGCAATGCGCTCAGGCAACTGCTTGGCGATGCGAACTGGGGCGAGCTGGATTATATGCTGATAGACCTGCCTCCGGGCACGAGCGATATCCATCTGTCTCTTGTTCAGACGTTAGCCATCACGGGTGCCATCGTCGTCAGCACGCCGCAGGAAGTGGCGCTGGCCGACGCACGCAAGGGAATCAACATGTTTATGGGCGACAAGGTCAATGTCCCCGTGCTGGGTCTCGTTGAAAACATGGCATGGTTCACACCGGCCGAATTGCCTGAGAACAAGTATTATCTCTTTGGAAAAGAAGGTGTTAAACATCTGTCCGAAGAGCTTGACGTTCCCCTGCTGGGTCAAATCCCGATTGTGCAAAGTATCTGCGAAAGCGGCGACAAGGGAGTGCCGGTGGCCTATTATCCCGAAACAATCACCGGCGGCGCCTTCCTCAAGCTGGCGGAGAAAGTCGTGGAACGGGTGGCCTATCGCGAAGTGCATCTGGCACCGACGCAACGGGTCATGGTGAACGACCAGGGGGGGCATCATCATCATTAATAACCTTTTGATGCTTTTGCTTCAAAAGGTTATTTGATATTTTTATCAACCTTCTTTCCGGATTCTTTGAAAATCCGGAAAAAGGTTGTATCTTTGCACCCGCTTTCGCGCATGGTTCCTTGGCCGAGTGGCTAGGCGCCGGTCTGCAAAACCGTTGACGGCGGTTCGAATCCGCCAGGAACCTCGAAATCCTGAAGATAGCTCATAGAAAGCAAAAAGCCGATGGAATGAATTCTGTCGGCTTTTTGTAATTATATATGAAAATTAAACGAATTGAACCTGATTTAATTTGTCGGCAAACTCATGAATGGAACGGTCTATTTTTTGAATGGTTTGCCGGCTTGGATTTCGCGTACCATTAACATAGTGACTTAATTGTCCCTGATGAATACCCGTCAAACGCGACAATCCCGCGAGCGAAAAATAGCTTGCGTAATAACCCAGAAATGACGCAGTATCATAGTGATATGCAAATTCGGCTTCGACGAAATGCTTATTCAACCGATCATGCAATTTCTTCATTGCTTCATAAGCAGAGATAAAATCGTCTATTGCTTCTTTTACGGTATTGCCGTTTCCGTGAATACCGTAATTTAAAGTATTGTCATTCAAATCAATATAGACACTGTATGTCCCGTCGTTTCCTATCTCTACAAAGGCTTTTACTTTATTCATAATTAATTTGTTTATAAAATATTATAATAGAACACCCGAATCTTTTCTTATACTAAAAAATGTGCCTTTTGCAATTTCCTGATTCTTGTGATGGCTCATTTTAAAATGTTTTTTAGTTATCGGACTGTACCACATCGGGTGACCGTCCATTTCGCCGTCTTCAAAACATCCTGCCTTTTTGAGTTTTCGCTCTGCCTCAGAATATTTCATCGTCTTTCGTTAAATAATTACGCTGCAAAGATAATGATATTAATTTTAATATCGTGAAAATCTTCGCAACTATAATTTGTGAGAGCCGAATTTTTAACGTTATTAAGCCATATACGTTTACTGCAAAATCACTTTCCTGCTCACAAACAATTACTTAACCACTACTGCAAAATCACCTGCGTATCATGCGCAATCATATATTCTTCGTCAGTAGGGATAACGACTACTTTTACGGCGGAATCGGGCTTGCTGATCAAGGCCTCGCGGCCTTTCACCTCCAGATTGACTTTTTCGTCGAACCGGATACCCATATATTCCATATTTTCGCAAACTGCCTGACGGGTAGAGGCTTGATTCTCTCCCACGCCGCCCGTGAAGACAAGTACATCGAGTCCGCCCAGCACGGCTGAATATGAACCTACATACTTCTTAATCCGATAGTTGAATATATCGAGCGCCAGGATGGCTCTTTCTTCGCTTTCTTCGACAGCCGTTTCTATTTCGCGCATGTCGGAGGAAATTCCGGATATGCCGATGAGGCCGCTGTATTTGTTGATAATCGTTGAAACAGCCTGTGAACCAATATTTTCCTTTTCCATAATGTAGGAAAGTACACCTGCGTCGACGTCTCCGCTGCGCGTCCCCATCAGCAGTCCTTCCACCGGCGTCATACCCATGGACGTGTCAATGGATGCGCCGTTCCTGATGGCAGTCACCGAGGCGCCGTTTCCCAGATGAGCCGTAATGATGCGCTGATTTTCGTAGGGAATCTCCAGAAAATCACAGGCGCGGCGCGAGACGTAGCGATGGCTGGTGCCGTGAAATCCGTAGCGGCGGATGGCGTATTTTTCATAGAGAGAGTAGGGGAGGCCGTACATGTAGGCATGCGTCGGCATCGTCTGGTGAAAAGCCGTATCGAAAACGCCCACCTGCGGAACGTCCGGCAGCAGTTCCCTGATGGCATATATCCCGTTCAGATTCGGCGGATTATGGAGCGGAGCCAAATCGATGCATTCTTCCATTTTCCTGATTACTTCGTCGGTAATCAACACGCTCGAATTGAATTTTTCGCCTCCGTGCACCACGCGGTGACCTACGGCATCAATTTCGTTCAGCGAACGGATACAGCCGTATTTTTCGCTGGTAATCACGCCCAGAATATATTCTATACCGGTGCCGTGTTCCAGAATTTCACCCTCCAGAATCACTTTGTCCCCGTTGGGGAGCTTAAAATTCAGGGAAGACCCTTTCAGTCCTATTTTCTCGACGATGCCCTTCATCAGCGTCGTACGGTTTGTCATATCAAACAATTGATACTTAATGGATGAACTGCCACAATTCAAAACTAATATTTTCATCTCAATGATATTTAAAAAAAGTGTTGGGTTCCACCGGTTTACCGTCTTTATAAATGTAAAATCCTTTTCCTGACAGTACGCCTGTCTGGTTTGTCCGGTATAGTCGCCAAAGGACGGGAGACGGCTTGTATTTCTTGTCTCCATACTCGTCAAACATTTCTTCCATCAGCATTACAAGTTTCTCTATACCAATGATATCTGCCATCCGGAAAATACCCAGTCGCATCCCGTAGACCACTTCAAACAGGCGATTGATGCTTTCCATCGGCGCCAGGTTTTCCATCAGCATCTGGCAGGCCTCGTTCAGAATGGTCACCATCAGGCGAAAGCTGACCAAACCGTTGCTTTCGTGCACGTCAATAGTCTCATACTTAATAAGTTTTGCAAAAAGCAGCACTTTTCGGTAAACTTCTTCCGACGTATAAAGTCCTCTGACGACCTCAAACAGTTTGGCGTCCGAATGAGCTACCGGGAAATGCAGGCTGATGCAGCGTTCCTTGTGCTCAAGTTCGGCTGTCAAGTCACTGATAACGACTGTAGTAGTATTCGTTGCAATGATAGCGTCGGGCGACACCACCTGTTCGAGTTTTTTGAACACTTCCTTTCTCGATTCGGTGCTGCGTTTGCCCTGATTGTCATAGCGCACACATTCGATCACGAAGTCGCAGTCAGCCAGCGCTTCGTAATCCTGCGAGCCGCTGATCCGGCTCAGGATCGTCCGCTTGTCGCCGGGTGTCAGTCCCCAGCTTTCGATTTTCGTGTCCAAATCCCTGCCTACTTCCGCCAGCGCCGCGTCGATGTTTTCCCTGGAATTTTCGATAAGCGTCACCTCTATGCCTGCCAGCGACGTAGCCCGGACAATCGTTTGTCCGTCGCGCCCACCGCCGACCACGCCGATTTTAGAAAACAGGGACCGTTTCCTGTCTTTTTTTGAAAGCCCGTAACTTTCAATGGGTTCGATAATTGTTGCCATATCCTGATTCAAATTTTCTTTTATTCCTATTGTCTACCTTTCGTACTTATTGCCAACAAATTATAAATCTCATCTGCGAAAAATCAGCGCGAGACAATGATTTAAAATTCGAATTTGGCTACAAAAGTAGTGATAAAATTCGGAATAGCGTCATCCTGAGATTTGACAGATTCAATTTTTCTGTTTTTAAAAAATTGTATTATCTTTGTGCCATTAATTTTTTTGAATATGTCTTTAGCTGAACAACAAAACGTAAGGGAAAAGTATTACGCCGAGGCTACACGATATATGGAAAATGCCAGGGAATACTTGAAAAGTGCCCAAAAAGAGGGTAGTTTTTATCGTGATCAAAAATATGTAAGGACGGCGTGTGGAACGGCATATAGCGGAGTACTGGTTGCACTCGATGGCTATTGTGTTTTGAAAGAAATACATACGTCCAAGAGCAAAAAAGAACGGAAGTCCATCGAGTATTATCAGAAAAATATTGCTAATCAGGACAAGAAAATGCTTGATTATCTGAATGCAGCATATGATATTCTGCATCTGTCCGGGTATTATGACGGAATACAAAGCGTTGAAGTTATCAAAACGGGTTTTAACTTTGCCAACACCATCATTGAAAAAATAAAACCTCTTTCTAATTGAATATAAAGATATTACAATGCTGAAACTCAAACTATTTATCTGTTGCCTGCTGCCGGCACTTATAGCCTGCGGACAGTCAGCGAAACCAATTTTTAACGATATGAAATACAACGATTTAACCCCCGAAGAAGAAAGAGTTATTCTATATAAAGGCACCGAAGCTCCATTTACAGGTGCATTATTAAACAACAAGACGACAGGTACTTACATTTGTAAACGCTGCGACGCCCCGCTCTACCGCTCGTCGGACAAGTTTGAATCGGGTTGCGGATGGCCTTCCTACGACGACGCCATCGCGGGAGCCGTCACCCGGCAACGGGACGCAGACGGCATGCGGACGGAAATTATCTGTAGCCATTGCGGCGCTCACCTGGGGCATGTCTTTACAGGAGAAGGATTTACCCCTAAAAATACACGTCACTGCGTCAATTCGATTTCCATGAAATTCGTTCCGCAGCAAGCAGATACGGCTTATTTCGCTTCCGGATGTTTCTGGGGCACCGAATATTTTATGATGAAGGCCCCGGGAGTCATCTCCACCGCCGTAGGTTTTATGGGTGGGCATGTGGAAAATCCAACCTACGAAGAGGTCTGCACCAAAACGACCGGCCACGTGGAAACGACCCAAGTCATTTTCGACGCCAACCTCACAACTTACGAAGCTCTTGTGAAGTTATTCTTTGAAACCCATGACTTTACGCAGACCAACGGACAAGGGCCGGACATCGGGCCCCAATACCGTTCATTTATATTCTACGAAGATCAGGCGCAGCGGGAAATGGCTTCAAGATATGTCAAAATCCTGAATGACAAGGGATATAAAGTGGCCACCACCCTCGAGCAAGCCTCCGTTTTCTGGAAAGCGGAAAACTATCACCAGCAATACTATGAACACAAGGGCACAAAGCCCTACTGTCATGTCTACAGGAAGATATTTTGAAGATAATGGTAAATTAAATTAATATGAGTGTTTCAACATCTTGTTTTTGTATCAGTTATTACTCGTCTGCACTTTTAAGCGCAGTATTGGTTTTTGGAGCTTGCAGTAAACAAATAGAAGATAATCAGCCATCTGACAAGCCTAGAACCGAAATCGCCTACACGCAAACCGTCAAGGTAGGGAAAAACAGTGAGTACAAAACGATTGCAGCAGTAGCTGCCGCCGTCGAAGACAGCACACTGATTGAAATAGAAGCGGGCACGTATTCGGGCGATGTCACACAGTGGACGCAAAAGGAAATTTACATTCGCGCCGTCGGCGGCGAGGTGATTCTGGACGCTGCCGGACAGAGTTTTCAGGGAAAAGGGATCTGGGAAATTTGGAGCGAGGGCAGGGTCAAAGTGGAGGGACTGACTTTTCAGAATGCCTCCGTGCGGGACAGAAACGGCGCCGGCATCAGATTTGCATCGGGTGATTTGACGGTCGTAAATTGCCGGTTCCTGCATAATGAAATGGGGATTTTGACAGGCAACTTGCCAACCACAACTTTGAAGGTGATCAACTGCGAGTTCGGCTACAGCGGCGTCGGCGAAGATGGGCAGGCGCATAATTTATATGTGGGAGAGATTGACAGGGTGGATGTTACGGGCAGTTATTTTCACCACGTGACCTCGGGACATCTGCTGAAGAGCCGCGCACGGTTGAGCATCGTCAAATACAACCGCGTCACCGACGAAAATGACGCCGCCTCCAGAGCAAGTTATGAGATGGATTTTCCGGCCGGCGGGATTGCCGTTGTGGTGGGAAACATCATCCAGCAATCCGTTAACAGTCCAAATTCAGCCATCGTGGCCTTCACGGAAGAATACAATAACAAATGGCCTGTCAATGCGTTGTATCTGAGCCACAATACGGTGCTGAACTACAGAACGTCAGGTTCCAACCCGTTGATTTCGCCTTCCAATAATATTCCGTCTTCTGGTATCGTATTGGTTAATAATCTGATAGAAAGCAATATAGCTATGCCGCAAGACGGGTGGTTGCGTGAAAACGCGGGTAATGAACGTTTTGGCAAGGCAGATGTAAACAGCAGTTATATTCCATCGTCCGCGCTGTATAATAGTCTGCAAAACAAGATAGTTACGGACATTGACGATCTTTTGCCTGCAAACCTCAAACAGCAAGGCATTTCATTGATTCCCGAGGAAGAATACATTCATCCCCGCAAGACGGAAAAATTGACGGAAGCACCCAAAATACCGGGCGCCATGCAAAAAAGCCAATAATTATACATACATTTGCATCCTGCTAAAATCAGGCGGATATGACTATACAAAAATAAAAATAATATGAGCACAAGACGGGAATTTATAAAAAAAACCGGTACAGGCGTAGCAGCGCTGACCTTTGGAGGGGCACTTTCGGGATTTAGCGCATCGAGCTACAGCCGCATCGTGGGGGCGAACGACACGATCCGGACGGCAATCATCGGCGTCAACAGCCGGGGAGACGCACTGTCGGACAATTTTGCACGGCAGAAAGGCTGCGAAATAGCAGCGATATGCGACGTGGACAGACGGGCGATCGAGAAAACAACCAATGCCGTCAAGGCGTTACAGCAAACAGCGCCAAAGGGAGAGAGGGATTTCCGCCGGGCGCTTGAGAATAAAGATATTGATGCAGTGGTGATTGCCATGCCCGACCATTGGCATACGCCGGCTGCATTGCTGGCCATGCAGGCGGGGAAACATGTGTACCTGGAAAAACCGGTCAGCTACTGTCCGCGCGAGGGCGAGATGCTCGTCGAGGCGTCGCTTAAATACGGCAAGGTGGTGCAGATCGGCACGCAACGCCGCTCGTGGCCCAAGGTGGTCGAGGCGATCCGGCAGGTGCAGGAGGGCGCCATCGGGAAAGTGCATTTCGGCAAGGGCTGGTACGGGAACAACCGCCCGGGCATCGGCGTCGGAAAAATCGCTCCCGTGCCCGACTGGCTTGACTGGGACCTCTGGCAGGGACCGGCGCCCCGCACGGTGTTCAAGGACAATATCGTGCATTATAACTGGCACTGGTTCTGGCATTGGGGGACGGCGGAGACGTTGAATAACGGTACGCACATGATCGACCTGCTCCTCTGGGGCATGAACCTGAATTTCCCGACCAAGGTCAGTTCGATAGGCGGCCGGTATTTTTATAAGGACGACTGGCAAACGCCCGATACACAGATGGTAAACCTCGAATTTGGGAGTGACGCCTCGCTGTTGTGGGAAGGACACAGTTGCAGCGGCAGAAACATCGACGGCAGTTCGGTAGGAGTCGTTTTCTACGGTGACAACGGCAGCCTGTATATCTCCGGCGGCGACGACTATAAGATTATGGACAAGAACGGCCGCATCGTCAAGGAGGTCAAAAGTGAATTAACGATTGACCCGCAAAACAAGGTCAGCCCGGCACAACAACTGGACGCCATCCATATCGTCAACTTCCTCGACGGCATCCGGACAGGCGCGCCGTTGAACATGAACGTCGAAGCGGGACATAAATGCACGCTGATGATGCAGTTGGCCAATATCTCGTACCGCACCGGACGGACGCTCGACATCAACCCCACCGACGGACATATCATCGGCGACAGCGAAGCGCAGCGCTACTGGAGCCGCAGCTATGAACCGGGATGGGAGGCAAAGGTTTAATCGGAGAGGAGAATGATGATATGGAAAGACGTAGATTTTTACAAGCCGGCGTGGTTGCCGGAATGGGTTTGATGTTGAACGGAAAAATGACGGGTCAAACAACAGTCGAGCCTGTCAGAAAGGGATTTAGGATAGGAATTATCGGGCTGGACACTTCCCATGCCACTGCCTTTGTGAAAGCGCTCAATGCGGAAAATGCTTCGCCTGACTTTGGCGGATACAAGGTGGTAGCCGCCTATCCGCAGGGAAGCCGCGATATCGAATCGAGCGTCAGTCGCGTGCCAGGCTATATCGAAGAAGTCAGGAAATACGGGGTGGAAATTGTGGATTCCATTCCCAAACTGCTGGAAATCACGGATGCCATCCTGCTCGAAACAAACGATGGCCGCCCGCATCTGGAACAGGCTATCCCCGTGTTCAAGGCAAAAAAGCCTGTTTTCATCGACAAGCCGGTTGCCGGAACGCTGGCAGATGCATTTGCTATCTTTCAGGCGGCAAAGGAATATAATGTGCCGGTATTCTCCTCATCTTCATTAAGATACATGTCTAATATGGAGAATATCGTCGGGAAACAAAGCATCGGCAGGATACTGGGCGCGGAGACCTTCAGCCCCAGTCCGCTGGAAGCCACGCATCCCGATCTTTTCTGGTACGGCATTCACGGCGTCGAAGCGCTATATACGGTGATGGGCACAGGTTGCCGGTCTGTTACGCGCATTCATACGCCCGGCGCCGACGTCGTGGTTGGCGTATGGGAAGGCGACCGCATCGGCACTTTCAGGGGCTTGCGTGCAGGAAAAACAGGCTACGGAGGCTATGCCTTCGGCGAAAAAGACATTGAAACGCTGGGCGACTATAATGGCTACGAGCCACTACTCAAGGAGATTACACAATTTTTCAGCACTGGCATCCCGCCCGTCCGGCCGGAAGAAACACTCGAAATATTCACCTTCATGGAAGCCGCCGACGAAAGCAAACGCCGCGGTGGAGCAGCGGTCAGCCTGGAGGAGACGCGGCGGAAAGCGCTTGCGCAGGTAAAAACTGTGTAAAACCCATGACCCAATCAGCCCCTTTATCCCGCCGCCATTTCGTCATTTCGATTGCGATACTGGCATTTATGTATTTCGTCTTCGGCTTTGTGTCGTGGGTGAATGCCATTTTGATTCCCTATTTCAAAATCGTCTGCGAGCTGACGAACTTTGCGTCCTATCTCGTTGCTTTTGCGTTTTATATCGCCTACCTGGTGATGTCCGTGCCGGCAGGTATCCTGCTGAAAAAGGCCGGGTTCAAGAGCGGCATCATGATCGGATTTTTCATATTGGC
>JAITMM010000066.1 GCA_031277335.1 Tannerella sp. | reverse complement strand
GGCATGTTGGATGATGTTGATCCAGTCGGATAGCTCCACATCATTTTTTTCCTTCAGAAGTTTCGTAAATTCAGGATAGTAATACATTGCCTGATTGATGATATTTGCATACGCAAAGTTCATGTTCTTGACTCCCAATGAGTTCATTTGCTTCTTGGCTATAACGATCTGTTCAATAAACAAATCGATATACGAAGATAAGGTCATTTTCACGTTATTTACTTGAGGGACAATACTATTCAGCATGTATTTGTCTAATACTTCAATGAACAGGTGTTCTTTGTTTTTCATGTAATAGAAAATTGCTCCTCGTGTCAGTTTTGTTACCCGTTCCAAATCGGAAACCGTAACCTGTTCGTACCTTTTCCCTGCGAAAAGTTTGAACGATTCCTTAAGAATTAAATCTTTTGTGTCATGTTTCATATCAATGTCTTTTAAAAATCTATTTGCAAAAATAATAAATTATTTTATATAATTATATCATATCCTTACCAAAAAATTAAAAAAAATATCAAAAAAAATTTTAGTCCACATTAGCAATATTGAGTTAATATATATGATACACAAATGATTAAGCCCTAAAAAATCAACTTACGACACCAAGAAAAAGACAGGAAAATATTTTTAAAAAGGAACTAAATATTCGTAGAAAATCATGTTTTTTTGAACGAATCATTGCAGCTTATTAGTCGTAGTATCGGGGAAAATTATAGTTGGTTTGAAGATTTTAGCTTCTTCAAAGTCTATTTTAGCATACGACAAAATGATGACAACGTCTCCCTGCTGGACGCGTCTGGCAGCAGCTCCGTTCACGCAGATTGCTCCCGACCCGCGTTCACCTGCGATGACATAGGTTTCGAATCGCTCGCCGTTATTATTGTTCAATACCCCTACTTTTTCGTATTCAATAATATTAGCTGCATCCATCAAATCCTTATCGATGGTGATACTGCCGATATAGTTCAGATTTGAGTCGGTAATTGTTACGCGATGTATCTTTGATTTTAAAATTTCAATAACCATTTTTTCTTATACATTAATATATTGATACTATCTAAATTGTTTATAGCGGATGTTGTCTATCAATCTTACTTCTCCGCAAAAGACGGCAATGCAGCCGACCGGCATCGTCGAATCGTCCCATCGCTCAATCGGCAGCAGCGTCAGCCCGTCAACTATCTCAAAATACTCGACACGAAAGGCAGGCTCACTGTTTAGCTTGTCAATCACAAAATTAATCGTTTCACTGACGCTCGTTTCAGGCGTAATAGTACGACTTTCTTCCAACGTTGCAGCAATCTTAGGTGCAATCTGACGCTGAGAGGGAGTTAAGCGGACGTTACGGCTGCTGATAGCTAAGCCGTCGGCTTCGCGCAGCGTCGGACATGCGACGATTTGCACAGGCAGGTGCAGCTGCCTGACGAGTTCGCGGACGACTGCCAATTGTTGATAGTCTTTTTCACCAAAATAGGCTCTGTCGGGACTGACAATCTCAAACAACTTGCTGACTATCTGGGCGACACCATTGAAATGGCCTGCTCTGAAAGCGCCTTCCATCCTTGCGGCAACTGTTCCCAAGTCAAAGACACGCGTGTCCGGGGCAGGATACATTTCTTCCTCCGAAGGGATGAATACGTAATCGCACCCTATAGATTCCAGCAACTTACAATCGATTTCAGGCGTGCGCGGATAAGACAACAGGTCACGCCGATCGTTAAATTGCGTCGGATTCACAAAAATACTCACCACGCTGACTTGATTGTCAGCTTGACTGCATCTCACCAAAGAGAGATGTCCGTCGTGCAAAGCACCCATAGTCGGAATAAGCCCAATGCTTTTCCCCGACCGCCTTTCAGTCTCTAAAAATCTCTTTAACTGATTGATATTCTTTTCTATTTTCATATTATAGAAAATCTGTCTGCCGTTCCATATATCCTCCAAAAACAATGCAAAGCAACGAAAAAAAATCGGAATCGAATCATGAAGTACGGGTAAAAAAAACTTTTTTGACGTTTTTTTTAAAATATTATCGTAAAGATTTTGATATGTAATGATTTTTTTTTACTATCTTTGTGACCGTTTTTTGAATGAAGGGGCGAAAAGACGTGTTCGCATATTAATTTAATAATCAAAAATGGATGCTAAAAAAGTGTTATACATAACACAAGAAATTACCCCATATTTGCCTGAATCTGAAATTTCATCTATCTGTAGAGAACTTCCTCAAGGAATTCAAGAACGAGGAAAAGAAATCAGGACATTTATGCCAAAATACGGCTGTATCAATGAGCGGCGCAACCAATTGCATGAAGTCATCCGTCTTTCGGGGATGAACTTAATCATTGACGATACAGACCATCCCCTTATTATTAAGGTGGCCTCCATTCAGTCAGCAAGGATGCAGGTTTATTTTATTGATAATGAGGATTTTTTTAATCGCAAAGCAACTGTTCAGGATGAAAATGGAGAAGGATTTGAAGACAATGACGAACGAGCCATTTTCTATGTAAGAGGTGTGTTTGAGACAATTAAGAAATTGCGCTGGATTCCCGATGTCATTCATTGTCACGGATGGCTTACGTCTTTGGCTCCTGTCTACCTGAGGAGGATGTATCTTGATGACCCTTGTTTTTCCAAAACGAAAATAATCTATTCCATTTACGACAATCCTTTTGAAATGACTTTGAGACATGGATTGCTGTCGAAATTGAAACAAGATGGAGTCACAGACAAAGACCTTAAAATTATTGAGACGCCTAACTTGCAGGCTCTGACTAAATTAGCTATTCAGTTTTCAGATGCTGTCATACAGGGAAGCTCGAATATCGAACCACAGACTATAGAGCATATCGAGAAGAGCAAAAAGCCGTTCTTAGGATATCAATCTTCTGATAACTATATAGATATGTATAATGAATTTTACGATTTGGTTATTGCTATAAAACATAAAAAATGAAGATATTTAAACATCAACTGCTCATTGGCATCTGCTTGGGGATATGCTTCCTGAGCGCTTGCGACGACAATACGAGTTTAGTAGGCGGAGGACTGATGCCTGAAGAAGACCGCATCACAGTCTATTCGGATACATTTCTTATATCGGCTTCCACCGTTAAACGAGATTCGTTGTTTTCCAAGTCAACTACCGGATTATTAGGAGAATACTATGATCCGCAGTTTGGCAGACTAAAAGCTGATTATTTATGTCAGTTCTATTGCGAAGACGAATTTAAGTTTCAAGGAACACCATATAATAACTCAATAGATTCCATCTACTTATCTCTTATTTATACTGAATCGGGCGATCCGAATACTCCGATTCAGTTTCAAGTCTTCCCGGTCACAAGACTGCTTGACAAAGCCTATTATACTAATGTAAATGCAGATGAATATGCCGACTTGAATACAAAATGGGGAGAGCAGGTCTATACTGCGTCCAGCGGAACGATTGTCGATTCTATTCAGATATCTGCAACTGAATATGAGTATTATAAACAACTAATAATCAAGTTGCCGATCGAACTCGGTCAGCGAATCTATGAAGAAACGCTCAATAATCCTGCTTCATTCATGAACCAGCAAGCCTTTAATGAGTTTTTTCCGGGCATTTATATGACTACAGGATACGGTAGCGGATGTTTGTTTAATGTCTATCAAACAGATATTTTTATTAATTATAAATATGTATTGCTTGATACCAAAGGTCGTGATTCGACGTTATATATGACCGAACAGTTTACGACGACAAAAGAAGTCGTACAGTTGAATCGTTTTGAAAATTCCGATACTGAGCAATTATTGGCCGAAAACGATGACAATACTTTCATTAAAACTCCGGCAGGCATCTATACCCGTTTGGTTATCCCTTCGCGCGATATCAAACCTGTAATTCAGGACCGTATCATTAACAGTATGATGTTCAGCCTTCAATATTTGCCAAACAATGAATGGCCTTTTTCGCTGAAACAACCTACACATCTGCTTTTGCTACCTGAAGATTCACTTTCCAACTTCTTCATGAACAGATCGGTAGATAATAATATTACTATTTTTGTCTCCGTAGACAGTCCCGCAGGTAATTCAACGTCAACGCAAACAGGCTTTAGCGCAGACACTCGAACATATTATTTTAATAATATAGCTACCATATTGGCGTATCATTTTAGCGTTGCGCCGGACGATGATCTTAGGTTGGTGGTGATACCTGTCAATAGAAAAACAAGCTCCAACTCTTTCGGTTTGTACTCTTCCGAGATAAGTAATTTCTTGGCTCCGTCGGGGCTTAAGCTGCGGAAAGATAAGGATTTTATGAAAATAGCTATATCAACAAGCATTTATCATAACAAATAGACGTTGTGTAATGAATAGAATCTGTATGATTCTTCTGACAATGTCAATAGCTGCATCTGTTTGTGCTACTGATCTCAATGTCTTGAATGATTCAATATCTTCTGTAAGTATCGTTGATTCAACAATGTACTTTCAAGAGACAAGCATGATTTCGGATCCGGCAGCAAATTTTATCATTCCTGCCGTATTGATTTCTTATGGAGCTTTGGCTCAGACTGTCAATCCTTTAGAGCGATTGGACGACCATATCTCAATGGAGGTGGAACGAAATAATATCAAACGCAACACGATTGACGACTATTTGCAAATCACCCCGATGGCAGTGGCCGTCGGAATGAATATTATGGGCGTCAAGGCTGCGCATAACTTTCGTGACAGGACGTTTGTGGAGCTTTCCTCATTTATGATTATGGGCGGGACTGTTCAGGTCATAAAGAGAGCGACAAATATCCCGCGCCCGGATGGCTCTAACAATCAGTCTTTTCCATCCGGTCATACGGCCTTTGCGTTTACCGGTGCCCATATCCTTTATAAAGAATATAAAGACCTGTCCCCGTGGATCGGCATTGCCGGATATGCCACCGCGACTACGGTTGGAGCCATGCGTATCCTGAACCGTAAACACCGGCTAAGCGACGTCGTTGCCGGGGCAGGGGTGGGGATCCTAAGTACGGAGATTAGTTATATGCTACTGCCTGTTTTTCATCGAATTATCGGAGTGAAAGAAGATGAACCTGCACTTGTTATTGCCCCAATGATTGGAAATGGGCAATATGGGGTAGGTGTGGCGTACGTTTTTTAGTTCAAGGTTCAAATGTTCAATGTTTAATGTTAAAATGTGCAAGTGAATAATCAGTTTTTTACGCTGATTTGAAGAAAAAATCGTACATTTGCATCCATATTTTTATAAAATAAATCTTAAATAGTAAAATTAAAATTATATTATCTTATGACTAAGAGCGCATTACAAATTGCAAGGGCTGAGTATACACCCAAAATGCCTGTTATATTAAAAAGCCCTGTCGAGGCAGTCGATGGCGAGCATACACAATCCGTGGCCGATCAACATGAAATCAATACAATATTCCCGCATACTTATGGGATACCTGTTGTTTCCTTTGAGAAAAGCAATCACAAAGTGACTTCTAACCCTATCAACGTAGGCGTTATCCTGTCAGGTGGTCAAGCGCCCGGTGGCCATAATGTTATCGCCGGATTATTTGACGGGTTAAAGACGGTAAATCGTGATTCGCGACTATATGGCTTTTCACTTGGTCCAAGCGGACTTGTAAATCATGAATATAAGGAATTGACGGCTGATATCATTGATGAATACAGGAATACAGGCGGATTTGATATTATCGGATCGGGCAGGACAAAACTGGAAAAGGAAGAAGATTTTGATAAAGGACTTGTAATTCTCAAGAAACTAAATATCAGTGCATTGGTGATTATCGGAGGAGATGATTCCAATACAAATGCCTGTGTTTTAGCCGAATATTATAAAAAGATAAATGCCGGCGTGCAAGTGATAGGTTGCCCCAAAACAATCGACGGCGATTTAAAGAACGAACAGATAGAAACATCATTCGGATTCGATACTGCATGTAAGGTTTATTCGGAATTGATCGGAAACATCCAGCGCGATTGCAATTCGGCACGTAAGTATTGGCATTTCATTAAGTTAATGGGGCGTTCGGCTTCTCATATCGCCTTAGAGTGCGCCCTGCAAACACATCCGAATATATGCATCATCTCGGAGGAAGTGGAAGCAAAGAACCAGTCGCTTGATGATATTGTCAACTATATCGCCGAAATTGTGACTAAACGTGCCAAAAACGGGAATAAATTCGGAACTGTGCTGATTCCTGAAGGATTGGTCGAATTTATTCCGGCCATGAAACGGTTAATCGCCGAGCTGAGCAAGTATCTTATCAAGCATGAAAAAGAATTTAACATGATCAAGGAGGAAGATCAGATTGCGTATATTATCAGCAAGTTGACTAAGAAGAATGCCAAACTTTATGCCAGTCTGCCCGAAGATGTGGCCAGGCAATTGACACTTGATCGCGACGACCACGGCAATGTGCAGGTTTCAAAGATTGCGACTGAGCAACTGCTGGCTGAAATGGTTGAGCGACGATTGAAAGAGTGGACAAGAAAAGGCCAATATCACGGAAAATTTTTATTTCAAACTCACTTCTTCGGCTATGAAGGCCGTTGTGCAGCACCAACCAACTATGACGCAGATTACTGCTATTCACTTGGTTATACTGCTTCTTGTCTGATTCATGCAAATAAAACAGGCTATATGGCATCGGTGCGCAACACTACTGCGACGGCCGATAAGTGGATAGCAGGCGGCATTCCCATTACGATGATGATGAATATGGAATTGCGAAACGAAAAAATGAAACCGGTCATACAAAAAGCATTGGTGAAGTTGGACGGAAAACCGTTTCAGACTTTTGCATCGCAACGTGATGTGTGGTCGATCGCAACTGATTACGTATATCCCGGTCCAATCCAGTATTGGGGGCCTACCGAGGTATGCGACGAGCCGACAATTACGTTGAAATTGGAACAGGAAAAGCTGTAAATGCCATGTTTTCAGGAATAGTAGAAGAAGCGGCAACGGTAGTTGACATCAAGCGAGAGCAGGGAAATTATCATTTTACGCTCACATGTTCGTTTGTTGACGAACTGAAAATGGACCAGAGCGTTTCGCATAACGGTGTGTGTCTGACAGTTGTAGAAATAAAAGACCGTACTTATACGGTCACGGCCATCCGCGAAACGCTGGAGCGATCCAACCTGGGTTTGCTGCAAGTGGGTGATTTGGTGAATCTTGAGCGCAGCATGCTGATGAATGGCCGTTTAGACGGGCATATCGTACAGGGGCATGTAGATCAGACTGCCGTCTGCACCCGTGTAGCGGAAGCCGACGGCAGTTGGTATTATACGTTTGAATATGCCTTTGATGCCAACATGGCGCGTCAAGGCTATATGACGGTAGAGAAAGGTTCCGTCTGCGTGAACGGCGTCAGCCTGACGGTCTGCAACTCTCAGCAAAACAGCTTCGAAGTCGCCATTATCCCCTACACTTATCACCAGACCAATTTCTGCCGTATCCTGCCGGACAGCGTTGTCAACATCGAATTTGACATCATCGGCAAATATATCAGCAAACTCATCGTTTGACCGTGATTCCGCCGCACTTGAGGCGGAATCACGGCTAAAATCGCCCTATTGAATTGTTTTGTCTGAATTAGCCAAGCGATAACCAATTCCGTAAAAGAGGTAAATGTCATTAAGCGAGCCTGATACGTTCCACCAGTCATGATATTCGTCCGTAGGCTGGTGGTAGTTGCCTGCGCCGCTGTAATATTTTTCCTGATGAGCCTTGGCAGCCTGTGGGTCAATGTATTGATTGCCGCTTTTGGCTACGACGACCGGCACGCCGACCTTGAAGAAGTTAAAATGGTCAGAGCGGTAAAATCCGCCGCCGGGATCGATTGAAGAGTACTTGACAGTACGTCCCTGTGCCGCGGCAGCATCCTTCACATAGCGGTCTGTTTCGGTCAGTCCGGCTGCCGAGAGAATCACGTCGCTGACGGGCATCTTGTCTCCATAGCTGTCTATATTAATGCAAACCAAAGTCTTATCTAAAGGGAATAGCGGATTTTCGGCATAATATTCGGAGCCGAGCAAGCCGGATTCTTCGGCGGTCACGGCAAGGAATACGATAGAGCGTTTGGGACGCTCAGGCAATTGGCTGAAACGTCTTCCCAGCAACACCAAGGCAGCAATGCCCGTGGCATTGTCGAGCGCTCCATTGTAGATGCTGTCGCCGTTGACAGGCTGACCTATGCCCAAATGATCCCAGTGAGCCGTATATATAATGTATTCATCTTTAAGCGTCGTGCCGGGAAGAATGGCGGCAACATTGGCCGATTCGCTGATTTCGATATCGTTCGTAGATTCGATTGTCGCCTTGAGTTTGAGAGGGAAGCTCTTGAATCCTTTCTTTTTAGCGGCATCCATCGTCTCGTCTAATGATACGCCGGCTGCATCGAACAGTTTTTTTGCCGATTCGCCTGTCACCCATCCCTGAAAAGGGATCAATTCCTTGTTTCCCGATGGAGAATACAGGCTGAGAGTTGAACTGGCGCGAGAATTTTGTACGACGCTCCATCCATAAGATGCAGGCTCGGTGTCATGAATGATGATGGCGGCGGCAGCGCCTTGCCGACCGGCTTCTTCAAACTTATACGTCCATCGTCCGTAATAAGTCATGTTTTTCCCCAAAAAGAGGTTATTGTCGTAGAAGCCCGGGTCGTTGACCATCATCACGACTACTTTTCCTTTTACATCGATGTCTGCATAATCGTCCCACCCGTATTCCGGCGCACGAATCCCGAAGCCGACAAAGACGAAGTCAGCCTTGTTGACCTTCAACTGCTTTTCTGCACGTAAAGTCCAGAGTACGAAGTCGTCCCACCAGCGCAATGTCACTTTTCCCTTTGCGCCGTTGACGGTGAGTTCGTTGTTTTTGATATTCGTCTTTACGCCGAGCAACGGCACTTTTTGCAGGTAACTGCCTCCGGCTGCCGGTTCGAGACCGACTTCCTTGAATCTGCCGGCGATATAGTCGAGCGTGGGTGCTTCATAGTCCGTCATCGGTTTTCTTCCTCCGAACGCATCGTCCGACAGTTCGCGTGTGACGGAGCGAAACAGCGTTTCGTCGTTCATCTCAAGAATAGGTGAATATACTTTGTCGGTCTTTTGGGCGACAACAGATATGGCTAATGTCAGCAAGACAGACAGCAGAATGGAAAATTTCCTCATAACTATTTATTTATAAATGTATTATTGAAAGCGAGCGGTAGCAATACTTCGGCAGATGATGCCTCGTACACTATATCGCTACCGTATAAGATGATTCTCAGCTGATTGCGATAACGCATTTCTGTCTCAAGCATGACTTGTCTGCATGCTCCGCACGGTGCCGTCGGCTGTTGAATGATTCCATCACGACATGCCGCAATTACTATTGCCTTGACCGGAAGATCGGGATATTTGGCGCCTGCATAAAACAATGCAACCCTCTCTGCACATATCCCTGACGGGTAGGCAGCATTTTCCTGATTGCTTCCCGTGACGATTTGTCCGTCGGCCAAGATGACGGCGGCGCCTACCTGAAATCCCGAGTAAGGTGCATAAGCCTGTTTCGCGGCTTCTATTGCCTCATTCACCCAAACCTTTTCAGTATCAGACAATTCGTCCGGATTATATTGTTGAATGGAGATATTTAATGAGAATGTATCTTTTGCCATGAACGTGAAATGTAAAAAAATCGTGCCGCAAACATACAAAATAATCTGCACAATACGCATTGCGAACAATGAAAGTTTTCAAATGCCGTCAGTAAAAAAAATAAGCCTACTTATTTTGTTCTTTTCTTGACTTTCACTATCTTTGCACCCGATTTTTGAAATGTTTAAGATGAAATTTGGGATACATACTTTCGTTGGGATCATTTTTATTTTTGTCAATACTTTTAATGCAGTCGGTCAGAAAAATTCTAATTACGAAAAATATCTACGCACTTACAGCAACTTAGCTATTCAACAAGAAAAGAAATACAATATTCCGGCCAGTATAACTTTGGCTCAGGCAATATTGGAAACAGGAGCTGGCACATCGTATTTGGCCAAAGAAGCTAATAATCACTTTGGTATAAAATGTCATACAGACTGGACCGGCGCGCGAGCCTATAAAAATGCCGAATCTCCGAATGAATGTTTCCGAAAATATAAAAATGTTACCGAATCTTACGAAGATCATTCACGATTTTTGACTGACCGCTCACGCTATGCAGGACTGTTTTCGCTAAAGAAAAACGACTACAAGGGCTGGGCAAAAGGACTGCAAACATACGGATACGCTACCGATAAAGGATATGCCAATAAGCTGATAGACATCATAGAACGATATGAATTATATACATATACTTCAAAAGGTACTTCTTCATCCCGAACAAATGAAACGACAGCCCTCCATGAGCGCGATATTTATAAGACGCATGACCTGATTTATGTCTTGGCACGACCCGACGATTCAATAACTCAAATTGCTTTGGATCTGGGATTTAAAGCTAAACAATTAGCTAAATACAATGATTTGCCGGTCAATTTTCCGCTTGAGCAGGGTGATATAATCTATCTTGAAAAGAAAAAAGCAAAAGCCGACAGAGCTTATTCATTTCATGTTGTGAAAATTGGAGATTCCATGCATAGCATCTCTCAACGTTATGGTATACAGCTCAAAAGCTTATACAAATTGAATAAGAAGAAAGACGATTACGTCCCGATAGAAGATGTAGTTCTTAAACTTAGGTAACTAAAAGAAAATGAGCGATCAACGATATAGTCTACGTGGTGTAAGCGCAACAAAGGAAGATGTGCACGATGCAATACGGAATATAGACAAAGGGCTTTATCCGAGCGCTTTCTGCAAGATTATACCTGATATTTTAGGTGGTGACCCGGAGTATTGCAATATCATGCATGCCGACGGCGCCGGCACAAAATCGTCGTTAGCTTATATGTATTGGCGAGAGACGAGCGATATAAATGTATGGAAAGGGATTGCTCAAGACTCGCTTATTATGAATATAGATGACCTACTATGCGTTGGCGCAGTAGATAATATACTTGTTTCGAGTACTATAGGACGAAACAAACTATTGATACCCGGCGAAGTGATAGCGGCCATTATCAACGGCACGGAAGAATTGCTTGCCGACTTGCGCGACATGGGCATAGGCGCTTATGCGACAGGTGGCGAAACGGCCGATGTGGGTGATTTGGTTCGCACCATAATTGTTGACAGCACAGTGACTTGCAGGATGAAACGCGCAGAAGTCATTGATAATGCACGTATCCGTCCGGGAGATGTGATCGTCGGGTTGGCTTCGTTTGGACAGGCTACGTACGAAAAAACATACAATAGCGGCATGGGTAGCAACGGGTTGACTTCAGCGCGCCATGACGTGTTAGCCAACTACTTAGCAAAAAAATATCCCGAAAGTTTCGATGCTGCAATGCCGGAAGAGCTTGTCTACTCCGGTCAATTGTCTTTGACTGAAGCAATTGCAGATATGTCGCTCGATGTCGGCAAAATGATTCTTTCGCCCACACGCACGTATGCTCCGATTATAAAGAAGATTTTCAATGCCTTACGTCAACAAATTCATGGTATGGTGCATTGTTCGGGAGGAGGGCAAACAAAAATCCTGCATTTCACGGACAGGATGCGTATTGTAAAAGACAATCTTTTTCCAACGCCTCTATTATTTCAAATAATTCAAAATCAGAGTGCTACCGATTGGAAAGAGATGTACAAGGTCTTCAACATGGGACATCGGATGGAGATATATCTTGCGCCTGAGCATGCAGAAGAGGTAATCGAAATCTCGAAGTCGTTTAATGTTGATGCTCAAGTTATGGGACGGGTAGAAGAAAGTAACAGTAAAGAGCTGATAATAAGCTCTGAATACGGTATTTTCCATTATGAATGAATATGATTGAACATAACGCTATATTATCAAAATTAGACGGTTTGGCCGACCGTTTTGAAGAAGTTTCGCAACTTATCATTGAGCCTGAGGTGATTAATGATCAAAAACGTTTTATTGCGTTGTCCAAAGAATACAAGGAGTTGTCCAAAATACTTCATGCCAGAACAGATTATGTGCAGGCCCTCAACGGTATAGAAGAATCTAAAAACATTCTGATCTACGAGAGCGATCCGGAGTTGAGAGAGATGGCTCAAGATGAAATGAACGACTGCCAGGAGCGCATCCCGCGGATTGAAGAAAATATAAAATTGTTATTGACACCGGCCGACCCTCAGGACGAAAAGAATGCCATCGTGGAAATACGTGGCGGAACGGGAGGCGATGAAGCGGCCATTTTTGCGGGAGACTTGTTTAAGATGTATTCAAGATTCTGTGAATCAAAGAATTGGAAGATGCAGATAACCCATTATAATGAAGGCGTCATCGGAGGCTATAAGGAAATCATCTTTTCAGTCACCGGAGAAGGCGTCTATGGGATATTGAAATACGAATCAGGCGTACACCGCGTGCAGCGCGTGCCGCAAACTGAAACGCAGGGGCGGGTGCACACATCGGCGGCCACGGTAGCAGTTTTGCCCGAAGCCGACGAGTTCGACGTGGAAATCAACGAAAAAGACATCCGGCGCGACGAATTTTGTTCGTCCGGCGCCGGCGGGCAATCCGTGAATACGACTTATTCGGCTATCCGCCTGACACATATCCCATCAGGTATCGTAGTTCAATGTCAGGACGAACGCTCCAAACTAAAAAACTACGACAAGGCATTGGCCGAACTTCGCACCAGGCTTTATAATCTTGAGTATCAGAAGTATCTTGACGACATCGCTTCAAAACGCAGAACGATGGTTTCGACGGGTGACCGCTCGGCCAAGATACGTACATATAATTACCCTCAGGGACGTATCACCGACCATCGTATAAACTATACCATCTATAATTTATCGGCCTTTATGGAAGGTGATATTCAGGATTGCATTGACCATCTGATTGTTGCGGAGAATGCGGAAAGGTTGAAAGAAAGTCACGTGTGAGGGGCAAGGTTCAAAGTTCAAGGTTCAAAGTTCAAAGTTCAAAGTTCAAGGTTCAAAGTTCAAATGTTTAATTTCGCACTAATTCGTCTAAATTCGTCTAATTCGCAGCCCCAATGACTAAACAACAATTAATCAATAATATCCGGCAAAAACGTTCTTTTTTATGCGTAGGTCTGGATACGGATATAAAGAAAATACCGCCTCATCTGCTGAACGCAGAAGACCCAGTTTTTGCATTTAATAAAGCCATAGTCGATGCCACTGCGCCATTTTGCGTGGCCTATAAACCCAACCTAGCTTTTTATGAAAGCCTGGGTGTCAAGGGGATGATGGCTTTTGAGCAAACGGTGGCCTATATCCGCGATCACTATCCAGATCAATTCATAATTGCCGACGCCAAACGCGGAGACATCGGCAACACTTCCGAACTCTATGCACGTTCGTTTTTCGAGCACGCCAAAGTAGATGCCGTGACAGTCGCTCCGTATATGGGTGAAGACAGCGTCAAACCATTTCTGGCATACAACGGCTGGGTGATATTGCTCGCCTTGACATCGAACATGGGATCTCATGATTTTCAGTTCTCGGAAGATGCACAGGGAGTCAGACTGTTTGAAAAAGTATTGCTCAAATCGCAGGAATGGGCTTCGGATGAACGCATGATGTACGTCGTCGGAGCAACGCAGGCGAAGATGCTGCTCGAAATTCGCAAGATTGTGCCGCATCATTTTTTATTGGTGCCCGGCGTGGGAGCACAGGGAGGTTCGCTGGAAGAAGTATGCCAATATGGCATGAATGATCAATGCGGACTGTTAATAAATGCCTCACGAACAATTATATATGCTGATAACACCAAATCTTTTGCTGAAGCCGCAGCAGCCGAAGCTCATCAAATGCAAGTTGAAATGGAACGTTATTTTCAGTTTTAAAAAACTAAATTTTGCTAAAAAATAGGCATATCAGAAAATTATTCTGACCTTTGCATGTT
This sequence comes from Tannerella sp., assembly GCA_031277335.1. Classification (GTDB taxonomy): domain Bacteria; phylum Bacteroidota; class Bacteroidia; order Bacteroidales; family Tannerellaceae; genus Tannerella. The sequence continues at coordinate 10,802 of JAITMM010000066.1, read as the reverse complement.
TTCAAAAAAAAACAATACTTCATGAAGTTTACTGCTCAACAGATAGCAAACATACTGACAGGGTCAATCACCGGCAATCCGGACGTGGAAGTAAGTGACTTTTCCAAGATTGAAGAGGGTCGACCCGGTACATTGACATTTTTGGCCAATCCCAAATACGAGGCCTACATATATGATACAAAGGCCGATATTGTATTGGTAAACAATGATTTCGTTCCTTCGAAGGAGATACGTGCGACATTGATCAAGGTCACTAATGCTTATGCGGCATTGGCCATGTTAATGAATCAGGTCGATCAGTTGAAACCCAAAAAGCGCGGTATTGAACCGGCGGCATGTATTGCGAGTTCGGCCGTGGTCGGTGAAAATTGCTACGTCGGCAGCATGGCATATATCGGAGCGCATACGACAATCGGCAGGAATTGCCAGATTTATCCACATGCCTACATTGGTGATAATGTTACAATAGGCGATGATTCAGTCGTTTATCCTCATGTAGCCATATATGATTATTGTGTGATCGGAAGAAACTGTATCCTTCATGCCGGGTCTGTAATAGGGTCGGACGGATTCGGATTTGCACCCGAAGGTGAGGAATATCGGAAAATCCCACAATTAGGCAATGTCGTTTTGGAAGACGGGGTAGAGATAGGAGCCAATACGACGATAGACCGCGCTGTGATGGGTTCGACGATGATTCGCAAGGGCGTCAAACTGGATAATTTGATACAGATAGCTCATAACGTGGAAGTTGGAGAAAATACGGTGATGGCTGCACAATCGGGAGTTGCCGGTTCGACGAAGGTAGGCAGCAACTGCATGTTAGGCGGTCAGGTCGGCTTGGCAGGTCATTTGAAGATTGTGGATCAAGTGAAATTCGGCGCTCAGGCAGGCGTTCATCGTAGCATTGAGAAGCCGGGCGTCTACATAGGCACCCCGGTGCAACCTGTAAGAGATTTTTACCGTAATTTTGCTTACGCCAATCAATTGCCTGAATTAGAACGTAAAATCAGGCGATTACAGAAAGAAATAGAAGAATTAAAAAATATAAAATAAGATTTACCATGTACAAACAAAAAACGCTTGCATCAGCATTTTCGCTTCAAGGCAAAGGCCTGCATACCGGCTTGGAGGTGCATATTACTTTCCATCCTGCGCCTGTGAATCATGGATATAAGATAAAACGTGTTGATATTGAAGAGGAGACGATTATAGATGCGTTGGCAGAAAATGTCATCAATACGCAACGCGGCACGGTGTTGGCCAGAAAAGATGTTCAGGTAGGCACGGTTGAACACGCCATGGCGGCGTTATTCGCTTTAGAAATAGACAATTGTCTGATGGAGGTAGATGCTCCTGAGTTTCCGATCCTCGATGGTAGCTCACGTATATTTACCGAAGAAATATTGAAAGCCGGCGTGGTTGAGCAGGATGCGTTGAAAGATTATTATATCGTAAGGCGAAAAATCGAGGTCAAGGATGAAGAGACAGGTTCGTCTATCATTATCCTGCCCGATGATAAATTCAGCATGAACGTATTGATATCTTTCGATTCGCCCGTGTTGTCGAATCAGTTTGCTTCGATGACCGATTTAAGTGAATTTCCGTCCGAACTGGCTGCTTCAAGGACATTTGTCTTCGTCCACGAGCTTGAAATGCTGATGAAGAACAATTTAATCAAAGGCGGCGACCTCGACAACGCCATCGTCATCTATGATCGCAAGTTGCCTCAGACATCATTGAATCAGATAGCCGACAAACTCGGACTGCCGCATAAAGACGTCAAAGAGCTTGGATACGTGAATGATAAGCCCTTAGTTTATATAAACGAACCGGCACGCCACAAGTTGATAGACGTCATCGGAGACTTGGCATTGATCGGCAAACCTATTCGCGGACATGTCATTGCCACCAGACCGGGTCATAAGATCAATAATCAATTAGCCCGAATGATTCGTAAAGATATCAAACTTAATGAAGTACAGGCACCTATCTATCAACCGGAGAAAATACCGGTCATGGACATAAATCAAATAAGGGCATTACTTCCTCACAGGTATCCGTTCCTGCTTGTTGATAAAATCATCGAAACAGGTGAAAATTATATAATTGGCATCAAAAATGTGACTTTCAATGAGCCGTTCTTCCCGGGTCATTTCCCAAATGAGCCAATCATGCCGGGCGTATTGCTGGTAGAGGCTATGGCGCAGACAGGCGGGATATTCGTACTGAGGTCGGTAGAAGACCCGGAGCGCTATTCGACATATTTTCTGAAAATCGACGGCGTGAAGTTCAGGCAAAAAGTTGTCCCGGGCGATACGCTTATGTTCCGCATAGAGATGATAACGCCCATACGACGAGGTATTTCCACGATGAAAGGCTACGTCTTTGTAGGAGAAAAAATAGTGTGTGAAGCCGAATTTATGGCACAAATAATAAAAAACAAATAAGAAATGCATTCAAACTTAGCAGTCATCCATCCCGAAGCAATAATCGGAAAGAATGTCTCAGTCGGCCCTTTTGCGTTGATAGACAAGGATGTGATCATCGGAGATAATTGCCGCATACACCCTCATGCCATCATTTACGAAGGCGCCCGTATCGGAAATAATTGTGAAGTATTTCCCGGCGCTGTCATTGCAGGTATCCCGCAGGATTTGAAGTTCAAAGGAGAGGTCACAACGGTTGAGATCGGAAATAATACGACGATTCGCGAATGTGTGACAGTCAATCGCGGCACTGCTTCAAAAGGCAGAACGATTGTAGGAAGTAATTGTCTGATAATGGCTTATTCGCATATCGCACATGATTGTGAAATAAAAGATCAGGTGATTATCGGCAATGCTACGCAATTGGCCGGAGAAGTAGAAATAGACGATTTTGCTATAATCAGCGGAGGAGCACTTGTTCATCAGTTTACAAGAATTTCCAAACATGTGATGATTCAGGGCGGATCGCGTGTCGGCAAAGATATTCCTCCGTATACATTGATTGGGCGTGACCCGATTGTGTATTGCGGAATAAATATTGTAGGACTGCGTCGGCGAGGGTTTACTAACGATCAAGTGTATCAGATTCAGGATATTTACCGCACTATTTATTCGCGCGGCCTCAATAATACAGACGCGATCCAATGTATTGAGACTGAATACGAAGTAACCGAAGAACGCAATCTTATCCTCGAATTTATCAAATCATCAAAACGAGGAATTGTCAGAGGGTCAATCGATGACTTGTAGAAAAAAAATAGCGTATACTTTGACATTTGAGAAAGAATAATTATTTTTGAGCCGTAAACAAATTCTACTATGGTATTTAGATTTTTAATTGTTTCAGATGAAGTAGCCAATTTTAAACGTGAGATACAAATCAGCTCGGAGGCTACTTTTCTTGATTTGCATCATGCTATTTTAGATGCAACTCAATATAAACGTGGTGAAATGAGTTCGTTCTTTATCTGTGATGACGATTGGAGGAAGAAGAAAGAGATCACGCTGGTCGATATGGGTGCTTCGAGCGAGGCAGACATCTTTCTGATGGATGAGACAAAGTTGGAGGAGCTTCTGACTGACGAACAGCAACGCTTGCTCTATGTCTTTGATTATATGACTGAAAGGATGTTTTTTATGGAGTTGAGCGAGATTATCACAGGTAAGACGCTTGATGAACCTGTCTGTTCGCTATCTATCGGAGAGCCTCCCGTCCAATTCATTTCGTTTGAAGACATGGAAAAAAGTATCACGAGTCACGTTTTGGATGAAGACTTCTATGGCGACTCGGATTTCAATGACGACGAACTTGATTCACTCGATTTGGGCGATTATGATCGCGAATCGATTGACAATATTTTTGAAGACGACCGTTTTTAAACAATGAATACACTGCCGGTGCTCCTTGGACCGACAGGCGTCGGGAAGACAGCATTGAGCATAGAGCTTGCACAACGGCTCGGCTCACCCATCATTTCAGCCGATTCGAGACAAATATACAAAGACCTGATAATAGGCACGTCAGCTCCCAATGCGGAACAACTTGCAATGGTCAGGCATTATATGATAGGCACACTTGAGTTATCAGACTACTACAGTGCCAGCCGGTTTGAAGAAGAAGTAATGTCACTATTGTCGGCGTTGTTTCAACAATATCAGGAAGTTATATTGACAGGAGGTTCGATGATGTATATCGATGCCGTTTGCTATGGAATAGACGAGATTCCGACTGTTACGTCCGAAGTCAGAAACGCAGTTTGGGAACAGTATGAACAATCAGGACTTCCGTCTCTATTGGAAGAACTTAAAGCTGCTGATAAAGAGCACTATGAAGAAGTCGACAGGTCGAATTATAAACGGGTCATCCATGCCGTAGAAATATGCCGTATGACGGGGCGGCCTTATTCGTCTTTTCGCACGCGTCAAGTCAAGTCGCGCCCGTTTAGAATCGTCAAGATTGGGCTGACCCTTCCGCGTGAAGAGTTGTATATACGTATCAATGAGCGCGTTGATCGGATGATACAGGACGGATTGCTCGACGAAGCGCTGCGCGTCTATCCGTTTCGTCATTATAATGCATTGAATACGGTGGGTTATAAAGAGTTATTTCTTTATTTCGACGGTGTGTGGTCACTTGAAACGGCCGTTGAAAAGATCAAGCGCAACACCCGCGTCTATGCCCGTAAACAAATGACTTGGTTCAAACGCGACAAAGACATCAACTGGTTTCACCCCGCAGACCTGCACGGCATCGAAGCCCTAATAGGCCGATCGCAATGACGTTCATTTCATCAATACCTTATTGATATTTGCTTTGCGGCAAATATATGTTGCCGGTGCCTTTTTTTTTCGGCAAAATAGGGTGGCTGTTAAATTTTTGTGCTATATTTGTAAGGATTTTTCTTAAAAAAATGATATGATATCAAATAAATGTTTGGCTGCCGGGTTTACTGTCCTCCTGGCAATAGTGTCGCTTACAGGCTGTTCTACCCATGATTCCGCTTTTCCCAGACGGTTGACGGATTGGAAAATTGCTCCTTCAACGGCGGCCGTGACTCCTGATTTGAAAGCTATAGCCGTGACGGCAGCAGATGATGAAGTGGCAACGGCTCATTTTCCCACCGGCAAATGGTTGAAGGCAACTGTGCCGGGCACGGTTTTGGGAAACTTGGTTGACAATGGCGTTTATAATAACCTTTTTGAGCCTGACAATGACGGAAAAATCAACGAATATTTCCATGACAACCTGTCGAGGATTCCAACAGAGGATTTTGACCATCCCTGGTGGTACAGCACAGAATTTACTATCCCGGCCAATGCATCCGGTAAAAGGATAACGCTCACATTCAAAGGTATAAGCTATACCGGCGAAATATATGTGAACGGCACAAAAGTCAGTAACACATACATCAATATCACGGAAGAGGATTATTTGAAAAACGGACCTACAATGATTCAACAAGATGCTGAGATAACTGATTTTACGATATCAGGCGCCGGAAGTTTGAGAGATGTCCGTGATTTTGAGGCATATAAGACTCAGTTTATAGGAACAATGCGCACCTATGATATAGATATCACCGATCTTGTAACTGTCGGTAAGACTGTTAATAATGTCAAAGTCAAGATAACCAAGCCGGTATATCAGCAGGACTTGACATATTACTGGGTGGACTGGAACCCCCAACCTGCCGACGCCATGATGGGGCTGACAGGTGAAGTTTTCCTGCACACTTCGGGAAGTGCCCGTTTAGCCAATCCGGCCGTAGCCTCGAAAGTGGACTATGACCATCAAAACGCTCAATTGAATTTCTTTGTCGATGTGAGCAATTTCACGAAAGAAGCTGTAAACGGGACGCTTACGGCAGTTGTAAAAGACCCTGGTGGACACGCCGTTGCAACAGTCACAAAAGAGAATATAAATATTCCTGCCGATGCCTACAATCATGAGATTGAATTAAGAGCATCCGACTTCCCGCAGTTAAAACTCGTCCGACCAAAGCTTTGGTGGCCTTACCTGTCCGGTGATCAGCCGCTCTATACAGTTGATTATGAGTTTACTGTTGGAGGAGAGGTAAGTGACAGGCTGCATCACCGCTTCGGTATCCGCGAAATAACGGAGGCCGTGAACGTATCGCCCATAGCCAATCATTTCGGAGACTCCATCTCGGCCACACATTTATCTAATATGCTGCAAATCTATGTGAATCATCGGCCTGTCTTGTTGAAAGGTGGCGGCTACTGCGCTTCAGACTTGCTCTTGCGTCATAATAAAAGAACGAACAAGGCCATTGTGGATTATATTAAATACATGGGTATGAATATGATACGTGATGAGGGCAAATTTTTTGACAACGATTTGCTGGCGTTGATGGACGAAGCCGGCATCATGCTGATGACGGGATGGTGCTGCTGCGACCGCTGGCAGGAGCCGGGTCAATTCTCAAAGGCCGAACGTTTTGTGGCATTCGAATCGCTGTATGCCCAATTGCGCAATGCAAGGCGTTTTGCATGTATGATGCTGTGGTTCAATGGGAGCGACGATCCTCCAAGCATTGCCCGCCAAGGCGTGAACGGCCAAAACGTGGAGCAAAAGTATTTCGAGATAGAAGCCAATCTCCGTTGGCTTGAGATAGGTGCCAATTGCAACAATGGCTCTGCCAAACTTGCTACACTGACGGGTATCGTCGGAGGTATGCACATGGACGCAACTTACGACAGTCAGACGCCAACCTGGTACTATGCCGAAACAAAGGGGAATTTCGGATTTATCTCCGAAGGCGGCGGGGGAGGCAGCATTCCCGTGCAGGAAACAATGCGCAGGATGTTGCCCGAAGCTAACTTATGGCCTTACAATTCGGCAGCAAATTATAATGTGTGGAACTTCCATACATGCCGCGGCGGCTTCAATAACCTCGGGCAGCACGTGTCGTTCATTGACGGCTCTTATGGAGCTTCGCGCACTTTTGACGAATTTATCACCCGTGCGCAAGTATTCCAATACGATATACAACGCGCTCAATATGAGGCGCTCAATTATTACCGTTATAAAAATACAAGCGGCTTTGTCAACTGGATGCTTAACAATGCGTGGCCGGTCATGTTCTGGAACCAGTTTGATTACTACATGAACCCCAACGGCACGACGTATGGCGCCAGAAAAGGTAACGAACCCGTACATATCATGTATAGTATGTATTATAAGAATATCAGCGTGATAAACAATACATTAAGTGACTATCCCGGCGCCGTGGCTACCCTTTCAATATTCGATATCAATGGCAAACCTATCAGCACCAATCTTGAAAAGAAAATTGACATTAAGGCTGACGGCGCTTCTAAACCCGTAGAATATGCCGCAGCAGGCAACAACCGTTCCGGTCCTCAACCTGTCGGTTTAATCAAAAATAGTTCAGGGACTTACGAGCCTTACATGATAAATTACTATGGTAAGATAAACGAAGCCTACGGCGTCACCGACCTATGGAGTTATGAAGATATTCAGGCTTCACTGACAAAACCTGCTTCGGATGTCTATTTTATCAGGCTGGAACTGAAGGATGCTACCGGAAAGACGCTCAGTGTCAATACGTATGCCGAACCGTTGCGCAATGACGTGGCCGGCGCAAGCCATGCATGGAACAGGTCGGGCGTGTATCAAGTGTCTGACATGACGCAGCTGAATCAGCTTCAGGCCGTCGATCTTGAACTTTCGCAGGTGGCTTTTACGCAGAAGGATTATGAAAATGAACTTACGTGCAGGGTGACCAATCCGACAGATAGAATTGCTTATGCTGTTGAGCTTAAGGCGTATACAGGTAGTAATAAAAAGACGTTGGTAGCTCCTGTCCTCTATGATGATAACCTGTTCACGCTGCTTCCCGGCGAAACGCGAATCATAAATATCATTTATAACAGAGCAGACCTTGAAAGTAATGCCGTCGTCACAGTCACTTGCTATAACAATTCGATTCGCGGAAGCAACGCACGAGCTGCTACAAGTATCTACACGGGCGTGCCTGTCGGCGGTTCAAGAAATCTGGCACTCGCCAAACGTGTGACAGGCGGTGTAAATCCTGAAAACATAACAATTGTAACGGAAGGCGGACAGACTAATGCCGTCAACGGAAAGACATTTATTGACGCTGATGTGAGCACTTTTGCAACGCTGACGCCCGAAGAAGGGTCGTTTGTAGTTGATCTTGACAGCGTGAAGCGCTTTGACAGAATAATGCTTCGATGGAATCGCACTTTTGAGCGTCGAAACGTTCATAACCTGCGAGGCCGACCTGACCGCGTCAAGATAGAAGTAAGCGATGACAATTTGAATTACAAGATGATAGCTGATGAAGACAACAGCACGATGGGTTCAACAATGACAAATATCATCCTGCCCGAACAGGCCGGAGGACGATATGTGAAGATTACCCCATCCGGCCTGCTTTCCGCATCACCATCCGTCGGGATGAACAGCGCGCTCAGTGCAGGCGGCGTCAGCGGCCAAAGCGTCAGCGGCATCGCCGAAGCACCCGCCTCAACTGCCTTTACGCTGTCGGCTATAGAGATTTATGTATTTGAGTGATAAGACGATAATTTATTAATGGGGGACTACGTTTTCTCTTTATCTTTGGATTTGTCTGTTTAAATTTCAACGAGCGATACAATCTATCACTTTTTAAAGCCTATCAAGGCAAGTCGTTGGGTTCCAAGAGCCAAGCCAGATTGAATCTATAATGTAATTTGCTTGATATCAGATGTATCATTCCATCGGGAGCTTGTGTAGCTGCCATATACCCTTTGGGTTCTGCATGGGTTTTATTTGCCTTAAACTGAGAGGTCCAGGCACCGCCGTCAAATTCTCCTTCTCCCGGTGTGATTAGTTTTTTAATCGGCCATGTTTCTCCATCATCATACGATAGCGCGGCATACAATCCAAATCCTGTAAAAGAATGATTGTCTTTTTCTTTGAAAATCATCCCTTTATTTGTGTTTGGTGTATCAGTAAACGAGACCAGCAGAATCGGACCCTCTTGCAGGCGCATCAAAACAAGGCGTTGTCCACTTGAAATCGGTGGTATAGTGGTAGCATGATAAGTCCATGTTTTTCCCAAATCCGACGAAATACTTTTGGGCATACATCCGTTAATATTGTTGCCTCTCCCCAACGCCATCAAATTACCGTTGCTAAGTTCCACTACTCCTGCATGTATTCCTGCAATTGTCGAACCTTGACTTCCATTGCTGAAATCCGGTTTTTCCGTGTCTCTTCCCTGTTCTGTCCAGGTTTTACCATTATCATTGCTGATATGGATTGCGCTTCCTCCTTCTCCTCCTGTAGCTGCATCGCAAGGCACGACAAGATAGCCGGAAGTAGTTTTTTTAACACCTGCAATGGGCATATTCCTAAGTCCATGAATTTTATTTATCCAGTGCGGTGCAGACCAGGTAACTCCATTATCAGTACTCGTCCGCATAAAAAGCGCCAATTCACCCCATCCATTACTTACTGCAACTCCCTGAAAATGATAAAGAACATCATCTGATTGATCCCAGAAAATAGAGGTGGCATGCATATTCCGATCCGGCACTTTGTAAAATAGATCTGATTCGATCCATTGATTTTCTCCTTTCTTCAATCGGGATGCCGCAACAGCCAGTTCACGCCCTTCTTCAGTGTTCGTGGTATACCATGTAGCAAATAAATCTCCGTTGGGTAATGCTGTAATAGCCGGACAGTGATTATGTTTGCCATAAAGCGGACCATTCATGCCAGCCGGAATATTATGAAAATAAATAATTTCACCAAAAAAAGGCTTATCCATATCAATCTCACTTTTCCAGTCATGTTTAGTCTGTGACACATCAGTATTCCATCGGAACTCACCTCTTGACAGCGGAGTTGTTTTCGGATAATCCGCCTGAACAACCCGAAAACCAACTAAACAATTCTTGTCATCAGCTAACATTCCCGTACGATTCGCGCTTCGCAAATAAGAGACACCGGTATTATGGCTTCCTCCCCGTGTTACTTTATAATCTCCTGATTCATATCCAACCGGATTTTTCAGGTCATCTCCAACATACGGGCCATAGTTATCCAGACAAAATTCCTCAACCAAACCGTGCATATTGTATATTCCCCATTGATTCGGTTCGGTTAGTCCTACTTCTAATGATACGGGTATGGGATACCATTCATTCTTCTGATTTAAATAAAATGACTCCGGCAATTGATCCCCCATGGAGTAATCAGTAAGGCTTCCTGCCCGGCAGACATATTCCCATTCCGCTTCGGTGGGTAACCTGTAGGTTTTTCCTTCCTTATCACTTAACCACTTTGTATAGGCATTTGCTTCTTCCCATGATATAAAAACGACAGCTTCATTGTCACCTTGAGAGAATCCCCGTTCCCCACGCATCTTCTTATGATCAGGATCAAACTGTTCATATTGCAGATTTGTGACGGGGGTTGCGGATATATAGAAAGTCTTTGTCAGAAAAACTTCACGGAGCGGTTTTTCATCAAATTCTCCTGAATCCGACCCCATGATAAAGCGGCCGGAATTTATCTTTACCAACTCCATACCTAAAGAGTTTGCGAACCTATCCGGTTTTGCAATAAAATCACATTGAAAGCATAGCAAGGACACGCATAGTCCTATTCCCATACTGCACCATTTACTTAGATTTATTTTCATTTTCATGTAATTATTTAAAAATTAATAATATAAAGATCATACTTTAGTTATTTCATGAAACAATTCGAGCATTTCACTACATTCATCCTTATGATCAGGGAAAATAAGAGGTCGA
>JAITMM010000260.1 GCA_031277335.1 Tannerella sp. | reverse complement strand
AACAACCGCTACCGGCACCGCATCTGGATCCGCCAGGGCGAGGGAGACGATTTTCTGATGCGCAACAGCGACCCGCTCACCGGCGGCAACCGCACACTGGCTGCAAGATTCTCACCTTTTAACCTGACGGCCAATGCCTTGCCTGAATATGCCGGCACGCCGACAAGCGTACAGGTAGGACTTAACGGCGGCAATTTTGTGAAATTCCCCACGCAGGGCGGTACATTCTGGTACTGGGCTACGGATGCGGCAAATGCCACAACTTACCTGCGACGCGCCTACCATCCGGGTAACCCGCTTAATTATTCCGGCTCGACGCCTCCCTGGCTTGCCGATAACCTCGACACAGGTAACGATACATGGGACGAAGCAAACAACTCGGAAACATGCCCTTCGGGTTATCGCCGGCCGAACGACGGTGCCACAAACGCTGCCGTACCAAGTCCGGCTATCAACAGCAGCGAAATACGCCAGAGTCTGTGGCTGAATCCGCCGACAGGCGATAACGACAACACGGATAACTCCGTCTGGGGATATTACGCCGATGGCTACTTCGACCGCTACGGTATAGAAACGACCTTGTCCGGTGGCGGCGCCGTGGCCCATGACTTTGCACCGCAGACCGCCGTCACTCCATTGACCAAAAATGCCGCCTATATGGGACGCCTCGTCTATAATCCGAATAACCTTGCATCCCTGTTCTTTCCTGCTGCAGGCCACCGCGGAAGCGGCGAGGTTAATCCGGCAGGGGAGCTGTTAGGTGCGGGAAACGGAGGTTTTTACTGGACATCTACCGCCTCTAATGTCACAACCGGCACTTACTGGGCATTGTACTTCGTAGCCGGCGGTTACGACGTACCTCCCGAATTAAGTCAAAAAACCCTCGCAGCCAACAACAAAGCAATGAGCATCCGCTGCGTAAAAACCGAAGTGCCGCCGGTGCCACCCATGCCTGATATTCAGGATGCTCCGTATGTATGGGTAGGCGCTTTCTGGAAATATAACCAGCGCGGCGAACGGCTGATCCGATGGAGCAATACCGGGCCGTGGACAGCAACGGTGACGGCCGGAGGCACCGATATCATCATGGATCAATCCCTGCCTGCCAACACGGCAGTGGAATGGTTGCCAAATCCTACCGGCACATTGATCAGCGGCAACGATCCGTCTTTTGAAACAAACTACCAGGTTCCCGGCAATCAACAGACCGTCTCCGGAAACGGAGCTATCTATTTCCGCATCGGATGGAAGACGGCACTGACCAACCCAACAGCCCACCGCTACGGAAAGATCACCGTGACCTACGCCAACGGCACGAGGACGCAGGATATCTATCTCCGACAGGGCGAATATCCCGATTATATCATTTCGGGACGCAACAACTCCAAAGCATTCGCCGCCTATAACCTGACATACGACAACGATATCTGGAATGTGGGAACCGGAACTGCGCTGACCGACCATCCGCAATTGGGAGTGGGAGGTGGCACATTTGTGGATTATCCCACGCAGGCGGGTGCCTATTTCCAGTGGGCATTACCTTCAGGGAACGCAGCACTGCGCAGGGCTTTCCATCCCGTAACTCCCAATACCGATGAAATAACCGGGTGGGAGGCTTTTAATTCTCCACCTTTGTGGAACGACGTCTCATCGATCAACGAGACATGCCCTTCCTTATACCGCCGCCCGAATGACGGCTCTACGTCCGCTCAGGAGACCAATTCCAATCCCAATACAAACGTGTCGGAGATGCGGCAGTCGCTCTACGCATCCATGCCCACCGGAACCGGTGAAAGTAGCAGCAATTCCGTATATGGTTATTATGCCGACGGTTTCTATGACCGCCGCAAATTACTTTCGTATCAAGCCGTTTCCAACACCAACTCACAAGTTGCTTATGTGGGCATGCTGTTTTTCAATGCAAATGACAACAAGTCGATATTCTTCCCGTCGGCAGGCGAACGCGATTGGCAGAGAGGCCAGCGTAATCAACCGGGAGGTGCAGCCCTGTACTGGTCAAGTTCGTCTGTAGATGCCAGCACCCGGCCAAATGCATGGATACTGTATGCCGCTAATGGTCAAAGATTGCAGTGGACCCATGACAAGAACTCCGCACTCTCTATCCGTTGCGTGCTGATAACCAATCCGTAAATGAAACCGGCAGGGACTGCCTGAGACAGCCTCTGCCGGTTTTTTTCTGATAATGTTTTGTCATCGGCACGACCATGACCCGTAATCTCCCTATTCGCCACAATTTGCATAAAATACGTGTCAATTCGTGGCTTCAATTAAAAAAATTGATTACTTTTGTAATCCTAAACAAACAAAATGGCAAAAGCAAAAACAAAGACCCCGGTCACTTCGCAGCCTTCGCTTCTCGACGCTGTTTATATTGATCCGATGACCGATTTCGGATTCAAGAAACTGTTTATGAACAAGGAGTTGCTAATTGCCTTCCTAAACGATATCCTTGCCGCCGATATCAGAGACATCACCTATCAGCCCACCGAAGGACTGGGCGAGTATAAAGACGAGCGTACAGCCATATTTGACCTGCTATGTACTACAGGTTCAGGCGAATATGTCATCGTTGAAATGCAAATTGGCGAACAGACGTTTTTCAAGGATAGGGTATTGTTCTATGCCTCGCACATCATCCGCAAGCAGGCGCCCAAAAAGAAATACTGGGATTATTGCCTGAAGGCTGTATATGTCGTTTCCATCCTTGACTTTGTTCTTTTCAAGGATAAGGAATCGAAAGACATGGTGATGGAAAAAGCCTGCATTTACCGCGAGCGTACGGGGACGCCATTTTCCGACAAGTTGAAATTTGTCTTTATCGAACTGCCGAAGTTCAACAAGACGGTTTCGGAATTGAAGGGCAACACGGACACCTGGCTGTTCATGCTCAAGCATCTATTTACGTTGAAGTCTCCTCCTCCCGAAATCAGGGGCAGGATATTCAAGCGTTTTTTTAAATTGGCAGAAATAAATAAATTAACACATACAGAGATGGATACATTTGAAAAAAGTTTAAAGAAGAATTACTTTCTCCGCGATATGGCGCGGGCAATCAGAATCGAAGAAAGAACTGAAGGAAGGATGGAAGGGAAGATTGAAGGAAAAATTGAAGGAAAAATTGAAGGAAGGATGGAAGTGGCCATCAAACTTCTCGTGAGAAACATGCCAATAGATGAAGTCATTTCCGTGACCGAACTGTCCGAAGAACAGGTTCGGCAATTACTGGAAAATATCCCAGAACTGCAGGCAGAATAGTAGAGACGTTGCACGCAACGGTCTCTACATACGCCATCATTAAAAGTTCAAAGGTTCAGTTATTCAATCATCCTCATCCTCATCCCCCCCTTTCCCCGCATACTTCGTCGGATAAGCCTGTTCTCCTTTCATGGCATACCATATAATGCGATTCATCAAGTCGTCATTCCCGCTATCTATATGGGTAAATTCAGGACGCAAAGACTGCTTGGCGTAATGCAATCCTTTGCCGGTTAAAGCAGTCAGCGGAGGATTCATCTCATTGAGCGGTATGTTGTTGGGAATGGCATGATAAACGAAATCGGAAGGCGTGTCGTTAAAACATGTAAACATGGGAAGCGCCGTGGCATCGATGGCATTCATGGGCGGAATGCCGAGTATCTGCTCGATGGTTCTTACGATGCAGGTCTGGTTGTAATTGGTACGGACGGTCTGTTGCAACCTGCTGTAAGGACTTATGACAAAGCCTGTTGTCCTGTAAGACGAGACATGATCCCATCCGTTTTGCGAGTCATCCTCGGTGACAAACACTACGGTATTTTTCCAGAACCTGCTTTTGGTCAATGCCTCGATAATTCTCCCCAACGCCAAGTCGTTGTCCGCAACCATGGCCCTTGGGGTAGGCAATGCGGGATTGGTGCCGCCCGTATGGTCTGCGGGCAGCGCTAATATCAATAGTTCAGGCAATTGGTCGCCGGGCATTTTTTCATATTCTTCCAATTCCTTGATGAAGGCCGATGCCCTGATCTGGTCGTTGATTTCATGGTTGTCATATCCGGGATAAGTTGGCGACAATAGAGGGCGGACTGCCGATATGGTCGTCGTATTGGTAAATTCAATGGGCTTGTTCAGGAGATAATCTTCGTAAAAAGATGTCCACGTCATTTCCTTGCCATACAAGGGGATGCACGCTTCTCCGTATATCCTGACGCTTTTCCCGTGTTCCGTCGCATTGTTCCAGATAAATCCTTTTTTATTGTAAACCAGCGCATCTGTCTGTACGTGCGGATAGCTGCGAAACCAAGCGCTCACGTTTCTCTCCACATAATCGGTGACCATTGCGGCATCCGTCCATTGATGTCCTTCGCCGGAAGACTTTCCGGATGCGTAAAAATTATCGAGTAACAGAAAATCTCTTGCCAGCTGATGTTGATTCGGGGTCACGGTTTCGCCAAACACGCAAAGGTCTTCGCGTCCGTCGCCTTCCTTCATATCGCCAAGCACCTGGTCGTAAGTGCGGTTTTCCTTAATGATATAGATGACGTGTTTGAACACGGAAGGTTCACCTATCCGTTCGGGCACAGGCCTGGGCGCTACGCCTTTGCGCGGAAGCAAACGTGCCAGTTCCGTCCGGAATCCGAGATTGAGCCGTTTCACCTTTTCGGTGTAATCGGCCAACTGCACATCGTCGGGGACAGGAACAATGGATAAAGTTGCAGCCTGCTTATGGCTGTTGTATGCCCCGCCTTTCGTATCGG
This sequence comes from Tannerella sp., assembly GCA_031277335.1. Lineage (GTDB taxonomy): Bacteria > Bacteroidota > Bacteroidia > Bacteroidales > Tannerellaceae > Tannerella. Next base: position 11,596 of record JAITMM010000260.1, on the reverse strand, counting down.
GAGCATTTGCGTTCGGCGCCTCTTTTCTGATATCCATGCTGTTGGTGCGCGCACCTTCGCCTTCAAGGTTGGTGATATACAGGGTGTTGTCTTTGACTGCTATTCCCGAAGGATAGGCTTCCACAGGAATAAAACCTTTAAGGGCGCTTTCTCCCTTTCCCGCCGATGAAGCCTTGCTTCCCAGGCTGACCACAGCCACGGCATTATCCAGACCGTTAGCAACATACAAAGTCGTATTCTCTTCGTCCAACGCCAACGCGACGGGCGAATCGCCGATAAAACCTTCCGAGCCGGGAAACAATTTCACGTCAATTTCCTCCAACACCTTGTTGGTGAGGGCATCAATGACCGTTATATTATCGCTGTTGGCGTTGGCAACATATAGAAACCGGTTGTCGCGGCTGTGAATAATCGCATTCGGATGAAGCCCTACTTCAATTTCCGTAACAAATGAACCGTCCGGATTAAAGACCGATACCGAGCCATGGCTCAAGGCGCCCGTGAGGGGATTGATATAGGCTTGCACGTCGGGGATACCTGCCGTTTCCTCCGCAGCGCCCTCAACAGGGTGAGGGCCGGCCCAGTTGGTCACATAGATACGATTATCTGCGAGGGTAATGCCGTAAGGCGCAACTCCTGTGGATGCTGTCCAAATGACCTCTTTCGTATCTATATCCGTTTTAACAATTTGATTGTTACCGTTTAAGACCACATAAAGGTAATTGCGGCCATTCTCCGTGCTGACAAGCACCTCATTGGGCAAGGCAAGCGGCGATTTCCCGTCCGCCTGATATTGAAAAGAATTTTTCAGGGAGATATCTTTGCCGGTCCATTCAGCTTGAAGCACATAAGAGTCTGAGCTGTTGGCCGCACTCCAGAATATGTACGTTTTGCCGTCGTTTTGCCATACCTTGATGCCCGAATAAGTGCTTTTAAGCCTGCTAAAAGGCTTGCTATCCCGCAAGTTCCATTGGGCAATCACCTTATTCCTTTGAGTATCAACGATGACAATCCCGTTTCTTTCTTCGACCGCCAATAAATCCGTTCCCGGAATCAATTGCAGGTCAAGACTGTGATGCTCATAGTTCTTGCTGCCCCACGAAATTACCGTCCCTACAGGACTTATGACCCGATTGAAAGGCATGATTACCGGTAAAAGATTATTATTCAAGGTACTGTCGTCATATATGGAATATTGGCGTGCCTGTTCGCCGGGATATTGTTGCTTTCCAACTCCCAGAAAAAACTGGCAGGATGTTATCAGAAAAGACAATAACACGATTGCCAGAGCATAAGTTGATTTTTTTCTATTCATTGCCGAGTAAGAGATAAAATGAAGCCGCAAATGTAAGGATTATTTATAAACAAATTCGCCCTACAGTTAAAAAAACAACGTATGCATCTTCGCTCGGTGTATTTGAATCTTTTGATTCTTTCAGTCAAGATTGTCAATTCAAATAAATATTGTATATTTGCAAAATCATATCCGTTCTATACATATCACTATGGCAACAGTTACATTACATTACGATGACAGAAATACACTGATAAAAAGCATTTTACATTCTGCTATACTGGCTGGAGCTACCGAGATTTCGACAAAAGAAATGTCTCCTACCGATACGGCCGAAGATGTGTGCGATGGTAGATTGACATCGATTTTCGCTACAAATCAATTTCCCCAAAAAGAGGAAGCATTGGATATCTATCAAAAAATGTTCGGCAAACGAAAAAAAAACAAATATACCGACAATGAGATATTTGTATACAACGCTCAACGCAACCTCGCGAAAATAATGGAGCGTTATGAAGATTAACCAAAGAGATATCGTCAACGTGAACTTTCAATTCCCCGACGGAAAGTTGAAAAATCATTATGCCATCGTAGTATTCAACAATGAACTAACGGAAAATGAAGGGTTTGTCTATCTTGTTTTGATAACCTCAAAAGATTATCATTCGCAATATTTTTATGAGTTAAATAACAATATGTTCAATAATTTCTCTTTACCTTAAAAAAAGCTATGTGAAATGTCATATTTTGATGACCACGATGGATTACATTATACCTTCTACAATTGGAACCATAAAAAAGCTTTACTTTGATGAAATTATAAATCAAGTTATCAAATCCATATTTTAAATATGACAAATTGACTGACGGGGACGCCGACCTATACCCTTATCGCGGTATTTGTCATTTTGAAGTATTTTTTTAACATTTTCCCCGACGCTTCTTCGAAAACCTTCCCATACCTTTGCCCTCGAAAAATTTTTAGAAATATGAAATTATTAACAAACAAGAAAGGAATATTAAAATGAGTAAAATATTGGAAGAAGTATTACATGCAAACAAGGAATATGCAAGTAATTTCGGAGAAAAAGGAAAGCTGGCCATGCCTCCCGCCAGACAGTTTGCCGTATTAACCTGCATGGACGCCCGTCTTGACCCCGCAAAATTTGCAGGACTGGCAGAAGGAGACGCCCACGTGATCAGAAATGCCGGCGGCAGGGTCAGCGAAGACGCCATCCGCTCGCTGATCATCTCGCACAAACTGCTGGGCACGCAGGAATGGTTTGTCATCCATCATACGGACTGCGGAATGGAAACGTTCACAAACGAAATTATTTCGGGTCTCCTCGCCGAAAGTCTCGAAACGGCGGCCATCAATGAAAACGGCTGGTATAACCCCTCCAAAGAGGGCGGCAGCGAAAACGGCCAGTATATCAACTTTTTGACAATAAGCAATCTTGAAAAAAGCGTCGTAGACGATGTGCGCCTGATCCGCAACCATGCGTTGGTTTCCAAACACATAGCAATCTACGGCTATATCTACGACTGCAAAACCGGCCAATTGATCGAAGTAAAGGAAGCGACGCAGATAGGCAAAAAAGCATAACGTAAATCTTTCATTTCCATGATCAAAAGCGAAGGAGCGCCGCCCCGACCGGACAGGTTGGGCGGCGTTTTTTTCTTTCGTTTGTGGAATGGAAAAAAGTTGTATATTTGCATAAAATAAGATACCTGTGAAAAAAAATTAAAACTCACATCGTTTCTTGTCTGTTTACGGTCTTTTTCGTACTTTTGCACCGAATATCACATTGAGCTGAAACATTCTACAAGCGAAATGTTGAATGCCCGGTGTTATAAAAAACAGACTGATGAAAGAAGACCGTTTGAGAACGATCATTAAATTTGTATGCTGTCGCTTCACCGGATTGAGAAGCAAAAAAGACATTAGAGTAATTAATCATGGCATCGCATGCGTGCTGGCGGGCTGTCTGGCATGGATGACGGCTTCGTGCGAAAAGGAATACATCCCCGACATACCGGAAACCCCCGACATCGAGCAGCCCGCGCTGACCGTGACAGAAGGCAATTTCAGCATTAACCTCAGCTTCGCCGGATTTGGAGAAGAACTTTCGCGGGCTGAAACACAAACGATTGACATATCTGTAAGGCAGCACGATCTGGAGCCTGAGACAAGTGTGATCCGCGTAAGCGACGGTCTGTATCTCTATGCCACGCTCGCCGTCGACCCCGCAGTCAGGACGCAGGCAGTCAAGACGCAGGCAGTCAAGTCGCTGCCCGTCGGTACGCGGAAATTCAACGACGGCGCGAAAATCCTTATCGCCATCTACGATTCCGTTGACACGAACACTTTCGCCTACGAAACGGAAGTGATGTACAGGGACAGCAGCGGCACCTTTGTCCGCGCCGACGCCAGCGGCTTCAAGATCAACCTCGACGCAGGCAACTACAAGCTGATAGCCTATTCCCTCAATACGGCGGATGACCCGCCTGCCCTTCTTGACACCCTCAAAAACATCGACCCCTCCAACGACCTGATCTGGGGAATGTCGCCGACGGTGCCCCTTGCGGGGAACGATAAAATAAAAATCCCCATCACCCTAGTGCATAAGATGTCGCAGGTCAGGCTGGTGGCGGCCACACGCGATGCCGGTGCCAAAATCACCGGTTTCAGCGACGTGACGATGTCCGGATATACGGTCGACATGGCGTCCTTCACCGGAGCGCTCGCCGCGAACACGGACATCACGCAGGCATTCACCTTTTCGACGGCGACATTTCCTGCCGACAGCGTCAAATCCGATACGCGGACGGTCTTTACGGCCGGCGACATGCCGACCATCATCCGGATCGGTACCCTCGGCACTACCATCAACGGCAGGGACACGACCGTCTCCGACATCCCGGCCACCTTTGCCAAGTCGCTCCTGAGCGGCTATTCCTATACGATGACCATGCGCATCGGCGACTCGCCCCTTATCACTGACGACACGCCTCCGCCCGGCTTCACCCCCTACGTCGGCGCCTTCTGGAAAGCCGGACAGACAGGCGAACGGCTGATCCGCATGAAGGTGACAACAGGCGAAGCCGACAGCGTCTGGACGGCGCAAGTCATCGAGGGTAGGGACTGGATCGTGCTCGATACAGCTCCGTCGACCGACGCCAATGTATGGATGCCTAACCCTGACGCCCTCGGCAATGATGATGGCTTTGACGATGCACACCGGTTGACCGGCACTTCCACTTTTGTCAGCGGCTTTGCGAGATTGGCTTCCGATCCAGAATCGCAACCCGGCGACGATCAAATCTATTTCCGCATCGGGCTGAAATCGGAACATACCATCACGGAAGAAGCGCCGGTGCGCTACGGCGTCGTCCTGCTGACGTACGGCAACAACCGCTACAGGCAGCGCATCTGGATCCGCCAGGGCGACGCGCCGGACTACGTGTTCAGCAACAGCGATCCGGTACCCGCCGGAGCAGCTGTCGCCCAACGCACTGTTGCGCGCAAATTCTCGCCCTACAACCTCACGGCGGCGACGCTCAATGCCCCGGTCAGCGTGAACGGCATTCCCCTCGACCCGCCGATACAGAATGACCCGCCGGCCATCCTCACCGATTATCCAACCCGGGCAGGCGCCTTCTTCCAGTGGGCCACGCCCGGGCCCACAATACGCTACGCATGGGATCCTGTCTCGCAGTTTAAGCCGGGATGGGATGTCACACCGTTGCCTTCCAACGTTTTCTGGGCAGACCTCGGTGCTGATCAGGAAACATGTCCTCCCGGCTTCCGCCGTCCGACGGACGGCCTGACCAATGCAGCCGACGCCGGCCCCGACGTGTCTTTGTCCGAGATGCGCCAGTCGCTGTATGAAAACCCGCCGCAGTCCTCGAATGTCCGTCCCGACGGCGTCAATACCGTCTACGGCTATTACGCCGACGGCTTCTTCGACCGCATGGATATTACGGACGGCCCCGGCACGAACTCCCCCGGCCTGCTCAGCAGCGTGGCCGCGACGGATGCCGGCAGGGTAGCCCACAGGGGCACGCTGTTCTACAACCGCCATACCCTGGCCTCACTTTTCTTCCCAAGCGCAGGCTCTGTCAACACCTCCCTAAGCGAAGCCGGCAATGCCGGATACTACCTGTCGTCCACCGCATTTTCTACCACTCCAAATTATAGCATTTACGCCACAGGCTCAGCCGGCCAGAATGTCATCAACGCCAATGTCGGCGCCAGCGTCCGCTGCGTGCGGCGACCTGACGGGACGCTGCTTTGCTTTAACAACAGCACCCAGGGAAAGGAGTTTTGGGTCAGTTTCGGAGAAAATAACGCCGGCGTAGATGGTAGTTACCGTTTTGAATTGCGTATTGCCTCGGAATTTTCCACCACTGTTACCCTGACATTTACGGATGGTGGCGCCCAAGCTGTCTATGCGGTAAATGCCGGAGAAGTGCTGCATATTGATTTGTCGAATATACCGGTTCTCGGTGATATGCAAAATGCTGTATATCTGGCTTACACTGACGGTATTACTCCCCCCAACGGCTCTTCCAACAAGACGTTGAAGATTACCTCCGATGCTCCCGTGTCGGTCTATGCATTCAATACACAAACCGCCACGACGGATGCCACTGCACTGTTGCCGGTAACGGCTTGGGGTAAAGATTACTACCGACTTTCTTACCAACCGGCAGAAACTCAATTTGATTTTGAAATGATTATTGCCAACCAAAGCGGCACCATCATCTATGAAGCCGGATCGCTCACCTCTATCGACACACTGAGTGCAGGCGAAGTTTATTACAATGTGTCAAATACCGACATGACAGGCAGGCGTATATTTGCTGATAAGCCGGTGGCTTATTTTACACATTCCACGATAGCAGAAGTTCCACATGGTAGACGCTACGCAGATATTCTTTTTGAACAGTTAGCCCCCGTCAATCAGTGGGGATACAGGTTCCTGGTGCCAAATGCCCCGCAACCGAACAACTCTGACCCAAGGTTGAACCGTATCCGTATTTTGGCTTCACAACCGAATACAAAAGTTTCCTTTACAGGTGCAACTGTTGCTTTATTACAGGATGATGATGAAACTCCGATTCCTGATGAAACTGATATATCCCTCACCGGCGGTATACTGCAGGCCGGACAATGGACGGAGCTGGAGATCACCGGCAGCGATCGGACGAAGGCGGCCTGTTATATCGAAGCCGACAAACCGGTTGGAGTAGTGTCCTATATGGTTGGGACAGGTAGTGTCTCTAATGCCGGCGACCCATCCATCTGCTGGATACCTGCCGTTGACAGACAGATGGTGCAGCGCGAGATTATTTCGCCATTCATGTTTCCACCGGGCACATCGGGCACCTTTCTGGATGAGGAAGGTATTAACATCCATTATATGATTATTATCACTCCTTCGGCTACGGCAACGGATACGAAAGTCAACGATGCTCCCTTACCTGGCGTATGGGTGGACAACCCTTCGGGTTTTTCACATTATATATGGAATTTTAAGTCACCCGTCGGCACCGATCCCGGCGATATGAATAACGATTTCAAAATCGAAAATCCCAACGGCATTATCGTCCTCGCCGGCGGAACCAGCACAGCAGAGTCGTATTATTACAATGCCGGCTCCGGCACCTGCAACGTGATCGGCAATTAGTAGATACGTTGCGCGCAACGTATCTACTAATTGCATCGTCCTGCTTCTTTTCCTGCAATTCTCAATGACGACTTCCTCTCCCTTTGGAGAATGCGTCGGCTGAGGTCGTCTTTGCGAATAGCGTTAAGCATTTCTCCGGAAAAAAATCAAATGAAATTTGGGTTATTCCGATAAAAAACACTATCTTTGCACTGATAAAAAACCAAAAAATATGCTAAAATCAGGAGAAATAAAAGAATTGTTCGTACAATTTGAAAATACCGCCGCCGAAATCGAAGGCGTGGAATGTTGGAGTGCAAGGGAATTGCAAAAGTTGTTAGGCTATGCACAGTGGCGTAACTTTGAGAATATCATTGATAAAGCCAAGGAATCGTGTAGGAATGCAGGTGCAGACATTGGCTACCATTTTGCTGACGTCAGCAAGATGGTCGAAATAGGCTCAGGCGCTGAAAAAGAGATAGATGACATTCTCTTAACGCGCTATGCCTGTTATTTGGTGGCGCAAAATGGTGATAGCCGGAAAGAGCAAATCTCTTTTGCCCAGAATTATTTTGCCGTGCAAACGCGACGTGCCGAAATGATCGAACAGCGCATGCTGGAATCAGAGCGGGTGGAGGCACGGGCGAAATTGCGTGAAACAGAAAAGCATCTGTCGGGCGTACTTTACGAGAGAGGTGTTGACGACAAGGGTTTTGCCACCATCCGCTCCAAAGGCGACAAGGCGCTTTTCTGTCTTGACACCGCACAACTGAAACGCAAAATGGGCGTTCCGCAAAACCGCCCTGTTGCCGATTTCCTTCCAACGGTAAGTATCAAGGCAAAAGATTTTGCCGCTGCAATGACAGCCGAAAACGTACAGATAAAAGATCTGCAAGGTGTTCCCGCGATTGAGAAAGAACATGTTGACAACAATCTTGGTGTACGTAAAATTATGATTGAACGCGGTTTAGTTCCGGAAAACCTGCCTCCTGCCGAAGATGTACAAAAGGTAGAACGCCGCCTGAAAACCGAAGAAAAGAAAGTGTTGAAAAAATAAATAAACCGTCCGGCCATTAACGCGCTCCGGCACCTGCAACGTGATCGGCAATTAGTAGAGACGTTGCGCGCAACGTCTCTAAGGATCACATTCCGGCGAAATGCATCTCCGGGTAGAATGGGAGAGACAGACAAAAAAACAAAGAAATATATGATTTCCTGCCTGAAAATTGAAGTCACCGTCAACTAAAATGTTCCGAAAAATCAAAATATTTTGATTTTTCGGAACATTTTAGTAATTTTGCAGCCTAAAATCAGTTTGATGATGAAACGGAAAATATTGGAAACATTGGTTGAGTGGAAAAACGGCGAGGAACGCAAACCTTTAGTATTGAACGGTGCGCGACAAGTCGGTAAAACCTACATCCTGGAAGAGTTTGGTAAACAGCATTTTGAAAATGTGATGTATCTGAACATGGAAATCGAGGGCGATATACGCAACTTTATTGAAAAGGAACTTTCGCCCCGCAAGATTATTCAATTTATAGAATCCACTAAACGACAGGAAATTAGTCCGGAAAACACCTTGATTTTCTTCGATGAAATTCAGGCAAGCGAACGGACGCTGACCGCTTTGAAATATTTTTGCGAACAGACACCCGAATATTACATTGTCGCTGCCGGCTCGTTGCTTGGCGTGGCAATCAACCGCGAAAAATATTCCTTTCCTGTGGGAAAAGTCAGTGATCTTTACATGTTTCCGCTTGATTTTGAAGAATTTATGTGGGCTTTGGGCTATGATAAACTGGCAGAGGAAATAAAAAATCATTACGCGAACAACGAGCCTATGCCCGAAGCATCGCACCATGTAGCGCTGGAACTTTATCAAAAGTATTTTATTGTCGGCGGAATGCCGGCAGCAGTAAAAACATTTATAAAAACAGACAGTTTTCTTAAAGTGCAAGTTGTTCAAAATGAGATACTCAACCAATATGTTGCAGATATGGCAAAATATGCGGACACAGCAACAGGCATAAAAATCCGTGCCTGCTACGATTCCATTCCTGCGCAGCTTGCCAAGGAAAATACGAAGTTTCAATACAAAGTTGTGCAGCGTGGCGGTACGGCAACCATTTTCGGCGAGGCAATCGAATGGTTGAATATGGCACATATAACGATCAAATGTCAACGACTGGAACACGGCCTCATACCGATAAATGCGTATATGGACTTGATAAACTTCAAGTTGTATATGGGCGATATCGGCGTTTTGACCTTGCGTTCGGAAATTCCCCTTCAAACCATCCTGTCAACGATCGAAACAGACAACACTTTTCTTGGAGCGATGACAGAAAATTATGTCGCACAGTGTTTTAAAGCAAAAAACTATCGCCTTGCATATTGGCAAAGCGAAGGCAAGGCTGAAATTGATTTTGTGTTGCAAATAGACGGAAAAGTTGTTCCGGTAGAAGTGAAAAAAGGCAGGCGAAACAGGGCCAAAAGTCTGGGTGTTTTCATGGAAAAATACAAATCCGAGTACGCCATCCGCATTTCCAAAAAGAATTTCGGATTTGAAAACAGTATAAAATCGGTGCCTCTGTATGCAGTTTTCTGTATTTAAGCAAATGCAGATTGACTTTTATGTTCCGAAAAATCAAAATAGAACAAATAAAGTGTTTCAAGTTGAAAATGAATTAGTTGAATACAAAGAAAAACGTCCTGATTCGCTCGAAAAAGAAGCGGTCGCCTTTCTCAATGCAAAAGATGGCGATATTTATATAGGTGTCAATACAATGGCGAAGTTGTGATAAACGCTTTTGCTCACAACGATTATTCTTATGGAATGTTGCCGATTTCAGAGGTTTTTCAAAATCGTTTTGCTGTGCGTTCTTATGGTGGTTTAGTGCCGCAACTGACAATTAACGACTTTTTTCTTGGCGTTTCCGCCCTGAGAAATCCTGAATTAATGCGTATTCTTAAAGATTTGGAACTTGTTGAAGCGTTGGGTTTTGGTATTCGTGGAATCACCAAAATTTACAACAGAAACATTTTTGAATTTACCGATAATACGATGTATGTTCAACTTCCATTTGAAAAAGAAGTTGCGGACAGCGAAACCGAAAGTAAGGGTAAAGTAAGGGAAAAAAGTAAGGGAAAGATTTTGGAATTGATAACAAAAAATACGCAAATTACAGTCTCTGAAATTGCTGAAAATATCGGATTGAGCATTGCCGGAGTTGAGAAAAATATCAGACAATTAAAACAAGAAGGACTAATTTCTCGTACATCTGAAACCAAGAGCGGAGAATGGATAATAAATTGAAAAAAGAAACTAAAAAAGACGCTTCTATTTGGTGTTTTACATAATATTAGCTACTTTTGCAAATGAAAAAAAGTTATACAATAATTTAAAAATAAATATAATGTGTACAGTATTAGTAAGTTATGACAAAAGAAATAAAGTAGCTACACAGGTTATAGAATTGCTGTCAGTGATTAAAGGTGTAAAAATCAATTACGACTTCAAAGAAAAACCCCAAAAGAATGGACTTGACGAAGCCATTGAAGATATAAAAATGGGACGGACTGAAACATACGAAAATTTTGACGAATTTAAAAAATCGGTTTATAAAGAATTAGGTCATGTATAAGATCAAACCGACAAAAAAATTCAGGAAAGATTTCAAACATATTGCATCAGATATAAAACTTGTTGATGAAATAAGCGCTGTTGTGAATTTGTTGTCTGCTGACGACAACCCTCTGCCTGAAATTTATAGGGACCACCAACTAAAAGGTAAATATAAAGTATATCGGGAATGTCACGTAAGACCTGATTGGCTGCTTGTTTATCAAAAAAATAAAAAAGAAATGATATTGTTGCTTGTACGCACAAATACACATTCGGAAATCTTTGAATAGTCGTAGCATGATGCTACGCCGAGCGTCGAGCGTTTGATGCTACGTCAAACCGACTATGCTTGAGGCCGATATTTGCCGCGCCGCATCGTCAATGTAGTCGGGGTCAAGCCCCGCAAATCCATCAGAAACACAACACATCCCAACCGCCGTGAATTAACAAAATTTCCATTTATTTTATTTTTTTTCATTCTTCTTTGCATTAATATAATTTTTTATCTATTTTTGCCGCGATTTTATCTGCAATAATAACGATAATAAACATCTTATAAGTAATAGAAAATGAACTTATTTGTAACGCAAAATGCAATGCGGAAGACTTCTTGCGGCACTGAAATAGCAGTACACCCCGGGGTTGTGAAACGGACTGATTCCACCGCAACCATACGGCAAAAAACAGTTTTAAAAGGAAAATTATATGATAAACTTTTAAAAAATAAGATAATTATAATTTATTGAGATCTACATTTAAAAAAACAATTGAATAAGACAGTATGAAAACATTAATAAAACTCCCAAGTAATTATATTATAGCACTATACAACGTATTCCTGTTGACATGCGCCTTCAGCGTATGGATGACTTCGTGCGAAACAGAATATATTCCCGACGGCACGGAAGAAGAGCCTGTTTCGGTTCTTTTGGCTAATGAAGGAAATTTTAAACTCGACATACGTTTTGCGGATTTCGGAGAAGGCGATCTGCTTCCCGAATC
>JAITMM010000226.1 GCA_031277335.1 Tannerella sp. | reverse complement strand
GACATCTATATCTTTAGCTATTGCCTGTTTTGCCACGTAGGCTGCCCTGCCGAGGTCTTCGTAAGAAGAGTTTGTGCACGAGCCGACTAATCCTACCTCCATCTGTTGCGGATAGCCTTTTTCCTTCACAACTTGTGCAAACTGGGAGATAGGCCATGCGGCGTCAGGCGTAAACGGGCCGTTGACATAAGGTTCGAGAGAAGAAAGGTCTATTTCGATCACGTTGTCGTAATACTTTTCAGGCATATTAGCCACTTCGTCATCTGCCCGCAGCATATCTGCCAGCGAATCAGCCCTTTCTGCTACTTGCGCGCGTCCTGTCGCACGCAGGTAGGCCGCCATGTTGGCGTCGTAGGGGAAGACGGAAGTTGTTGCCCCCACCTCTGCACCCATATTGCAGATGGTGGCTTTTCCTGTTGCCGAGATGGAGCGGCAGCCCTCGCCGAAGTATTCGATGATGGCGTTCGTGCCGCCTTTGACGGTCAGTAGGCCGGTCAGTTTCAGGATGATATCTTTTGGAGCCGTCCAGCCGTTAAGCTGTCCGGTCAGTTTGACGCCTATTAGTTTAGGCATCTTCAGTTCCCACGACATGCCTGCCATCACCTCCATGGCATCAGCGCCTCCGACGCCTATGCCGAGCATACCCAGCCCTCCGGCTGTCGGCGTATGCGAATCGGTGCCAATCATCATGCCGCCGGGGAATGCATAGTTTTCGAGCGCCACCTGGTGAATTATACCGGCACCGGGTTTCCAAAAGCCTATGCCGTATTTATCAGCTACAGAGCGCAGGAAATCATATACTTCCTGATTGTCTACAAGCGCTTTTTGAAGGTCGGACTGCGCACCTTTTTCAGCGACGATGATATGGTCGCAATGGACTGATGTCGGCACGGCCGTCCGTTGGCGTCCGGCATTCATAAATTGCAGCAGCGCCATCTGCGCCGTTGCATCCTGCATCGCCACCCGGTCGGGTGAAAAATGCACATAGTCCTCTCCTCTGCGATAGGGTTGAATCGCCTCTGTATCATACAGATGAGCGTACAAAATTTTCTCGGCTAAAGTCAACGGATGTCCCAACACCTGTTGAGCCTTCTCTACTCGCTCGGCAAACGAGCTGTAAATCTGATCTATAAGTTTCCAGTCAAACATGGACAATTATTAAATTATATTCATTATATTATGTGTCCTGTTTGAGCCGCACAGCCCGACACAGGAATATTTCTCTCCGTAAAAATATCTACGGAGAGAAATACGCTGCGAATATATAAAAATATATTTACTTATTCGGTAGAATTGAAAATATTCCGATGCGTAAATACAAAAATATGTCAGCCTATAATTTATTCAACGCCTGCTCCAAATCGTCCTTTATATCGTCAATATGTTCGATACCAACGGATATACGCAGCAATCCCGGCCTTACGCCTGATGCAATCTGTTCTTCGGGCGAGAGTTGTTCGTGCGTTGTGGCGGCGGGGTGAATGATGAGTGATTTGGCGTCGCCCACGTTTGCCAGGTGGCTCAGCAATTTCAGGCTGTCTATCAATTTGTCGGCTAATACGGCGTCGCCCTTGATTTTGAATGTCAAGATAGAGCCGGCTCCTTTGGGGAAATATTTTTGAGCTAAATTGTAATATTTGCTGCTTTTCAAGCCGGGATAGTTTACATATTCTATTTCAGGCCTTTGCTCGAGCCAATCGGCAAGCAGCTGAGTGTTCTGTATATGACGTTCCATCCTGATTGACAGTGTCTCAAGTCCCTGCACCAAAAGGAACGAGTTGAACGGACTGATCGTATTTCCCCAGTCGCGAAGTCCTTCGACGCGTGCGCGAATATTAAAGGCTATATTGCCGAAAGGGCCGTTGAATCCGAATACGTCCCAAAATACCAGTCCGTGATAGCTGTCGGACGGTTCGGTGAATGCTGAAAATTTACCGTTTCCCCAGTTGAATTTTCCACTGTCCACAATCACGCCGCCGAGCGTGGTGCCATGACCGCCGATCCATTTTGTTGCAGATTCGACGACGACTGCGGCACCGTGTTCGATCGGGCGAAACAGGTAGCCGCCTGCTCCAAACGTATTGTCTACGATAAGTGGAATATTATGTTTCTCAGCCACTTTCGCGACAGCATCAAAGTCGGGCACATTCAGTTCCGGATTCCCGATAGTTTCTATATAGAGCGCTTTAGTGCCATCATCTATCAGGCGTTCAAACGATTCCGGATCATCGTTCGGCGTAAAACGCACTTCGATGCCAAGGCGTTTGAACTGAGACTTGAACTGATTATACGTCCCTCCGTAGAGATGTGACGTGCTGACAAAATTGTCGCCCACCTGAAGGATATTGTTGAGCGCGATAAACTGCGCCGACTGTCCCGATGATGTTGCGAGCGCCGAGACGCCTCCTTCGAGTGCCGCTACGCGTTTCTCGAACACGTCGGTTGTCGGGTTCATCAGTCGTGTATAGATATTTCCGAATTTGCGAAGTCCGAACAGGTCTGCTCCTTCTTTGGCATCATCAAATACATACGAAGTCGTCTGGTATATAGGCAATGCCCGCGAATGGGTTGTTTTTTCAACTTCCTGTCCTGCGTGCAATTGTAGTGTTTCAAATTTTAAATTGCTCATTTTGTGATACTAATTAAATGTTTATAATGGATAATCTTCAAAAGCGTATAACACTGTCGAAAGGTATCGTTCGCCTGTATCCGGAAGGATTGCAACGATGTTTTTCCCTTTATTTTCAGGTAGTTTAGCTAATTGAAGCGCTGCAAACACGGCCGCTCCCGAAGAGATGCCTACTAGAAGTCCTTCTGTTTTTGCCAGCTCGCGCGAGGTCTGTATTGCCTCGTTATTGCTGACTGTAAGGATTGTATCTACGACAGATGCATCATATATTTTAGGTATAAAACCGGCGCCTATGCCCTGTATCTTATGAGGGGCGGGATTGCCGCCTGATAGTACGGGCGAGTCTGTCGGCTCTACGGCCACAACCTGTATGGAGGGATTAAGTTCCTTCAAGCGTTTACCTGCGCCGCTCACCGTTCCGCCGGTGCCCACGCCGGATACAAAAATATCAATTTTCCCGGCCGTATCTCGCCAAATCTCTTCTGCCGTTGTATGGTAATGAATGGCCGAATTGGCCGGATTTTCAAACTGTTGCAGAATGATCGAATTGGGAATTTCGGCTTGTAACTCGCCTGCTCTGGCTATGGCTCCCTTCATTCCTTTGGCTCCTTCGGTCAGCACAAGTTCGGCGCCAAGCGCCTTCAAGAGGTTTCGCCTTTCGAGACTCATCGTTTCGGGCATCGCCAATATTAATCTATAACCTTTAGTGGCAGCAACATACGCCAGGCCTATCCCTGTATTGCCGCTTGTAGGCTCTATTATCACTGAATCTTTGTTGAGCACGCCTCTACGCTCTGCATCTTCAATCATTGCAAATGCAATGCGATCTTTTACGCTTCCGAGCGGATTAAAATACTCAAGTTTGCCGATAATTTTTCCTTCGGCTTGTTTAGATGTGGCAAAACTTTCGAACTCCAACAAGGGAGTGTTGCCAATCAATTCCGTTAATTTCTTTGCAATCATAATCTTACGTTTTTAAAAAACAATTAATACTCATATATATGCCGCAAAGATAAGGTGAAAAAAAATGCCGTAAAATACCATGTATAAGGTATTTTTAAGTCCTCTGGATTCGTGGTATCAGATAATTGGCAGTGAATCAGGTGATTATACGGTTTGCTTCTGTTGCCATTTCCAGGCTGATAGGAGTGTGTTTTCTAAAGATTCTTTAGCTTTCCAGCGTAATACGTTGTTGGCGAGCGTGGCGTCCGCCCAAACCTTTTCGATATCGCCTTCGCGTCGTGCGACAATTTTGTAAGGTACTTTGACGCCTGTTGCCTTTTCGAATGTACGGATAAGTTCAAGCACAGTCACTCCGCGTCCTGTTCCCAGATTAAATATTTCTATGTCAGTTTCAGAGCTGTCTTCCAACAATCGCTTGACCGCTATGACATGGGCTTTTGCCAAGTCGACTACATTAATATAATCGCGCACGCACGAGCCGTCAGGTGTGTCGTAATCATCGCCGAAAACGCTCAGTTCATGTCGGATGCCGGCTGCCGTTTGCGTCACTAAAGGCGCCAGATTCTGCGGTTCGCCAAGCGGCAGTTCACCTATTTCGGCGCTTGGATGAGCACCTATCGGATTGAAATAGCGTAATATAATGCTTTTAATCGGTGCTCCTGCGTTTATCGTGTCGCGAATGATCTCCTCGTTGATTTGCTTTGTATTGCCATAAGGAGACATGGCCGGCTTGACAGGTGCATCCTCCGTGACAGGCAACACGTCAGGCTGACCGTAGACGGTGCATGAAGACGAGAAGACAAGTCCTGAAATACGATATAAAGGCATAAGTTCCAATAAATTAATCAGTGATATCAAGTTGTTTCGATAATATTTTAACGGCTGCTCCACCGATTCTCCGACGGCTTTATTTGCCGCAAAATGAATGATACCCTGAATGTCACGATTCTCAGACAACAAGCCTTCCAATCCGTCTTTATCATTGCAATCCAGCAGTTTGAATGTCGGACGTATACCTGTAATTTTTTCTATGCCGGCTAATACCTCTATGTTGGAATTTGATAGATTGTCAATTATCAGAACCTCAAAACCTGCTAATTGCAATTCAACCACCGTATGTGAACCGATATATCCCGTTCCCCCTGTTACTAAAATCTTATTCATAAAACTTTTTAATTTATTACCATTTATAACTGAATCCGAAGCTGATCAACTGGTTCCATTGCAGGAAAGAGTCTGATTCATTTACTTTTGTTACGCCGTCATCATACCTTAAATTTAAATACAGCAATGTAGAGAAGAAACGGCTGATGGCAAAATCAAGTGAATTTTCACATTCGGCTACAACGCGGTCGTACGTTGTGAAATACTTCAATCTCGATTTCCACACCACATCCCATGTGATTTTCCAGTTCATATTGAAGTCTGCCGTTGAGCCGAATCTGCTTAAATAATGTTTGTAATCTCCTGTTGCATCGTCTTTGGGAAAACCGTGACGCCCCCAGTCTATATCGTCCTTTCTGCTTGACATATAGGTATATGACAGAGGCGCCAGGTTTAGGGAAATTGCTAATGAACGATCAGGACGATTGTATTTATGCGTAAGGTCATATTTGACGCCGACACCTATATTGAAAGTGAAAGGCGATAGGAGGCCGGCTTGCAGAAAGTTTGTATTTTCTTGATAATTAGAGAATAGCTGAGTTTTAAATTCACTGTCTATCGTGTAATACCATTTATTGAATGCTTTCAGGCCATAATTGCTGTGGAGCCTGAAAAAATCGTCACTCACTTTGTAACGCCGCAAGGTGTCATTTGGCGAATTATAAAAATTAAGCCTGAGTTCCAGGTCGTTATCCCATTTAATCCTGTCTTTTGCGTAGTTGTACTTTACGATATTTCTTGTGAATATATTGAGGATGGTCGTCTTGATCGGCCCGCTATACCAGTTGCCCGATGTCGAATTTTCCGAAAACTTTATGGCGCTTTCAAAGCCTGATATCCAGTATTTACGGTCAGGTATAAATTTCTTGGGAGCCTCGTTTTCATCGAGATGGACGTAAACCTCACCTACCGTCACTTGAGCCTTTTCGTTCTTTTCAATTAAATACATTTTCTCGGAAGGCAGATTGTCAATGGTATATTTAAAAAGATAGGGCAATTTGAAGAGGATATGCAGATAGGCGGCATCGGAAATTTGCTTTTTTATTTTTTCTTTTTGAAAAACAGTTATCGGCTTATACATAGATAGTTGGGATGCACTATTGTCTGTGCCGACTGTCCACCGTTGCGGACGGTAAATGTCAGGTGTAAACGTCTGAATCGGCTTGAATACAGGCATTAAAAACATTGGGTTAAACATGTTAGTATCTTGATAACATGAGCTATCGTACAAACTTTTCAGCGAGTCGATCCTCGCATCTATTCGTTCTATGATCTTGCGTACATTTGCCGTACTGCTCCAGTCCTGTCCGCTAACGGTCATTCCTGAAAGCATTAATATTAAAAGTATCGTAAGGATTTTCAGCTTCATAGTCTGTATTTTTATAGATAAATCATGGATTTATGCCATTGAAATCAATTTAAAATCAGCTTTTTGCAAGTCTTTCCAAAATAGAGGATAGCTCTTTGAAACGACTTCAATATTTGCTAAAGTAATACCTTCTGGGCGACGTAAGGCAATGGGAGCGAACGCCATAGCCATTCTGTGATCGTCATACGTTTGAATGACGGGTACCTGGGCGGGTGCCGTCAGTTCACCATTCCAGCGCAGGATTTGACCGTCTTCTTCCGTCAGCAGATATCCCAGCTTAGACAATTCGTTGCACAACGCAGCCAACCGGTCGGTTTCCTTGATTTTCAGGCTTTGCAATCCGCTGAGAATGAAAGGGATTCCAAGCACCGCGCACGTGACGGCAAAGGTCTGGGCCATATCCGGCATATCGGTAAAGTCCTGTGTAAAAGGCATATCCACGCTGCGCTCCTTCCTTCTCAAGACGACTCCGTCTGTTTCAAAGATTGTTTCAACTCCCAGTTTATCAAATAAATATACGATTCCGGCATCGCCTTGCATGCTGTCGGCAAACAGGCCGGAAAGCGAGACCCGGGCGTCGTCGGACAGCGCCACTATTTCGTACCAGTAAGATGCTGCACTCCAGTCCGATTCAACAGTAAAGGGGACAGGCACATAAGATTGAGGCGGAATGGTCAGCGTATGCCCGTCTTCAAAGACGGTGACGCCAAATTCTTTCATCAGCCGGATGGTCAAGTCGAGATAGGGACGTGAAATCACTCGGCCGGTCAGATGCAGACGCAATCCCTTCTCCATCAGCGGCGCCGCCATCAGCAAGGCGGAAATATACTGGGAGCTGACGCCTCCGTAGAGCGATGTTTCGCCGCCGACCAAACGGTTCCCGATGATTCTCAAAGGCGGAAATCCCTCTTTATCAACATATTCAATTTGTGCACCTAATGAATTGAGCGCATCGACAAGAATTTTGACAGGCCTGTTTTTCATCCGCTCCGTGCCTGTAATTGTCCGGTTCCCCGGCCTACCTGCCAGATAAGCCGTCAGAAAACGCATGGCCGTGCCGGCAGCCTTGATATCTATCTCGTGCTCAGATGATTGCAATGCCTTTAGCATGACATTCGTATCGTCGCAGTCTGCCAGATTCTGAACGGATTGCGACGCACAACTCAAGGCATTAAGTATCAGCACCCTGTTACTTATGCTTTTAGAGGCCGGCAGCTTGATGGAGACTGCCCGGAAACCTTGCGTTTTGATTAAATAATCCATAAGTTTATTACTCGAACGAGATTCGAATGGCAAAAGTATAATTTTTTTTATTGTTTTCCTCAAAGCTGAAAAACATATTCGGTAAACTTCATCTATTTCAAGATTTTTTAAGATAGTTAATAAACGTTAATGCGCAAATTTTTATGATGAAATCGCCGTTTCATGTCGAAAAAAATGTTATTTTTGCACTGAAATAAAATTTGCCTATAAAGCATCTTTAAAAAAATGTATAAATATTCAAAAATTAAACAAATAACAATTTTAACTTACAATGATTATGAACAAAAGATTCCTTCTGCCAATGCTCACATTAGCAACGATTTTCGCGTTAGCGTCCTGCAGCGGCAAACTCACTCCTCTATCCGATCAGTATTTCAAGGCTGATCCGCAGCCGCTCGAAGCCGTTGCAGGCGAAGTCCCGGTGACCATCAGTGCCACCTATCCGGCCAAATGGTTCAATAAAAATGCAGTCGTCACCGTTATGCCCGTCTTGCGCTACGCCACCGGCGAGACATGGGGGACGGCCTACACGTACCAGGGCGAAAAGGTGAAGGCCAATAACCCGACCATTCTCTACAATAACGGAGGGAATGTCACGATGAAATCGTCTTTTAAGTATAAACCCGAGATGAAAAAATCAGAGCTATACCTGACATTCGAGGCCAAAATCAAAAACAAAACGGTGAAACTGCCGGACATAAAAATTGCCGATGGCGTGTTGGCTACTTCCGCGCTGGTCGATGCAGGAACGGCTACACCGGCCATTGCTCCCGATAAATTTCAACGCATCATCAAGGAGGCGCACGATGCCAATATCATGTTCGTCATCCAACAGGCCGAACTCAGGGCAAGAGAGCTGAACAAGAGCGAGATAACCGACTGGAAAGATCTCGTTGCGGCAGCCGATGCGGCAGCCAATCAAAACGTCGCTCTTGAAGTATCTGCGTATGCTTCTCCCGATGGCGGACTGAAACTGAATGAGACGCTGGCCGCTCAGCGCGAGACAAATACGAGGAAATACTTGGAGTCAGAATTGAAGAAACGCCAGATAGCTCTCCCCGTCGACGCACATTATACGGCTCAGGACTGGGAAGGATTCCAGGAACTTGTGTCCAAATCCAACCTGCAGGACAAAGACCTTGTCTTGCGCGTGCTTTCCATGTACAAAGACCCCGAACAGCGTGAACGTGAAATCAAAAATATCTCCACCGTCTTCCAGTCGCTGGCTGATGAAATCCTGCCGCAACTGCGCCGCTCGCGCCTGATTGCCAACATTGAAATCATCGGCAAGTCGGACGAGGAAATCAGCCGCTTAGCTCAAACCAATCCTAACGCACTGACTGTGGAAGAAATACTCTATGCCGCCACGCTGACCGACAATGCCACCGACAAGGAGGCCATCTATACGAAAGCAAGCCAGCTCTTCCCGAACGACTACCGCGTGTGGAACAATATCGGTACGCAACGCTTCAATGCCGGCGATATTGTCAAGGCCGAAGAGATGTTTGCGAAAGCAAATAGCGTCAAGAACAATAGCGAATCAAATATGAACCTGGGACTTATCGCATTGACGAAAGGAGACAAGGCGAAGGCGGAGCAACTGATCGGCAGTGCATCCAACGTGCCTGAATTGGGTGAATCGCTTGGTATATTATACTTGTTGCAGGGAGATTACTCGAGAGCCGTCAGTTCATTCGGCGCAAGCAAGACAAATAACACCGCGCTGGCTCAACTCATGGCAAAGGACTACAGCCGTGCATCGCAGACATTGAACGCCGTGACGCGCCCTGATGCGACGACCGACTACCTGAAAGCCATCGTCGCAGCCCGCACGAACGACACGAATGCAGTGATCGCAAATTTGAGCTCGGCCATAGCAAAGAAACCGTCGCTGGCACGCGAAGCCGCCCTCGACTTGGAATTTGCAAAATATGCCACTAACTCGTCTTTCACAAGTCTGATCAAATAGACATCATAAAGATGTAGGAGAAAAAAGGGAAATTCGATACGGATTTCCCTTTTTTTTATGAAAAATACCCTCAATAGGGTATATGATTGAACTGTAAAAATGCGTAATTTTGCAAAAATTTTCATTCATATAAGAGATTATGGCAAAAGTAGCAAAGCAACTCACCGATTTGATAGGCAATACTCCATTGCTGGAACTGTCAAAATACAATGCAAGCCGCCATTTGGGTGCGCGTGTCATTGCCAAGTTAGAGTATTTCAATCCGTTAGGCAGCGTCAAGGACCGCACTGCTTTCGCATTGATTGCCGATGCGGAAAGAAGAGGCGTCTTAAAACCGGGCTCCATCATTATCGAGCCGACAAGCGGAAATACAGGATTGGGATTGGCATTTGTAGCGGCAGTCAGGGGCTATAAATTGATTTTGACAATGCCCGAAACTATGAGCGAAGAGCGCCGCAACATGCTCAAGGCATTGGGTGTAAACCTGGTACTGACGTCAGGAACGGAAGGCATGAAAGGCGCCATAAAGAAAGCAGAAGAGCTGAAAAACAGCATCTCAGGCTCTGTGATCCTGCAACAGTTTGACAATAAGGCTAATCCTGCCATTCATGCGCAGACTACGGCCGAAGAGATCCTGCGCGACTTAGACGGACGTATAGATATCTTTGTGGCCGGGATAGGCACGGGAGGTACTATTAGCGGCGTAGGCGAAAGACTGAAACGCCATAATCCTAACGTGCAGATTGTGGGAGTGGAGCCTGCCGAATCGGCCGTGATTTCTGGCGGGAAGCCAGGCCAGCATAAGATCCAGGGCATCGGCCCCGGTTTCATTCCGAAAAACTACAATCCTGCCGTCGTCGACCAGGTGATTCCCGTTGCCGGCGACAACGCCATCCGCACCGGTCGCGATTTGGCGCGTACCGAAGGCCTGATTGTCGGGATTTCATCCGGAGCAGCCGTTTATGCAGCTACCGAATTGGCCAGACAGCCCGCCAATGCAGGCAAGATCATCGTCGCCGTCCTGCCGGATACCGGCGAACGATACCTTTCTACCGCACTGTATGCGTTTGATGATTATCCGTTATAAATCGGCGTTGCCGAATTGATATCTCGTGGTCTTATAAAAGGAATAGATGCTACTCCAGTATCGCTTTCCCTTGGCGGATCACTTCGAACTCGTCCGATACGCAGTTCACGACAGTCGAGCCTTCAGTTGAACCGTAGCCGCCATCGATCACCACATCCACAAGTTGACCGTATTTTTCGTGAATCAGCTCGGGGTCAGTCATATACTCTGGCTGGTCGTGCTGGTCGTAAATCGACATTGTCATAACGGGATTGCCCAGCGAATGGACGATTTCGCGAATAATAGCATTGTCGGGGATGCGGATGCCGATCTCCTTGCGGGTTGTGTAAAACTTTGGCAGTTCGTTGCTTACAGGAAGGATAAATGTAAATGGGCCGGGAAGATTGCGTTTGAGTAATTTGAAAGTGACATTATTCATTTTTGCACATTCGCTCACGTTGGACAGGTCGCAACAGATGATCGAAAGGTTGCATTTCTGCGGATTGACACCTTTGATGCGGCATATCTTCTCTACGGCGCGCACATTATATGCGTCACAACCAATCGCATACAATGTATCGGTCGGGTAAATCGCAAGGCCTCCGTCGCGCAAGATGTTGACTACCTTTTCGATTCCTTTCTGACTCGGATTCTCCGGATAAATTTTAAGCAGCATCTGATGAAATATTCCGCGTCAAAGGTAAGTCTATTTATGTGCAATTCCAAATTTTATTGTTGTCGGTATGAAAAATATATGTATCTTTATGGCGTAATTTATGTTCAACTTTTTATTAAAATGAAGCTCTTACATACTTCGGACTGGCATCTGGGCAGGACGCTCTATTCAAAAAAGGATAGGCAGGACGAGCAGGCTGCTTTCCTGCGATGGCTTCTTTGGACGATAGAGAGTAATAATGTTGAATTGCTGATTGTTGCAGGTGATATTTTCGATAATGCCACTCCTTCGAGTGCCTCGCAAAAGTTATACTACGACTTCTTGATCGATGTTCGCCGGTCGGGATGCCGGAATGTGGTCATCGTCGGAGGCAACCACGATTCGCCGAGCTTTCTGAATGCGCCCAAAGATATACTGGCTACACTCAACGTTCACGTTATCGGCAATGCAACGGAAAATCCTGAAGATGAGGTGATAGAGATTTGCGATAATTCTGACGAGACATGCGCCGTGGTCTGTGCCGCGCCGTTTCTAAGGGAACGGGACATAAGTCGCTTTATTGAAGGCGAAACTTACGGTGACCGCTCCAAACGAATCGCCGAAAGCATCAAAAATCATTACGCAGAGTTGGCGCAAATTGCAGAAAAAAAGCGAGATATGATTTGTTATGAATCTTCGGATAGTCGTCGAAACTACAACACTTCAAAGATTCCGGTGATAGCCACAGGTCATTTGTCGGTGGCAGGCGGAAAAAAGACGGAAGGCGATGGAGTAAGGGATATCTATGTGGGTAATATAGAATGTGTTGGAAATTATATTTTTCCGCCTGTGTTCGATTATGTGGCGCTCGGTCATTATCATATCCCGTCTGTCATTGAGCAACATATCCGGTATTGCGGTTCGCCGATAGCGATGGGTTTTGGTGAAGCCGGTCAGCAAAAGGTTGTATATATCGTTGACTTTAAGGAAAATATACCTGATGTTACGCCTGTTGAAATACCTGTCTTTCAACGGCTCGAATCTATCAGAGGCGATAAGATGCATATTTACAATCGTTTAAATGCTCTTGTCCAATCCGGCGATTCTGTTTGGGTGGAAGTCTTATACGAATGCGAAGAAGTTTTCCCTGATCTCGATACATGGGCTAATGAATTGACTGCCAATACAAATATTGAAATCCTGAAAATTCAAAACAGACAATACCTGAACGAGGTGTTGACTCGGAACGAAAGCGCGCAATCTCTTGATGAACTTGACAAGTTCGATGTGTTTGAAATCCTACTTGCCAAAAACAACGTACCCGAAGCTCAACAGGAAGTTTTGAAAGAGTTGTATCGGTCTTTAGTTTATAGCTTATAGTTATCAGTTATCAGTTATTCAGTTACTCAGTTATTCAGTTATTCAGTTATTATTTCCATGCGCATTCTAAAGCTTAAATTCAAGAATATCAATTCATTGCTTGGTGAGTGGGAGATTGATTTCACCAGGCCGGAATTTGCCGATGCAGGCATATTTGCCATCACCGGCAAGACCGGCGCCGGCAAAAGTTCTATTCTTGATGCCATTTCGTTGGCGTTGTACGGTAAGACGCCGCGTGTGGAAAAAATCACAAGTGAAAACAATGATGTAATGACCCGTCACACAAGCGATTGCTATGCTGAAATAACGTTTGAGATTGGCGGCGCCCGGTGGAAATCGTCGTGGAAACAGGAGCGCTCGCACAACGGAAAACTGAAGTCCGTAAACCGTCAAATAGCCGATGGCGCCAATAAAATCCATGCGGAACAGGTCAACCATTGCAATAGTAAAATAATTGAGATTGTCGGTCTTACGTTTGAGCAGTTCACGAAAGTAATCATGTTGGCGCAAGGCAGTTTTGCCGCTTTTCTGCAGGCAGATAAAAATACGAAAGGAGAATTGCTGGAGCATATAACAGGGACGGAAATCTATGGTGAAATATCGCGCAGGGCATTTGAACGTAACAAGGCGGAAAAGGAGAAATTGGACAGAATATCTGATCAAATCGGAGAAATCAAAATCCTGTCTGACGATGAAAAAGAACGCCTAAAAAGCGAAATCACCATTTTCGATACGCAAAAGAAGCAAATTGACAGCGAAATACAAATGATCGAAACAGCAAAAAAATGGTTGACTGATCTGATGAATCTGCAAACGCAAATTGCTGAGGGAAAACGTCAATTGCCTGATTTAGTGCAGAATGTGGAAACTGTATCGATAATGCTACGTCAGGCAGAGGACAGCCTGCGCGAAGCAAAGTCGGAAAAGGAAAATGGCGATAAAATATTTGTAAAAGTCAGAGAATTGGATACAAAGATCGCCGAAAAGGAGAAGTTGCTGATTCCTGTCATGCAGCATATCGCTCAATTGGATATCCAAAATAATAATTTGACAAATATAATTGACAATCAGCGCATGAAGTTGGCTGAAGCGCAGGGTTTATTGCTGCAAAAACAGGAATGGTCTGCGAAACATGCTTCGTACGAGTCGTTAGTGGGCGAATTTGCTGCTGTCAAAAATCAAAACGATAGAGTGAAAGAAATAGTTCAAGACGGCAAAAATAAAAGAATTGCCTTAGACAATGCACAGAAAGACAGGGTATCTAAAGTTGATACATTCGACAGGGAGCTTGAATCTTTTGCATCATTGGAAAAAACTTTCCATGAGAAAGACAGAGAATTGATCACTGCAAAAGCCTCATTATCAGAGATTTTATGCAATAAGGAATTAAATGCCTATCAAGCGTCAAAAGAGAGCCTTCTCAAATTGAATAATCAAATCGAACATCTGGTCGTAGCGGTTGATGTCATTTATGAAAATAGACAAAAAGAGTTGAAATCCGGTGAAATGATTGCTTCTGCTGAAAAATCTGCCAACGAACTGACTCAACAAATTGCTGCCGATAAAAATCTCCGGGAAAGTATTAAAAATAAAATTATTATACTTGAAGAAAATATCAGGCAGATCAAGGAAATTCAAGACATGTATACACTACGTCAATCACTTGAAGACGGCAAGCCATGTCCTTTGTGCGGTTCGCTCGACCATCCGTTTGCACAGGGCAACGAACCGCGAATCGGTGATAACGAGATGTTATTGAACAGTCTGAAAGAACATGAATCACAAATAAATGAGACTATTCAGCAGAATGAAGGCAAATTAATCAAATTGATGGCCGATTGGGAAAATGCACTTAAAAATCAGGAAAGTACAGCAACAATTTTATCTGAAAATCTGGCACGGCGGCAATTGATTTTAAATGAAATCAAAACAGTGCAACCCGATTTTGACATGCCTGACGATGAAAATACAAAGACTTTGCTCCTGTCGATTCAAAAGCAGAAACAGCTTGAATACAGGCAGATAGCAGATATATTGACAAAAGCAAATCAAATAGACGCATTCATAAATCATCTTCGCGACAACGAATTCCCCATATTGCAACAAGCCTTGCAAACAGCCGAAAAAGCTAAGACAGAAGCCGCTACAAATAAGCAATTGGCTGAGCAACAGCTTAAAACCCGACAGCAATTGATGGAAGAAGTACAAAGAAAATATGTTGAAGAAAATGCTAAACTCCATCAAAACCTTAACGTCTACGGTGCTTCAACAATAGAGATTTTAGAAAGTTATTTGACACAATGGAAAGAAAATCAATCGGCATTGGAAAGCCTTAAAAATCAGATTAATCAGTTGGAGAATGAAATAAAAGTCAAAAATACTGAAATTGCAAACAGTCAGGATCTGATGAAGGCAAAAACAGAAGAAAGACAGGGATTAAATACTGAAAAACAACTGCTTGTCAAATCGCGTCATGATTTATTCGACGATCGCAACGTTGAAGACGAAGAAAGACGCTTGACGGAGTCAGTCATGAAGGCTGAATCTGCACGAACGGATGCCGAGAAGGCAAAAACTGATGTAGCCACAGAACTTGCAAAAATACAGGCAGTTATTGCTGAAAAGGAAAAGGCGTTAGCAGAAAAACTGTCAGAACAGTTTACAGTCAAAACACTCGATGAACTGCAAGCCGAATACGACTCCAAGAAGCCGCAAAGCGATCTGTTATCGCGGCAGACAGGCGCCAATATGCAATCCTTGAAAGTGAATGAAGAAAATGTGATAAGGAACAGTAAGAAGCTGGAAGAAAAAGCATTGCAGGAGCAGGTTTGCGCCAAATGGGGCAGCTTGAATATGCTGATCGGTTCGCGTGACGGCATTGTCTACCGCAACTTTGCACAGGCATTGACGTTTGAACACCTGATCGGGCTGGCCAACCGTCAGCTGCAGCGCATGTCGGAGCGTTATATTTTGAAACGTGTTGACAATGTGGAAAGAAATCCGTTTGAGCTATCGGTCATTGACAAGTTTCAAAATTGTGAGGAACGGACGGCGCAGAATCTTTCCGGAGGCGAAAAATTTATCGTGTCGTTGTCCCTTGCGTTGGGTTTGGCCAATATGGCGAGTAAAAATATGAAAATAGACACCATGTTTATAGATGAGGGATTTGGCACGCTTGATTCTGATTATTTGGATGTTGCATTGTCCGCTTTGTCTAATCTGCAAAATGAAGGCAAGCTGATCGGCGTGATTTCGCATCTCACGGAACTGAAAGAACGCATCGCTACACATATCGAAGTCATCCCGAAAGGCGATGGCCATTCGCGTATCGAAATGCGGTGGTGATAGAATAGTTTTTCCAAAATAAACGTTATCTTTGCACCCGCTTTGGCCCGGTAGCTTAGTGAATAGAGCGTCAGATTCCGGTTCTGAAGGTCGTGGGTTTGACTCCCACCCGGGTCACAAAAAAAATGCCGATTTTCCGTAAAAGAAAACCGGCAATTTTTTTTGTATATAAAAGGAGTTATAACCTCGTAACCTTCAGATTCTTCCAAGCCACCTTGATTCCGCCTCCGCTATGGATTTGCAGAAGGATTCGTCCTTGTCCGCTGCCAATCTTGGCATCTGTCAGGTCAATCATCTGTGTCCCATTAAGATATGTAGTGACGCGATCGCCTTTGACAACGAGTCTCATGGTGTTCCAGTCGCCCATCTTCAGGATTTTCTCCTTTTCGGGATCGGGCTTGATAAGCCATTGACGGCCTCTCGGAACAGACTCGTAAATGCCTGCCGAAAAGAGATTAGGCGGAGCTACTTCGCATTGCCATCCCGTGACCGACACGTCTCTGATGATCCATGAACGGAAGAAGATGCCGCTATTGCCATTAGCAAACTGCTTGAAATCAACCGTCAAGTCAAAGTCATCGTAATATTCGCGCGTCCCTAAATAGCCGTATTTTTTATCAGGCCCGCTTTCGCAATACAGCAGGCTGTCTTTGACGTACCATTGCTCAGTTCCATATACTTGCCAGCCGTTCAGGTCTATACCGTTGAATAATGACACTTCGCGGCCTGTTGTCTTGCGCGGCAGTTCGCGTATTTTCATATTCCTGAACCATGTGCGATATCCATGATCCTGCACGGAGATAACGCCTCTGCGGGCTAAGCCGTATTCGGGATAAGCGTCCCATTTACCGCTATTTTTGCGGGTAAACCAGTCGTCGCTCCAAGCCTCAAATTCGACCACCTTTTCGCCGTTCAGCCAGTGTTCAACATGGCCGTTGTCGAAAACAATTTTCGATTGATTCCATTGACCTACAGGCTTTAGGACAGTCTTTGCAGGGTCTGCAACATACATGGCGTAGTCTGCGCCGGCCAACTGCCAGTCTTCCACTTTAGACTCAAAGCCTTCATTATCAAGCAGCTGATATTCAGGCCCGGTCATATAAGGTGTTGACAAATGCGAATCTTCCATCACATGATACAGCAATCCGCTGTTGCCACCTGCCGCTATTTTCCAGTCGAACACGAGTTCGAAATTCTCATACTGTTTGTCGGTGACGATATATCCCGTAGAATCAGTGCCTTGCCCAAGCGAAGCCAATGTCCCTTTTTCCACCGTCCATGGTGCAGTGACGCCTGTCCCGTTATAATCTCTCCAACCGTTGAGTGTTTCGCCGTCGAACAACAATGCCCAGCCGGCAGCTTCTTCTTCGGGAGTCAGCACATTTTGCTTTTCAGCGCATGACCCCAAACTTACTGACAAGATGACGCCCACAATTGCCAGGCGACACCATAAAATACTTTCTCTTTTCATATTAATTTGGTTTAATAATTAATTTTGTTGCAAAATTAGATGTTATTCTTTGAAAAATCAAACAAATTAACGAAATTATGATTTATTTTGCATTTAAATTCAAAATTCGTCCGATGAAAAATTTTATTTATATCCTTATAGCAAGTATGCTTTTTTTGTCATGCAAGCAGACGTATCAGGAGGAAAGCGGGAGCGTGTTTCATACATTGTATCAAGTTAAGTATAAGTCTGATACGTTATTGACAGATAAGATCAAAGCCGAGCTTAAAGCATTTGATTTATCACTGAATCCGTTCAATTCAAAATCAATAGTATCAAAAGTAAATAGAAACGAGGATGTCGAAGTAGATCAATGGTTTACTGAAGTTTTTAACAAATCAATGGAGGTATCCGAAAAGTCGGGCGGGATGTTTGACGTGACAGTTGCTCCGCTTATAAACTTATGGGGGTTTGGTTTTGAGCAGTGGGACAGCATTTCGGCGCATACTATTGATAGTCTGAAGTCGTTTGTGGGATATCGGAAAGTGCGTTTACAAGGGGGGCGCGTCGTAAAGGACGATCCGCGCATCATCCTCAATTTCTCCGCCATAGCCAAAGGATATTCGTGCGACGTCATTGCAGCTTTACTCGAACGCGAAGGGGTAAATGATTACATGGTAGAAATAGGTGGAGAAGTAGTGACAAAAGGGAAAAATGCACGCGGAGAATGTTGGAATATTGCTATAAAAAAGCCTGAGAATGAGGTAGATTATACGCCAATGAAGGATACTGTTATAGTGCAACTATGTCAAAAAAGCGGAATGGCGACATCGGGCAATTATATTAATTATGTCATTAAAGACGGTAAACGTTACGGGCATACCATTGATCCTTTCACCGGCTATCCTTCCGAACAAAATATACTGAGCGCCACGATTATAGCGCCCGATTGCATGACTGCCGATGCCTACGCGACGGCTTTTATGGCGATGGGAGTGGAAGCTGCTTGCCGGATGGCTACACAAATACCTGATTTAGAGTATTATCTCTATTATTTAGGCGATGACGGGAAGATGAGGGTGAAGATTTCGGATAATTTTGCGCTGCGAATTTTACGAATTTATGGGAATTGAGACGAATTAATGGGAATTGAGGCGACTTGTGCGAAAGAATACAAAGAAAAAAAAATGATTTTTACGTACAATAATTATGATAAGTCAAAAAAAAACAATAATTTTGTGCTGAAAAAGCATTTTTTATCAGACTAAATGAAGTTGACGAAACGTATAAAACGGGCGCTTATCTCTGTATATCACAAAGATGGCCTTGAGGAAATTGTTAGAAAACTCCATAGCGAAGGTGTAAGTTTTGTTTCGACGGGAGGCACTCAGGCCTTTATCGAATCACTTAACATTCCGTGTGAGGCAGTTGAAGAATTGACAGGTTACCCCTCTATTTTGGGTGGGCGGGTCAAAACGTTGCATCCGAAAATATTCGGAGGCATCCTGGCACGTCGCGAACATGAAGGAGACCGGCAGCAAATAGCTGAATATCATATAAATGAAATAGATTTGGTGATCGTTGACCTTTATCCTTTTGAAGAAACGGTCGAGTCCGGAGCCGAAGAAGCCGTAGTGATAGAAAAAATTGATATAGGCGGCATCTCTCTAATTAGAGCGGCGGCCAAAAATTATAAGGATGTGCTTATCGTAGCCTCCAAAGCACAATACAGCCCATTTATGAATCTGCTCAATCTGAACGGAGCCGAATCGAGCGTCGAAGACAGAAGATGGTTCGCCAAAGAAGCATTTGCCACTACATCTGCCTATGACACAGCTATTTTCAACTATTTCGACGGAGATGACCGCTCGGCTTTCCGCGCAGCTGTCGATGACGCCAAAGAGATGCGCTACGGAGAAAACCCGCATCAACGAGGCATTTTTTATGGCAATTTTGATGAACTGTTCGATCAACTACATGGCAAAGAGCTGTCATATAATAATTTACTCGATGTTGACTCAGCCATTACATTGATAGACGAATTTGATGAGTTGACTTTTGCGGTGATAAAGCATAATAATGCATGCGGAGTAGCTTCGCGGCCTACGGTGTCGGAGGCGTGGAAAGATGCGCTGGCCGGAGACCCGATTTCTGCTTTCGGAGGGATTCTCGTCACTAATGGCGTGATTGACAAAGAAGTATCTGAAGAAATAGATAAGATATTCTTTGAAGTAATCATTGCACCGGATTACACGACCGATGCTCTCGAAGTGTTGAGACACAAAAAGAATCGAATTATTATATTGCGGAAACAGAGCAACTTGCCTTTGCACCAATACCGTTCGTTGCTCAACGGCGTTTTGGTGCAGGATAAAGACCTAAGTATTCAGACAGTGCAAGATTTGGAGCCGATGACGGAACGAAGACCTGACGAACGTGAGATTGAAGACCTGCTGTTTGCCAATAAGTTAGTGAAGCATAGCAAGTCAAATGCCATCACTTTGGTCAAGAATAAACAACTATGCGCCGGTGGAATAGGGCAGACCTCTCGCGTGGACGCCCTGAAACAGGCCATTGCAAAAGCAGCTTCATTCGGTTTTGATTTGACAGGTGCCGTGATGGCTTCTGACGCCTTTTTCCCCTTCCCGGACTGCGTTGAGATAGCTGACGGGGCAGGCATTAAAGCCGTCATCCAACCGGGAGGCTCGATAAATGACGATAAGTCGGTGGAATATTGTAATGCGCACGGAGTGAGCATGGTGAAGACATCAATACGTCATTTCAAACACTAAATTATTATTAAATCTTAAAAATTGAACTTGTATGAATTTTATGGGATTTTTTTCCTTTACACAAGAAATTGCAATTGATTTAGGTACAGCAAATACTATCATTATAAGCGACGGGAAAATTGTAGTTGACGAACCATCAATCGTAGCGTTGGACAGACGGACGGACAAAGTTATTGCCGTGGGAGAAGTAGCTCGCAAAATGCACGGCAAAACACATGATAATATACGTACAATCAGACCTTTAAGAGATGGCGTCATAGCCGACTTCTATGCTGCCGAGCAGATGATCAGAGGGATGATAAAGATGATTAAATTCAAAAATAGCTGGTTCTCACCGCCTTTACGAATCGTTGTCTGCATACCTTCAGGCAGCACGGAGGTGGAAAAACGTGCCGTGCGCGACTCGTCCGAACATGCCGGAGGCCGCGAGGTATATATGGTATACGAACCTATGGCGGCGGCAATCGGCATAGGCATCGATGTGGAAGCGCCTGAGGGTAATATGATTGTGGACATCGGAGGAGGCACGACTGAAATCGCTGTCATTTCTCTTGGCGGCATCGTGTCCGACAAATCCATACGGACGGCCGGCGATGACCTGACAGTCGATATCATAGATTATATGCGCCGTCAACATAACATGAAAATAGGCGAAAGCACGGCCGAGTTAGTGAAAATCAACGTAGGCTCCGTTTTGACAACGTTGGAGGATCCACCCGAAGATTTTGTCGTCCACGGACCTAATCAGATGACAGCCTTGCCAATGGAAGTGCCTATCTCATATCAGGAGATTGCGCATTGCCTCGATAAATCGATATCAAAAATGGAGACTGAAATCTTGAGTGCACTTGAGCAGACGCCCCCCGAACTTTATGCCGATATTGTGCGCAACGGCATCTATCTGGCAGGCGGAGGCGCTTTGATGCGCGGCATAGCCAAACGCTTCAGTGACAAGATAAACATCCCGTTTCATGTGGCCAACGACCCGCTTCATGCCGTTGCCCGGGGCACAGGCATAGCCCTGAAAAATATCGAGAAGTTCAAGTTTTTGATGCGATATTAGTCAGATGATGCAATGGTCGGCAGAATTTATATATATTCATTAAGACCGGATTATGCAAAGACTGCTTGAATTTCTTATCGGGAAACGACATTGGTTGTTGTTTTTATTATGCGAAATAGTATCGTTCGCATTATTATATCAAAATAACGATTATCAGCGCAATGTGTTTTTGAGTTCAGCTAATGTTGTGAGCGGCAGTATGCTGTCTGCTTCAAATTCAGTCGTTTCGTTTATGAATCTGCGTACTGAAAACAAAATCTTAATGAACCTGAATGAGCAATTAAAATTGGAGGCGCTCAATCTGAAACTGCAAATAGACGCCATGAAAGCAGATCGGCTTCCAAACAATACAATTACTGCAGATACGCTTCAAAATCACTATGAATTAATTTCGGCACGAGTGATAAACAACTCTGTCTCCAATTTGCTCAATTACACGACAATAGACAAAGGTTATAGAGATGGCATCAGACCTGAAATGGGAGTGATTTCCGATCAAGGCGTTGTGGGCAAGGTCTTTAACGTCAATGACAGATATTCGGTCGTCATATCTTTGCTGAATCCCAAATGGAAGCTGAGTTGCAAGCTGTTAAATCAGGAGTTCAACGGCTCGCTTGTCTGGGACGGTCGCGATGTACAATATGCCATGTTTGAGGAGTTGCCCACGCATATTGTCTTTCAAGAGGGTGACACCGTCGTGACAACAGGATTTTCCGGCGTTTTCCCGTCCGACGTAATTGCAGGGACGGTCGTCGGAACAAATTCCATCAGTAACACAGGCAGTAATACCTTAAAAGTGAAGTTGGCAACCGACTTTAGGAAATTGTCGCTCGTCTGGGTAGTCAAAAATAATTTTCAACCCGAACAGTGGGAAATAGAACAGGAGGCAAGCAAAAATGAATAGAAACCTGTTTACTATATTGATTTACTTTATCTTTTACGTTGTCTTACAGGTTTTGTTATTAGATAAAATTCATTTATTCAGGATAGGAACGCCGTTTTTGTATCTCTATGTCATCATCAAATGCCCGGTGAATGCGCCTCGTACTCAAGTGATTGGCGTTTCATTTTTACTCGGTATCGTGATAGATATGTTTTCAAATACGTTAGGCATGCACGCCGCAGCGTGTTCGCTTGCAGGCATGATACGCAACCCGTTGATGAATACGTTTGCAGTTAAGGAATTTTCAGAAGGAGATATGCCTTCGTTTCAGACAATGGGCGTAGGCGGTTTTTCAAGATATGCCGCTGTCCTTGCCGCCATTCATCATATAACCTTGTTTTGCATCGAATCAATCACGCTTTTTCATCCCTTACTGCTTATTAAGAGGATATTAGCATGTCTTTTTTTGACGATGTTGACAATTCTGATCGTAGAAGCATTTAATCTCAAACGAAGAAAAGAATGAAACAAAATGAGAAATATATTCTTGAATCAAGACGATATATCATAATTGGAGTCGTACTATGTGTCGTTGCCGTTTTTGTTATTCGTCTGTTTATGATACAAGTAGTCGATAGCCAGTATAAAAATAGAGCTGACAACAATGCTTTGGTAAATAAAATTCTGTATCCTGCTCGAGGCGTGATATATGATCGCAATGATAATCTATTGGTTTATAATCAATCCACTTTTGAAGTGATGCTCGTCATGCGAGATATTCAGCCTTTTGATACGCTTGATTTTTGCCGGACGCTGGGCATTACGAAAGAATTTTTCGACAACCGAATAGAAGAAATTAAAGACACAAGGCGCAATCCCGGTTATTCATCATACACGCCACAAGTTTTCAGAAGTCAACTATCTGCAACTGAAAGCGGTATATTCCAGGAGAAAATGTATAAATTCCCCGGTTTCTATATCCAAAATCGTCCTATCAGGATGTATGGCACCGAACATGCGGCATTGCTTCTTGGATATATCGGAGAGGTGAATAATCGTGATATTGAGAAAGATAAGTTCTATATTGCCGGAGATTACTCCGGCAGAACTGGCGTGGAGCAGTCTTATGAGAATCTGCTGCGCGGCGAAAAAGGCATCGAGATACTTTTGCGCGATGCTCACGGGCGTATCATCGGGAAATATGAAGATGGAAAACATGATAAAACGCCTGTTCCGGGCACAAACCTTAAATTAGCCATAGACATTGAGTTACAGGCGTATGGAGAGAAATTGCTGCAAAACAAAGTCGGCAGCGTAGTGATGATAGAGCCTGAAACGGGTGAAATACTGTGTTTAGTGTCTTCGCCTTCCTACGACCCTTCTTTGTTGGTTGGCCGTCAGCGAAGTCCTAACTATGCAATGTTGGAGAGCAACCCGCTGAAGCCGCTATTCGACCGCTCGATAATGAGCATGTATTCGCCCGGGTCTACATTTAAACCTGCTCAAGGTCTTGTATTTCTGGAGGCCGGCACTCTGACGCCCAACAAATTGTATACGTGTGCCAATGGCTTTACGCTTCCGGGTATGAACGGCAAGCCAGGATGTCATAGTCACGGCTCGCCGTTGAGTTTAGTGGGAGCACTCGCAACATCGTGTAATTCGTATTTTTGTTGGGGGCTTCATGACATGTTGGATGACAGACGCATATACCCTACTGTGCAAGAGGCATTTGACAAATGGCGCAGTTATATGACGTCATTGGGATACGGAACAAGATTAGGTATTGATATGCCAAGTGAAAATCGTGGCTATCTGCCTACAAGTCAGTTTTATGACAATATGAACAAAGGGCGCAGGTGGAGTTCTCGCACGATTATCTCAACGGCCATCGGACAGGGCGAAATATTGGCTACCCCATTGCAAATTTGTAATTTGGCGGCAATAATCGCCAATCGCGGCTATTATGTAGTACCTCATATAGTTAAGAATATAGAAAACAATCAATTAGATTCAACCTATACCTCCAGACGCCGGACTGCAATATCTTCCGAACATTTCGATTCCATAGTGGAAGGTATGCGTAACGCAGTTGTTTACGGAACTTGCACAGGACTGTATATGCCTGATATAGAGGTTTGCGGGAAAACAGGGACTGTAGAGAATTTTAAAGGGAGAGATCACTCCGCATGTATTGCTTTTGCCCCGCGTGAGAACCCTAAGGTAGCCATATCCGTATTTATCGAAAACGGCGGCTGGGGCGCTGAAAATGCTATTCCTGTGGCCAGATTAATGCTGGAGAAAATGCTTTACGGCGAAGTGAGCCAGACAAGCAAATGGATTGAAGACAGAGTAATGCGAACCGTCATCTTGCCTTACTATGTACAATAGAAGCTCAAACAGGTGGATTTCAGTAGATTGGATTACGGTCGGAATCTATGTGTTAATGGTAGTTGCCGGCTGGTTTTGTATATGCGGGGCAAGCTATGACTTCGATACATCCAAATTTTTTAACACTTCCGGGCGTCCCGGTATGCAGATTATTTGGATAGGTTCGGCTTTTGCCCTGACATTCATAATTTTAATGCTCGATAAGGATTTTTTCGAGACATTTTCATATTTTATTTACGGCCTTATATGCCTCGTCCTAGTGGCTACAATATTCTTGGCGCCTGATATTAAAGGCTCTAATTCATGGTTGGTATTAGGGCCGTTTACTATTCAACCGGCCGAATTTGCCAAATTTGCAACTGCATTGGCATTGGCAAAATTCATGAGCACATATAATTTTAACTTGCTTACATTCAAGAATTTTGCTATCTCATGCCTGCTGTTTTTAATGCCTATGGCCTTCATCTTAATGCAGAAAGAGACAGGTACGGCATTGGTTTTTCTGGCATTTTCGCTCGTGCTTTATCGCGAAGGAATGTCGGGTTTTGTGATTTTATCAGGCGTTTGCGCAATAATTTTTTTCGTGATTGCCATGAAATACGGAGGCGATATGCTTGGGATTACGCCTGTAGGAGAATTGATAGTTGCTCTGATTATTCTCCTGATAACTATGACTTTGGTCTTCTTTTTGAGCAAAGACAAAACCGTCTTGCGGATAATGTTTTACATGACGCTTTTTGCCGCATTTGCCGGTTTTATCATTTCTCTGTCTACGCCCGTTAATTTTTTATGGGTTATATTAGCTGTCATTGTGGCGATAACGTTTTATTTAGTGTTTTTGGCTTTTAAAAATCTGATTTGGCGTTATTTACTAATTAGTACCTTTGCTGTGATGTCTATTGTTTTTATGTTTTCAATCAAATATGTTTTTGACGATGTGCTTGAATATCATCAACAAATGCGTATCAAAGTGGTTTTAGGGATAGAAGACGATCCGAGCGGGGCGGGATATAACGTGAAACAATCAATGATAGCCATCGGCTCGGGAGGATTTTGGGGAAAAGGTTTTTTGCAGGGCACTCAGACAAAGCTGAAATATGTGCCCGAGCAAGATACGGATTTTATTTTTTGCACCGTGGGCGAAGAATTTGGGTTTTGGGGGTCGTTATTTGTTTTGGGATTGTTTGCCGCGCTTATCATCAGGCTGATTTTTCTTGCTGAAAGACAGACTACTATATTCGGGCGCGTCTTTGGATACAGTGTGGCTTCGATTATGTTCTTTCATTTGATCGTCAACATAGGCATGGTCTTAGGCCTTACGCCCGTCATCGGGATTCCATTGCCGTTTTTCAGCTATGGAGGGTCGTCATTGCTGGGTTTCACGCTGTTACTGATTATTTTTCTTCGTATTGACGCCGGTCAGAAAGAAAGTCTATAACTTTTTCTCAATGCGCAGGCCTATTTGTTCAATGCCGACAATAGCGTCGTCACGCATGCCTTGCCTGATACTGATGGTAAAAGTCCCGTGCATGGGGAATTTATATTGTTCGCGAATAGGTAAATTGATGTGGTGCAGCGATATACCTGACCCTAACCATTTGCCGAAATCGTCAGCCAAAGTACATTCTATCGTATCGCGCAACGCTGTGCCGTCCGGCTGCTCCTGAGCACAAAACAACCATAGATTTTGATACGGATATAAATTGTTATTCCTGATATTCAGCGATATATCGTAGGATGCGGTGGTGTCTGCAATTTCAAATATAAAATAAACTTCTTTGTTTTTATTCCATTGATCATCAACTACTTGATATCCTTCGTAGAATGGAGGTTTTATACACGAAAATAATGCAATCGAAAGACTTAATAATAATATAAACAGTGTATTACCTCCATTTAAATATTGTTTATCTTTTCTCAAAATTCCCATGTCGTTTTTTCTTTTTCTTTTTTAAGGCATCAAAACGGCTCACGCTGTCGCCTAAAATATCGTGTGTTTCCTGTTTTTGAACTGTTTGTTTCTTGCTTTCGGCTTCCAGTGATTCGGGCTTTATTCCGTTGCGATTCAGGTTGATGACCTCAAAAGCGCGCACTGACGAAATTGTAATCAGGTTGACGGGGATTGACTTGTCTGTGGAATACGTAAGTTCATGTTTCAAAATATCGGTTTTAAAATGAAAGTACGTGTTGTTTAGCGTCTCGAGCACTATTTTCCGCGACGGCAGTTGCTTTTGGGCTTCCACGTAGGTATCCACTTCGTAGTTATAGCAGCATTTGAGTTTGGCGCATTGTCCGGCCAATTTCTGCGGATTCATCGAAATGTCCTGAAAACGAGCTGCATCCGTTGCTACGGAGACGAAATTTGTCATCCACGAGGTGCAGCAAAGCTCGCGTCCGCAAGGTCCTATTCCGCCTATCCGACCGGCTTCCTGCCGTGCTCCGATTTGTTTCATTTCGATGCGTATCTTGAAGGTATCGGCTAAGACCTTGATTAACTGACGGAAATCTACACGTTCGTCGGCGATATAGTAAAAGATGGCTTTATTGCCGTCTCCCTGATATTCGACATCGCCGATTTTCATCATTAGGTTTAATTCTTCCGCAATCTGCCGCGAGCGAATCATCGTCTCGTGTTCACGCGCCTTCGCTTCGTTGAATTTATCCATATCATTTTGTCTGGCAATGCGATAGATACGTTTTAGCTCGCCATCCATTCTGATGTTGTTTTTCCTTATTTGATATTGAACGAGCTTTCCGGTGAGGGTGACCATTCCTATATCGTGTCCCGGCGACGATTCGACGGCCACGATATCTCCTTTTTTCAGCGCAATGCCCGAATCGTTGACATAGTAGCCTTTACGGGTGTTTTTAAATTGAACCTCAACGAAGTTTGACGAGCGATCGGCTCCGGGAATATCGGACATCCAATCGTACGTATCGAGTTTGGCTGCGTTGGCTCTCAAGCAACACCCTTCCGCACAGCAACTGCAAGTATGTTGCGTCATATCCATAGCGGGTTGATTCGTAATATATTATTACTGAATCAGATTGTGTTGTTTGAATATTTTTCTGATTGCATCGAGCACGTAGTCAAGCTGTTCTTTTGTATGGGTGGCCATGATCGAAAAACGGATCAATGTGTCTTCCGACGCTACACCGGGCGAAACAACGGGGTTGACAAATATTCCCATATCTAGCAACTCCCTGACAATGAGAAATGTAAGGTCGTTATTACGAATAAACAACGGGATGATCGGGGTAGACGTATGGCCTATCTCGCAGCCCATCTGACGAAAACCTTCGAGGGCATAATGTGTCAGTTCCCAAAGCCGTTCGATGCGTTCAGGCTCGTTCAGCATGATTGTCAATGCCGCATCGGCTGCGGCCAGGGAGGCCGGCGTGCAGCTGGCACTGAATATATAAGTACGCGCGTGATGGCGCAGATAGTTAATAGTCTCTTTATCAGCGGCAATGAATCCGCCTATCGATGCTAAGGATTTGCTGAAAGTGCCCATGATCAGATGTACGTCGTCAGTGACTCCGAAATGATCGCACGTGCCGCGTCCGTTTTTACCGAAAACGCCGATGCTATGCGCCTCGTCCACCATGACGCTGGCGTTGTATTTCTTTGCAAGACGCATTATTTCAGGGAGATAGGCCACATCGCCTTCCATGCTGAAAACTCCGTCCGTCACGATGAGTTTGATCTTGTCGCCGCATTTCTTGAGTTGTTTCTCAAGCGATTCCATATCGTTGTGCTTGTATTTCAGCTTTGTAGAAAAAGACAGACGTATTCCTTCTATAATGGATGCATGATCAAGTTCATCCCAGACGATAAAGTCATTACGGCCTGTAATGCAGGACAATACGCCTTCATTTGCTTGAAAACCGCTTGGAAATGTAATGGCATCTTCTTTGCCTACAAATTCGGCAAGACGCTGCTCCAATTTGACGTGAATATCGAGCGTTCCGTTTAAAAAACGTGAACCGGCACATCCGGAACCATATTTATTTACAGCTTCAATAATGGCTTCCTTCACTTTGGGATGATTCGTAAGGCCTAAATAGGCGTTTGACCCAAACATTAACACTTTCTTGCCATCGATTATCACTTCAGTGTTCTGATCGCTTTCAATCGTCCTGAAATAAGGATATATTCCCGCTGCCTTAGCTTTCTGAGGAAGGTCATACTTTGCTAATTTCTTTTGTAAAAGGTTCATATAGTTTGTTCTATAAGTTGATACCCGGTTGATTACGCAAACGAAGTATTCATGTTTTAAAACTTGTTAATAAAATCAACTGCAAAAATAGGCAAAAAAACAAGACCACCCTCTATATTTCAATATTTTTTTGTAAAAAAAGTATTTTTTCTATTGTATAAAACTTTCAAAAAATGTTGTAGATTAATATTTATCGTAGTATCTTTGCCCCTGTTTTTTTGTTCTGAACTTATAATTGACTAATATATTTTTTATAACTATTTTAACTTATTGATTGCTTATGAGAAGTTTAAAGATGTTTCTGATGACGGGTTGCTTGACGCTCGTATCCGCTGTTCGTGCGCTGGCGAGTGAGGCCGATTTGGCCATTCCCGACTTGCACGAAGGTACATTTCATATTTTCGGTGGCGCCGTCACCTCGTGGAATTTCCTTTTTTACGGAGCGCTGATTATTACAGGTACGCTGGGATTCAGCCTTTTGCTGTTTTTCCAAATTAAAAAACTTCCTGCCCACCGGTCTATGCTGGATGTGGCAGCAACGATTTATCAAACCTGCAAGACGTATTTGTTGCAACAGGGTAAGTTCCTGGCCATGCTGTTCGGGATTATCACCATTGTGCTTTGCGTGTACTTCTTCGGGCTTGTGCATGAGACAGTTCCTGTCGTATTGCAAGTACTGCTGTTCTCGATTGTCGGGATGGCAGGTTCCTACTCGGTGGCCTGGTATGGCATCCGTGTCAATACGTTTGCCAATGCCCGCACGGCATTTATTTCGCTGAAAGGCAGACCGTTGGACGTTGTCAACATCCCGTTGAAAGCCGGAATGAGCGTCGGACTGTTTCTGATATCGCTGGAACTGGTCATGATGGTCATCATTTTGCTGTTTGTGCCGCGCGAAATCGTGGGGATCTGCTTTTTGGGATTTGCCATCGGCGAATCGCTGGGAGCAAGCGCCTTGCGTATTGCGGGAGGTATTTTCACGAAGATTGCCGATATAGGTTCAGACCTTATGAAGGTGGTTTTCAAGGTGAAGGAAGATGACCCGCGCAACCCGGGCGTCATCGCCGACTGTACGGGCGACAACGCCGGCGACAGCGTAGGCCCGACGGCCGACGGCTTCGAGACGTATGGCGTCACAGGCGTCGCCTTGATTTCATTCATCGTGCTGGCCGTGCCCGACCCGCACATTCAGGCCAAACTGATTGTCTGGATCTTCGGCATGCGCTTCCTGATGGACTTCCTTTCGGGATGTTCGTTCTTTATCAATCAAGCCATTTCCAGGACTTTATATGGCAATAGAAGTGAGTTCGACTTTGAATCGCCGCTGATGCGTCTGATCTGGATCGCAGCAACGCTTTGTATCTCCGCTACGTTCTTTATGAGCCATCTGCTGCTGGGCGACATGGCCGACACGACGCTGTGGTGGAAATTTGCCATCATCATCAGTTGCGGTACGCTGGCGGCAGTCTTGATTCCCGAATTTACGAAGATTTTCACGAGTTCGAAATCGAAACACGTGCAGGAAATCGTCAGGGCGTCGCGCGAGGGCGGACCTTCATTGAATATCCTTTCCGGTATCGTTGCCGGCAATTTCAGCGCGTTCTGGACAGGTCTGCTGATCGTCGGACTGATGGCCATTGCCTATTTCACTTCGACACTGGGACTTGAGTCCGTCATGGGCGTTCATGCTTCCATCTTCGCATTCGGTCTGGTGGCGTTCGGCTTCCTGTGTATGGGGCCGGTGACGATCGCCGTAGACAGCTACGGCCCGGTCACGGACAATGCGCAGTCGGTATTTGAACTCTCGCAAATCGAGCAAATCCCCGATATCGACAAGGAAATAGAAAAGGACTTCGGCTTCAAACCCGATTTTGAAAGAGGCAAACATTTTCTCGAAGCCAACGACTCGGCAGGCAACACGTTCAAGGCCACGGCTAAACCCGTTTTGATCGGTACGGCCGTAGCAGGTGCTACTACGATGATCTTTGCCATCATCCTGCTGCTTGAGCAGAAAGGCTTGCTGCGCCTCTCGCTGACCGACCCTTCCGTTATCCTCGGACTG
The DNA here is from genome assembly GCA_031277335.1 of Tannerella sp. Taxonomy (GTDB): domain Bacteria; phylum Bacteroidota; class Bacteroidia; order Bacteroidales; family Tannerellaceae; genus Tannerella. The sequence goes on along the minus strand of JAITMM010000226.1, from coordinate 2,724 downwards.
ATTTGCGGCGGTGCCGTAATCTTCTGGTTCAGTGGTGCTTCCATTCAGGCAGTTACGACAGGCGCCTACCGTGCGGTAGAGTTTATCAAACGTACATTCAACCTGGATAACAAAACGGCCAATGCCGAAGACTCCATCACGGTGGTGCGGATCTGTACGCAATACGCCCAGAAGGGGATGTGGAATATCTTTATTGCATTGATATCCATCACGCTGGCATTTGCCTTCTTCGATCCCAACTTCTTCGTGGCTTACTTGGTATCCATCGCGGTGTTCGGGCTGTTCCAGGCAATCTATATGGCCAACGCCGGCGGAAGCTGGGACAACGCCAAGAAGGTGGTCGAAGTGGATTTGAAGGAGAAAAATTCGCCGTTGCACGAAGCCGCCGTTATCGGTGACACGGTCGGCGACCCGTTCAAGGACACTTCGTCGGTTTCGCTGAATCCGATCATCAAGTTTTCCACGCTCTTCGGCCTGCTGGCAACAGAGATATGTATCGAGATGAAAGTCAATCCTGAAGGAGACTGGTCGATGTTTATCGCCATTCCGTTCTTTATCATTGCGCTGGTATTTGTCTGGCGTTCGTTCTTTATGATGCGGATTCCGGTCGAGAACTAAACGTAAAAAGGGGCAAACACACGTTTGCCCCTTTTTGCTTTTATACTTGAAACCCATATCCTTTGGTAATGAACCAGACTGCTTTGTCCAATATCGTGCCCCAACTATTGACAAACGCATTTTGATGTATTATCTTTGCATCGACATAATACTTCATATTAGTCTTTTATAATAAAAGGTTTAGTGGTTAATACAGGGAATCCGGGACGCGATGTCCGGGATTTTTTGTTTTAATACAAAAATCCGAATAGCCAGAGCGGTATTTTGTTTGCAAAACCTGTTTCAATGTCATCGGCTGCAATATAGGCGTTTTCAATATTCTTTATTTGAGAATTGCCTTTATTTTTTCCGCCCACTTCAAAAACCAAATTGCCGTCAATCGTGAAATCACCTGTTTCTGCCGTATTGACTTTGTGTTTTGTACGCAACTGATTGGCAAAAAAAGTTTCACGTATATTTCCCGTATTGATATTTTGAAATGCCAAAGAATGGATGATATTGGTATTTTCAAGATACACTTTTTGCGGCTTTGCCAATGTCTGAAGGGTTTGCTTTGGTTCTGTAATGCACTGAATTATACCTGCTTTATCCAAAAAATAAAGATATTTTACCAAGGCATGTCTGCCGATTTCTATGGCAGCGCCTAGATTGGTAATGTTTGGCGTAAATGGCACCATTTCTGCTATCGTGGCAAGTAACTTTTTGATTTTCAGAATAGTGGAATATTCGATATTTTCTATTGCAGGTAAATCTTCGTTCAAAGTTTTATTGATAGATTGTTCGACCTGAATGGGATAAGTCGCAATATTTTCCTTATAATAAGGATAATATCCGTATTCCAAATATTTTTTAAGTTCAGGTAAGATTTTGATTTTCGAGGTGATTTCAGAGGCTATTGTCCGATGATTTTTCAACATATCGCTCAACTCAAAAACAGGCAGTTCGAGTTCGTTTTCATACTTTAAAAATTCCCTGAACGACAATCCTTTCAATTCATAAACGACTGCCCTGCGCGAAAAATCTACACTTGCATTGAATATTTCGAGCATGGAGGAACCTGTAAAAACAATTCGCAATGTTGGGTAAGAATCATATATATTCTTGATTTCCATAGCCCACGACCGATATTTATGCACTTCATCCAAAAACAAATGCGTACCTCCGAGATTATAAAAATCTTCAGCAAGTTCCCATAGCGAATGTTTGGTAAACCAAATATTGTCTAAACTCGCGTAAAGCGCTTTCGATTGGTTAGGAAAATTCTGTTTTATACGCTGTAACAAAAGCGTAGATTTACCTGTGCCTTTTGCCCCGATTATGCCTACTAACCGGTTATCCCACGCGATATTACGATACAAATAACGGATAAAGTCAATATTTGTATGTTGCACAAGCCTGTCTGAAGTGGCAATTAAAGATTCCATTTTCTACAAAAATTGATATTTTAAAATATCGGCAAAGATAATGCTTTTTTTGAAAATACGAATACCTCCGTCAAAAATTCATTGTAAATTCTTATTGCATTCCTTCCTTGAAGACACGTTTTAACGGCATAAAGAAGCGTTCGATAAGACGGAGGTCTTCGGTGACGATTTCGGCTGATGCTTTCATCTCGTAGGTGACGGGCAATGTTTTGCCGTAGTTGGTAGTCAAGCCGGCGGGGAGGGCGATTTCGACGTAGCAGTTGTTTTCGGAGGGGACGAGCGAGATGTTCCTGACCGTGCCGTTGACGATGCCGAACTCCTGGTCGGGGAAGTTCATGAAACGGATAATCACGCGCTGGCCTGTCCTGACCTTGCCCGAGCGGCTTAGCGGCAGCAATGCCCTGCCGAGCAACTCGTCTTCCCTGTCCGGCACAACGGTAAACACGTTTTCTCCGGCTGAGACATACTGGTTTTCATTCCAGTACTTGGTGAACGTCACTTTTCCTTCGATGGGCGACGCCAGGCAGTAGGCCAGTTCCCAACTGTTGATGGCATTGGACAACTGTTCGGCGTTGGTGCGGAACTGCTGTAACAATTGATTTTCCTTTTCTGCCTGCTGCAGTTCCAAATCAAGCAGGTTGACTTCGAGGTCGCCGATTTGGATTTGCAGGTTTTCGAGGGC
>JAITMM010000224.1 GCA_031277335.1 Tannerella sp. | reverse complement strand
GCTACCTATGGAGAAGAAGACTCGCAGGCTGCTACCCGCAACGGGCAGCAGGACTCGCTCCGTGCGCTGAATATGGAGCCGGAGACGGATGTGATCCGCGTAAGGGACGGTCTGTTTATTTATGCCACGCTCGCCGTAGACGACCGGCCGGCCGTCCAGACAAGGGCTTTGGAGCCGGATGCAAGAATACGCATTGCGATATACGACAGTTCCACGATCACCAATACTTTCACAAAGTTGCAGGATATTGTGTACAGGGACAGCGACAACTTTCTTGTCAGAAATGACGGTTCGGGCTTTAAGATTCAACTGGCCGACGGATTCTATAAACTTGTGGCCTATTCATATAACACTACGGCCATACCGATTCAGGCAGATGTGCCGATGCCGAATAACCTCAACAATGTCAATTCGAGCAACGACCTGATCTGGGGCGAATCGCCGACGGTGCAGATTTCGGGAAACGCACCCGTGACGATTCCCATCACCATGTATCATAAGATGTCGCAAGTCAGGCTGGTGGCCAAGATGCGCGACGGTTCGCCGGGTATCTACGGCTTGAGCACCACCGTCGATTTGTCTCCCGGATATACGGCAAACCTGGCCACCTTTACCGGCGCGATGTCCAAGAACTCGGCGTCTCCGACGCAGTTCACCTTTCCTGCGGTGACGGTTCCGGTCGATAGCGTCGTCTCCAACACGCGGACGGTCTATACGAACGGAGAAATCCCGACCGTTATCCATATCGGCACGCTGACCATCGGCTCGGGTGGCACGCCGGACACGACGATCACCAATATCCCGGCCACCTTTGCCAAGTCGCTCCGCAGCGGCTATTCCTATACGATGACGATGAATATCGGAGAATCGCCCGAGATCACGGACGATGAACCGCCGCAGGGCTTTGTGCCGTATGTAGGCGCCTTCTGGCGAGCTTCGCAGACGGGCGAGCGGCTGATCCGCATGAAGGTGACGACAGGAGAGGCCGACAGCGTCTGGACGGCACGCATCATCGAGGGCAGCGACTGGATCACGCTCGACACGAATCTGTCCTCAGATTTCAACGTCTGGACTCCGTCTGCTGCCATCGATACGAACGCCGCATTCGGCTCCTCGTATCCGGTGCCTGCCGGCAACGATTTTGTCAGTGGCTTTGCCACATTGAATCCCGGCCAGGATGAAATCTATTTCCGCATCGGACTGAACTCGGCCTATACGCCGACACCGGCGGCGCCTGCGCGATACGGCGTCGTGCTGCTGACCTACGGCAACAACCGCTACAGAAACCGCATCTGGATCCGGCAGGGTGAAGGAGACGATTTCGTGATGCGCAACGGCGCACCGCCCCTCGGCGACGCGCTTACGGGCGGCAACCGTACACTGTCTGTACAGTTTTCACCTTATAACCTGACGGCCAATGCTTTGCCGGAATATGTCAGTACGCCTACAAGCACGCAGGTCGCGGTCAACGGCGGCAATTTTGTGCAATTCCCCACGCAGGGCGGTGCTCTCTGGTATTGGGCTACGGACAGTGATTATCAACTGAATTACCTTCGCCGCGCGTATCATGGGAGTAATCCGCTCGATTTCAGCACTGTCGCGCTTCCCAATGGCTGGCTGAACGATGCCCTCGATTTGGGCTATCAGCTATGGGATGATGTGATGCAAAGTCCATATCCCTCCGAGACATGTCCTCCGGGCTATCGCCGGCCGGCCGATGGCGCAACAAACGCTTTCGTATCAAGTCCGGCTGTTAACAGCAGCGAAATACGCCAGAGTCTGTGGCTGAATCCGCCGACAGGCCAAAACGATAATACGGACAACTCCGTTTGGGGATATTATGCGGACGGTTACTTCGACCGCTACGGAATAGAAACGACCCTCTCCGGAGGTGGCGCTGTAGCCCATGACTTTGCACCGCAGACCGCTGTCACTCCATTGACCAAAAATGCCGCCTATATGGGACGTCTCGTCTATAATCCGAATAACCTTGCATCCCTGTTCTTTCCTGCAGCCGGTCACCGAGGGAATAATGTGGGTGGTAATATTGGAGAGCTGGCAGGTGCGGGAAACGGTGGCTTTTACTGGACATCTACCGCCAATAATGCTATAAACCATTACTGGTCATTAGTCTTCGTAGCCGGTGGTTATGACGGGTTTTCCGAATTAGGTCAAAGAGAATTTTTGGCTGACAATACTGCTTTCAGCATCCGCTGCGTAAAAGCTGAAGAGACACGTTTGCCGCCCGAAGATATAGGCGATATTGCCCGTTCTCAATACCACTGGGTAGGTGCATTTTGGAAAAACAACCAAAGAGCCGAACGCCTAATCCGATGGAGCAATCCCACCAACGTTCTCTGGACGGCAACGGTAACCCAAGGCGCCGATTTTATAAGACTGGACACAAAAATGACAGATGATCCCTTTGTCGGCTGGCGTGCGGGAGTTACAGACCTGCAAGAGCAGGCAAATGTGAAAAACGGAAATGATGAAGCCGGCTTTGACAACCTGGCGATTTATCAGGTACCCACTACTGCCGGGACCACCGTCTCCGGCACAGGACCCATTTATTTCCGCATCGGCTTGACAGGCGATAATCCGACATCAACACCACGCTACGGAGTGGTGCACTTATCCCACGGCGCCGGAGCAACCCTTCAGGAGCACGATATCTTTGTACGTCAAGGCGAAAACCCGGATTTGCTGTATGCGGGTCGTGCCAATGCAGTCGCATTCTCGCCATACAACCTGACGGCTTTTAATAACAACTGGCCGTTAGGAGGAGGATTTGGCATAAACAATCACCCTGATGTTGGGACAACCAAAGGTTCATTTGTACAATATCCCAGTCAGGGAGGAGCCCATTTCGTATGGAGTATTACCAGAGCCTTTCATCCCACAAATCCCTCCTCCGGTGGCATTGAAAATCCCGGTAATTGGTATCAAAACCCCGGGCAAATCAATGGGGTAAGTGCTACCTGGGCTACCTCTATGGACGTTTGCCCTCAAGGTTATCGTTTTCCTGTTGATGATGCCGGCGGTGCGTCAACATCGGAGATGAGGCAATCGTTATATAATTCTCCACAGTCAGGAAATACTTTTAGCACTTCGGGCTTTACCTTCGGTTATTATGCCGATGGATTCTTTGACCGGCGGGAGATTAAATCTTCACCCGGCGGTGGCAGTCTTTATTCGGCCGTTTCCACAGGGCCAGGGAGTGTAGATGTTGCTTATTTGGGCGTATTATTCTACAACCCATCTACTTATAAATCACTCTTTTTCCCCGCCGCAGGTGGTCGTATAGGTACTGCCGGCGGAGGTCTTAGTGGTAACGGAGCTCAAGGGAATTACCGGTCAAGTACAAGCGGAACAGGTGCCGACAACATCTATTCGTGGGTTATGTTTACCAATGGCAACAATGCTACCACTGCTGCGCAAACGCAGCAATTCCAGCACACTAAAAGAGATGCAGAAAGTGTGCGCTGTGTTAGAATTCCATAGCATATAACCGGGTATACGGATATTCCCGCATTCGCAACAGGTTCGTTAGAGACGTGGCGCGCAACGTCTCTACTGCCATTCCGGCGCCCGCCGCAGGCTCCTGCCTTCGACGAAGCTAAAAGCTAAGCGTCCGCGCTTGTATCACGCAAGGCAGGCGTCTTGTTTCCAAAGAAAGAGAACAATCATAAGTAATGATTGTTCCCATAATTTGTCAACGGATGATTTTGTTTGTTTTATAGAAAATGTCTATCTTTGTTGCAGTTTTTTTAAATAACGATATATGGAAATTACAATCCAGCTAAACTATGAGCAAATAATGGGGCTTATCAGACAAATGCCCGCCAATCAAATTGAAAGAATAAAAAATGAAATATCAGATCATTATATTCAGACAAAGGCAGTAAAAGATATTACCGGCTTTCAGAAGTTTATACTTTCTGCGCCTGTCATGTCGGCTGAACAATATGAGCAGTTTAAACAGAACCGTAAATATTTTAATCAATGGAGAACAAGCTGATTTGTTTGGACCGCTGGCGACGCTCAACTACAAGCATTTTGAACGTATCGACGGACTTCAAATTATTACTTAAAACTATTTCACTGCATGCGAGTTACCGCTGAAAACCGGATTCTGTGGAAAATTCTCCCTAGCTAAGCGTAGCGTCTCTGTAAACAATCGGGTATTCAAAAACCTAAAATCAAACAGGCAAAGCCCGTTTGATTTTAGGTTTTTGCTATTTACAAGAAACATTTTATCCGAATTAATGCTATTTATAAAAAACATTTCTGTACCTTTGCCGTCAGAAATATTATTGACAGATAAATAGTCATTTATGGACAGTTTAGTGAAAATTTATCTTCGCTTATTGCAGGAAACGGAGGTAACAACATTTCGGTACCTCCATTCAAATATTGATTGGAATGAGCGTTGTATCGCCATTATTGGCGCAAAAGGTGTCGGAAAAACAACAATGCTGTTACAACACATTAAGGCAACTTTTAAGGACAAAAACGAAGCCCTTTATGCAAGTTTGGACAACTCGTGGTTTGCCAATCATACAATTTTTGATTTGGCAGACGAATTTTATATGAATGGCGGAATGCATTTGTTTTTAGACGAAATCCACCATTATCCGAATTGGGCAACGGAGATTAAAAATATTTACGATAGTTTTCCCAAACTGAAAATTGTATTTACAGGCTCGTCGCTTTTGCAAATTTACAAATCAACGGCAGACTTATCGAGAAGGGTTGTTTATGAAAATTTGGAGGGCTTGTCCTTCAGGGAATTTTTGAAATTTGAAAAAGTTGGTGATTTTCCTGCGTTTTCGCTGAAAGAAATCGTAGAAAATCACCAGAATATTGCTTTTCAGATTACGGAAAACATAAAAATAATGCCATTGTTTAAGAAGTATCTGAAATACGGCTACTATCTTTTTTATAAGGAGGGATTGAAAAAATACTACACTAAATTGCAGGAAGCGGTAAATAATGTGATTGATTTTGATGTTCCTGCCATTGAAAATATTGAGTTTGAATCGCGTCACAAACTAAAAAGGTTATTGGCGATTCTCTCAACATTAGTGCCCTACACACCCAAAATCACCGATTTGAGCACAGCAATAGGCAGCAATAGAAACAACACAGTCAAATACTTATCCTTGCTGGCTAATGCAAAATTATTAAATTTGATTTCATACAGGAACAAAACAATTGGCGACCTTACAAAGCCCGATAAGGTTTTGCTCAATAATACCAATTTATCGTACTTATATGACGACAATGCCAACATTGGCAGTGCAAGAGAAACAATTTTTGTTAATCAGTTAAGTGCCGTTGCCAATGTTCTTCTTGCACCGCAAGGCGATTTTGTGATTGACAACTACACTTTTGAAGTCGGCGGAAAGAGGAAATCTTTTGACCAGATCAAGAATATTTCAAACAGTTTTGTTGTCGCCGATGACATTGAGATTGGACATAACAACAGGATACCACTTTGGATGTTCGGGTTATTATATTGAAATCACCTTGAACAACCTGCATGCAAAAAAAATAAAAAACAATCACATCCAAATATCTGGTTTATATGGAGAAAAAACAGTAATTTTGCATTTTGCAAAATGCAAAATGATTGGAAAGATATGAGACAACATAATGGAATGAGGCCGCAAGATATTGTTGTTCTGTTGCAAATAATCTTATTCGGCAACAGAAAAAAGTTCAACGTTTCAACAACTCAATTATTCGCAATTCATAACTATCAACAATTCAGTTATTCAATTAATAAAAGTGACAATAAATACAAACCATCATGCAGACATATCAAATAGATACATCCGTTTCCGAAATGGGTATAATCAAACTGCCGGAAATGCCCGATTTATATAATAAAAAGGTGAAACTGGTCATTATCCTCCCGGATGAAGATTCATCGGAAATTGAGCAGCGTAAACAGGCGATGGAGCGCCTATTGAAA
>JAITMM010000132.1 GCA_031277335.1 Tannerella sp. | reverse complement strand
ATTGTATGAATATCATTTACATACGAAAAGACACTTTCATTATACGAAGTGTTATACGTCATGGCCACTTCTACCGGTATATTCTGCTTTTCCGTCACGATATGGATGACATCGTTGATCAGCGATTCCTTGGCACGGTCAATATACCCAACAAATTCCTGCAATCCCTTTTCGGAATAAAACAGCTCCGATTTAAACGTACCGTCTTCTTTCAGCACCCGTTTGTCGGTCAGTCTCAGTTCGATACCGGCATTTAGAAATGACAGCTCGCGTAAACGGTTGGCTAATATGTCGTATTTAAATTCGAGAACCGTAAAAATGGTATTATCAGGCATAAAAGAAATCGTTGTCCCTGTATCGTCACATTCGCCAACGACATTGACTTCAGTCTGCGGCTTGCCGAAAGCATATTCCTGTACGTAAATCTTGCCGTTGAGATGCACTTCGGCTTTCAGAAATGATGAGAGCGCATTCACGCAGGACACACCCACGCCATGCAAACCTCCGGAAACCTTATAGGAGCCTTTGTCAAACTTACCGCCTGCATGAAGCACGGTCATGACCACTTCCAGCGCGGATTTTCCTTCCTTCTCGTGGTAATCGACCGGGATGCCTCGCCCGTCGTCAATGACCGTTATAGAGTTATCCTCATTGATAAAGACGTCTATTTTGGTGCAAAAACCGGCCAAAGCTTCGTCTATAGAGTTGTCAACTACTTCATTAACTAAATGATGAAGGCCTTTTTCGGACGTATCGCCTATATACATTGCAGGGCGTTTGCGCACTGCCTCCAAACCTTCAAGCACTTGAATATTCTTGGATGAATATTCACCATTTGTCAAATTCAATTCTTCGTCAATCATTTATTCTAAATCATTAAAAAAACGGAAAATATGAAATTTCCCTCATTTGCATGTCTTGCTCAAAAAAGCAAACAAAGGTAGTGATTTTTCCGGAAACCAACAAAATCGGAGGGGTTTATAAATGTTAAATAATTGTAAATAAAACATTCCCGTGTAGCCCGTAGGGGAATCGAACCCCTCTTTCAAGAATGAGAATCTTGCGTCCTAACCGATAGACGAACAGGCCTTAAACACAAATGCCGGACCCAGTAAGGCCGGCATTCAGTTTTATTCGCAGGAAGTCAGCCTTTTATGCTATCGCTAATGCACGAACGTGCTTGGCTAATTTTGATTTCAAATTGCCTGCCTTGTTTTTATGTATCACATTTTTTTTCGCCAGCTTGTCCAGCATCGAACAAACGCCGGGATACAGCGTATCCGCTTCGCTTTTATTCGTCGTCAACCGCAATTTCTTCACCGCATTTCGAGTCGTTTTTGCGTAATACCTGTTCTGCAAGCATCTTGTGCTTGTCTGGCGAATTCTTTTGAGTGATGAATGATGATTTGCCATCTCTTAAATATTTATTTTTAATCTTTAAATCCTTGAATTGTAGAATCTTTAAAATCCGTTTGTAGCCCGTAGGGGAATCGAACCCCTCTTTCAAGAATGAAAATCTTGCGTCCTAGCCGATAGACGAACAGGCCTTAACACATGAAAAAACACACATTTTCTCATTTGCGGGTGCAAAGGTAGTATTTTTCAATGATTCCGACAAAATATAATGTTATTTTTTTACAAAACTCTTGATTTTTTTACCCATCGGACCCGTACATTAAAGTAAAATGCCTATCTTTGCCATGAATACAGAGAATCAAACAAGATGAATACATCAATTAAATGTATAGGAGTTCTAACTTCCGGAGGAGATGCTCCCGGTATGAATGCGGCGATAAGAGCGGTGGCACGTACAGCTATTTTTCACCAAGTAAATGTCAAAGGCATATATCGAGGCTTCAAAGGCCTAATTACTAACGAGATAGAGCCATTTAAGACGCAAAATGTCAGCAATATTATTCAACGGGGCGGAACTATTTTGAAAACAGCACGTTGCGATGAATTTAAGACTTTGGAAGGTCGTAATCAAGCCTACGATACCTTATGCAAAGAAGAGATTGATGCCTTAGTAGTGATTGGCGGAGACGGTAGCTTAGCCGGAGCAAGAGAATTTGCGCAAGAGCATGATTTTCCCATAGTTGGACTACCGGGAACCATCGATAACGACTTGTACGGAACTGATGTCACCATCGGTTTTGATACTGCTCTTAACACCATTGTCCAATGCGTAGACAAAATTCGAGACACGGCATCTTCGCACGAACGCCTGTTTTTTATTGAAGTGATGGGACGCGAAGCCGGCTTTTTAGCGCTAAGCGGTGCTATTGCTTCAGGTGCAGAAGCCGCCATCATCCCTGAAATATCGTTGCAGAAAGATCAATTAGCCGAGATGATTGAATTTGGATTTCGCAAGTCTAAAAACAGCAGTATAGTTCTTGTGGCTGAGAGTGATGTCACAGGTGGAGCTATGGGCGTCGCTGAAAGAGTTAAAAAGGAATATCCTCAGTTTGATGTGCGAGTTTCCATTTTGGGACATCTGCAACGCGGAGGATCACCAACTGCAACAGACCGTATCTTAGCCACCCGTATGGGAGTATCTGCCGTTGAAGCACTTATAGACGGACAAAGGAATGTGATGATCGGCATCCAAAACGGAGAGCTTGAACAAATACCATTTACCAAAGCAATCAAAAATGCTAAATCAATTGATTCCGAATTATTAAATTCGCTTTGGATTGTGTCGAGATAAATAAAATAATCTCTTTAGATTTATTCATAACTTCACGTAATAAGACAACAACATGAAAAAAGAAAAATTTCATATAGAATACGTTTTCGACAAGGTTTCGACGCATAGCTTGTGGAATCATTTGACAACCGGATTAGGTCTGGCTGCATGGTTCGCCGATGAAGTCATAGTTAAAGGGATGATTTATACTTTCTTGTGGAATAAAGTTCCGGAAACGGCTCATGTAGTCGCAATCAAACCGGAAGTCAGAGTTAGATATCGCTGGCTCAACGAAGAAGAAGAAGACACTTATTTTGAATTTATCATTCATACGATTGAACTTACAGGGTCTAAAGCACTTGAAATAACTGATTTCGCTGCGCCTGACGAAAAGGCCGACGCAATCGCTCTCTGGGATACTCAAGTAGAAGTATTAAAGCGTACCCTGGGAATATAATATCCTATGAAAATCAAACGTTTAGATATTTTTCTACTGAAAGCGTTTTTGCCGATTTTCGTGATGACTTTCGGTATATGTTTATTCATCGTTCTGATGAATTTTCTTTGGAAATACGTAGATGAAATGGTTGGAAAAGGACTGGAAATGAGTGTGCTGGTTGAAGTATTCATATATGCCGCTTTGAATTTTGTTCCGATGTCGTTGCCGATTGCCATCCTGCTTGCCTCGCTTATGACATTTGGCAATCTGGGCGAACAATTTGAATTATTGGCAATTAAAGCATCAGGAATCTCCCTTTTGCGAATAATGAAGCCGCTAACCGTTTTCTTGTGCTTCGTCGCCGTCGGCTCATTCTATTTTCAAAATCATGCCATACCTTATTCGCAAGTGAAATTCTGGACTTTACTCTATTCCATGCGCGAGAAATCGCCCGAACTTGACATCCCGGAAGGTACCTTTTTCAACGGTATCCCGGACTTTAATCTTTATGTCAGAAACAAGGAAAATAACGGGCTTTTAAAAGACGTCATGATATATGATTACGCAGGTGGATTCGCAAATTTGCGAGTAACCGTGGCTGACTCGGGACGCCTGAAAATGGCATCCGACAAATTGCATTTGATTCTTACTCTTTACAATGGAGAATTATTTTCCAACTTCGATCAATCGGAAAGAAGAACAAGCCCTACACAACCGGTTCCTTACCGCAAAGAATCTTTTGGAACAAAAGAGATCCTAATCAAATACGACGCTAACTTCAACCGTCAAAGTGAAGCTGTCTGGAACGACCGGCATATCAGCAAAAATCTGGCTCAACTACGCCAATCTATTGATTCCATGGCTATTGAAATCGACAGTATAAGAGAACAAAATTCCAAACAAATCTATTCTGTTTCCTATAAACGCCTGTTTAGCGATCTAAATAAAGCAAAAGTCACTTCAAAAACGGCAGATGCAGACACGGTAGTCATAAATCACAACATAGATGAAATCTTCCAAAAGAAAAATAAAATCGATAAATTGAGCCTTCTTTCGCAGATTAAATCGAGCATTGAGGGCGTACAAATTGATTATGGTTTTAAATCAAATATTTTAGCCTCTGAAGACAGGAAAATGCGACAGCATTATTCCGAAATGCATCAAAAATTTTCACTTTCGTTTGCTTGCCTGATCTTTTTCTTTATCGGCGCTCCGCTCGGCGCCATAATTCGAAAAGGCGGATTAGGATTACCAACCGTCATCTCAGTGGCACTTTTCATTTTCTATCATATAATGAGCAATATAGGATTGAAAATGACCGTTAGCGGTATTTGGCAACCGTGGCAAGGCATGTGGCTCAGTACGGCAGTGTTGTTTCCGCTTGGTATATACCTGACTTACAAGGCAACAAACGATTCAGCAATCTTGAATATCGATACGTACATTGTGCGCCTTAAAAAAATTATCGGCATCAGAGACATCCGCAAAGCCGAGAAAAAAGAAGTGATCCTCGTGCCTATTGTATACTCATCGTTCTATCAGCATGTAAGCGAATTAAAAGACGATTCCATCGCATATTTAAGTAAAAACAAACGATGGATTCATTATTTTTCTTTTTGGAAACATGGTGGAGACGACTTGCAAGCAATCGAGTTGTCAGACAAAGTAGAAAATGTGTACGAAGAAGGTCTAAATTCAGATAAAAACATTGTTTTAAACAAGTTGATGGACTTCCCAATCATCGATGGATACAGATTTAATCTCCATTTATCAGAAAAAACAAGTAAAATTATCGGATATTTATTCCCTATTTCAATCTTCTTTTATCTGTTTGCCGTTTATAGACGTAAATTCTTATTACGTGACGTTCAATTAATTCTACAGACATGTGAAGAATTATTAGAAACAGTCATTAAATTATAAAATTGTATAAATCCTATCAAAATGTTTAAATTGAACACAATAGAAGAGGCTATCGCCGATTTTCGGGAAGGGAAATTCCTGATTGTCGTCGACAATGCCGACCGCGAAAATGAAGGCGATTTCATCATCGCCGCCGAAAAGGTCACTCCAGAGAAAATCAACTTTATGTTGACTCATGGTCGTGGCGTACTCTGCGCCCCCATCACTGAAGAACGGTGTGATGAACTGGAATTGGAAATGCAGGTGATGCTAAACACGTCTGTTTTCGGCACGCCATTCACCGTTACGATCGATAAAATCGGCGACGGCTGCACGACAGGCGTATCCATGTACGACCGCGCCCAAACGATTCTTGCACTGGCCAACCCGGCAACCAAACCCACCGACTTGGCACGACCCGGCCATATCAATCCGCTACGGGCACGTACGCGAGGCGTACTACGCCGTGCAGGACATACCGAAGCTACCGTAGATATGGCCAGATTAGCAGGTCTTTATCCCGCCGGCGCATTGATCGAGATCATCAACGAAGACGGCACCATGGCACGCATGCCGCAACTGATGGAAGTGGCTGCTAAATTCAACATCAAAATCATCTCCATCCACGACCTGATCGCCTATCGGCTGCAGCGCGAATCGCTTGTCGAGCGGGGAGAAGAAGTGGATATGCCGACAAAAAACGGACATTTCCGCCTCATTCCATTCCGCCAAACAAGCAACGGACAGGAGCATATCGCGCTGATCAAAGGCTCTATCGAAAAGGACGAACCGGTCCTGGTACGCGTACATTCATCCTGCATGACCGGCGACATTTTCGGCTCCATGCGGTGCGAATGCGGCGACCAACTGCATTATGCCATGCAACTTATTGAAAAAGAAGGAAAAGGCGTTATCCTGTATCTCAACCAGGAAGGCAGAGGCATCGGATTGATGGATAAAATCAAAGCCTACAAATTACAGGAAGAAGGCTTGGACACGGTTGAAGCCAACCTGCATCTCGGTCATAAAGCCGATGAGAGAGACTATGGGGTCGGAGCGCAGATTTTGCGACAGATCGGCGTATCAAAGATGCGGCTGATTTCGAACAATCCCGTCAAAAGAGTCGGCCTCGAAGCATACGGCCTGACCGTAGTCGAAAACGTCCCGATAGAAGTTAAATTAAACCAGTACAACAAGTTCTATATGAAGACCAAGAAAGAACGGATGGGGCATATACTGCATAATTCGTGATTTTTTGAGTGCTTCGCTGCAATTTTTCAACGTCGAAATGATTGCGGAATAACTGAAAATATGTAATTTTGCAGGTCGAAAAATAACATTCTAACAAACACTTCAATGAAACAAGTTTCAGATCGTATCGCAAGCCTGTCTCCCTCGGAGACACTGGCTATGTCGCAGAAAAGCAGTGAATTGACTGCACAAGGTATTGACGTCATCAATCTCAGTGTCGGCGAGCCCGACTTCTTCACCCCCGACCACATCAAGGCGGCCGCCAAAAAAGCCATTGATGACAATTTTTCGTTTTATTCGCCGGTTCCCGGCTACATGGATTTACGCAAGGCAATCGTAGCCAAGCTCAAGAAAGAAAATGAATTAGATTTTACGGTCGACCAGATCGTCGTTTCCAACGGCGCCAAACAATCTGTATGTAACGTGATTCTGAGTATTATAGATCCGGGCGATGAAGTGATTGTTCCGGCGCCTTACTGGGTCAGCTATGTCGAAATGGTGAAATTGGCCGAAGGAGTCAACGTCATCGTGCAAGCCGGTATAGAACAGGATTTTAAGATCACTCCGGCTCAGCTGGAAGCAGCCATCACGCCGAAAACGAAAGCGCTCATTCTCTGCTCGCCTTCCAATCCGACGGGCAGCGTGTATACGAAAGGCGAATTGAAAGGATTGGCTGACGTGATCGCTAAATACCCAAATATCATTGTATTGTCCGATGAGATTTACGAACATATCAATTACGTCGGCCGGCATGAAAGCATTGCGCAGTTTGCCGAAATCACCGATCGCGTAGTGGTCATCAACGGCGTTTCCAAAGCATACGCCATGACCGGCTGGCGCGTAGGATACATCGCTGCTCCTTTATGGATTGCCAAGGCTACCAATAAATTACAGGGTCAATACACCTCCGGTGCAAGCTCCATCGCACAAAAAGCTTCCGTTGCAGCCTATACGGGCGACCAAAGTTGCGTTGCCGACATGCGCCAGGCATTCCTGCGCCGCCGCGATTTAGGCATCAAGCTGTTGAAAGAGATCCCCGGCGTCAACGTGAATGTCCCACAGGGAGCGTTCTATCTATTCCCCGAAATGAGTGCATTTATGAATAAAAGCGCTGAGGGACATACGATTAAGAATGCCGCCGATTTAGCGATGTACCTGTTGGAAGTCGGACACGTGGCGGCTGTGGGCGGCGTAGCCTTTGGTGCGCCTACTTGCTTGCGCCTCTCCTACGCTACCTCCGACGAAAAACTTGCGGAAGCCATCAGTCGTATCAAAATTGCTCTTGAAAAATTGCACTGATCACTGATCAGACAAAACTTGGTGAGGAAAAATGATAAAGTCCGTCATTCTGCTTTTATTGCGCAATGACGGACTTTTTTTATCTGCGGAGAGAGCGGGATTCGAACCCGCGATACACTTTAGGCGTATACACGCTTTCCAGGCGTGCCTCTTCAACCACTCGAGCATCTCTCCTTTTTGAAATCGCGTGCAAAGTACCAAAAAAAATATAACACAGCCAAACTTTTGGGCAGGAAAAGAAAATTCAACTTGATTTCATCGGAATGTTGAACAATTCCAAGGCGTTTTGACTGGTTTGAGTCGCGATTTCAGCGAGGCTGATTTGATATATGTCTGCCAATTTTTTGGCCGTCAGCCAGAGATGAACCGGCTCATTGCGCTTCCCGCGGAAAGGGACAGGGGCCAGGTAAGGCGCATCCGTCTCCAACAGAATCTTTTCCACAGGCATTTGACGGATGATTTCTACCGCGAGCGAATTTTTGTAGGTAATGTTCCCGTCGATTCCTATGCAGAAGTTTGTCAGCCGTTTGACCTCATCCAAATCTTCGGCTGTGCCGCTAAAGCAATGAAACACTCCCTTTAAGGCTTCCTTACCGACTTTGTGGATACACTCAAATACTTCCGGCCAGGCGTTACGCGTATGAATGGAGACCGGCAACTGCATGTCGATGCTCCATTGCAATTGTGTTTCAAACACTTCCTTTTGCTCTTTAAGGAATTTTTGATCCCAGTAAAGGTCGATGCCGATTTCGCCGATTGCGCAGAAATTACGCCGGGCAAGCAATTTTTCTATCTGATTTAATTGCGTGGCATAAGAACTGTCCACGCTTGTCGGGTGCAACCCCATCATCGGGAATGCAAATTCGGGATAACGGTCGCAAACCCGGAATAACGGTTGTGCGGTCGAGATGTCAACGTTGGGCAACATCATCGCGATGATTCCCGATTCCATCGCCGATTCCATCACCTGGGTACGGTCGGCCTCAAATTCCTCTAAATATATATGAGTGTGGGTATCAATAATATGCAGTCCGCCGGCTAAAATTTCCTCCATAATAACAAATCGATGGTTTGATAGAGCATCTGCAAACGCTCTCCCGGCAGAGAAAGACCGAGCAGCGATTTCATCGCCAGATCATAGTAATACCTGACCTTTTCATCGGTCAATTCACGCACACCGAGCGATTCATAAATTCCTTTGACTGTGGCGATTTTTTCATCCGGGCTACAGGAACAGGACGATTGAAGTCGCTGTATCTCCGCTTTCTGCGCATCAGACGCCAACTGCATTGTCCAGACGTGTAAAAATGTTTTTTTATTGCTTAAAATATCTCCGCCGATATTTTTGCCAAACGTCTTCGGGTCGCCGAACGTATCCAGCAAGTCATCCTGCAACTGAAACGCCAAACCGACGTAAATGCCTAATTGATAAAGCCGTTCCGCGTCAATCGACGATGCGCCTCCGATGATTGCACCCGATTGAAGGCAGCAAGCCAGCAGAACAGCCGTTTTGAGACGTATCATTTCAATATAATCTTCTTCAGAAACTGCCGTCAGCTGTTCAAATTCCATATCATACTGTTGCCCCTCGCAAATTTCGAGCGCCGTCTGCGTAAAAATCGGCAGAATTTGGTTGAGAAATTGAGGACTCGTCTCGCCAATTTGCTGATAGGCAAGGATTAGCATGGCATCGCCTGACAGGATGGCCGTGTTTTCATTCCATTTCTTATGGACAGTGAGCTGATTGCGCCGCTTGTCTGCCTGGTCCATCAGGTCATCGTGCAGGAGCGTGAAGTTGTGAAACAATTCCATTCCGATGGCCGGTTGAAGCGCCTGTTCGACATCTTCACTATATAAATTACAGGCCATCAACATCATGGCAGGACGGATACGCTTGCCTTTCAATGTCAAAATATATTCTACGGGTAAATATAAACCGGGTGGTTTGCGGGTAAATTTTAATCGTTCTATACCTGATTCAACGATGTGAAGAATTTGCTCAAATGAATACATACATGCACAACGGACTATTGTTGCAGCCTGAAATGTACCGGCACGGCGAACTTGACACGCACCGGCTTGCCTCTTTGTCTACCCGGCATCCATTTTGGCATCGAACTGACTAATCGCTTAGCTTCTTTATCAAGCGAAGGGTCTATCGAACGAAGTACTTCAACGTCGACGATAGAGCCATCCTGATTTATTGTAAATGATACCGTTACGCGTCCATGAATCCCATTCTCCAAAGCTACATTGGGATATCTGATATTTCGGTTGAGAAAAGATGTCAATTCGCCATTTCCTCCGGGATATTGAGGCATCTCTTCAACAAACTCAAAGACATGTTGTTCAGGTAATTCTTCTTCTTGTTCAACTGGACTAATGACCTCGGCAGGTTGAATATCCGTTTGTGACGACTCTTCGGGAGTAATTTTCTCCGTTGCCGTAATAATCAGACTTTCAGCTTCAACATTGGATTCGATTTCCTGTATGATTTCTGCCTGTGATTCAATATTGCTCGGCGGAGTTGAAGGTGGAGTTGGGGTAATAGTCTTCACCTGTTTAGGTGGTGCCTTAACCTGCTCTTTTACTTCAATTCGAGGTGCAGTATCACCGCTTGTTGGAGCTTTCTCTGCTTTCGAGTTCCATTCAAGACTTACCAACGTGATAGCTAATCCAATAACCAACCCGGAAAGGATAGCTGCAAACTTTCTCTTTCGTCGTTTTGAATTTGTTGAAATATTGATGCCCATTGTTAAGTATCCTCTCAAACATTATCTTTATGTCACAAAAATATTGATTAATATTTGATAAACGCGAGTAATGAGAAAAAAAATGATTTATTTAGGTTTTTTTAAGGATTTATCAATCAAATAAATCATTTGTTTGTCGGATATAATGATGTTGTTTTGGAAAATATAATGATTTTTTGAGGTGAGAAACCGGTTTATATACCTTTTTCCGTTTTTTACCGTTATTTATATTGCAACTTATTTTCTCTTTCCGAGAATATAGATGTTGTGAATGTTGTTCAAAATGAAGATTTATATACAATTAACAGGTTTAGCATTGCTGTTTTCCTTGTCGCTGTCAGCACAGGAAGGCAATTCTGTTTTTTCTTTTCTTCGACTTCCGACGTCTTCTCACGCTAATGCATTGGGTGGACAATCGGTTTCGCTGATAGAACGCGATCCATCGCTGGTCTTTCATAATCCTGCTTTGTTGGGTGGTGAAATGAACGGGATGGTCAACCTTAATTATATGAATTATATTGCAGATATTCACGCAGGTAGCGCTATCTACACTAAGAACGTCGGAGAGCGGGGAGCATACGGGTTGGGGATTGTTTATTTCAACTTCGGATCGATGAAGGAGGTGTCTGCCGAAAATGTCATACTTGGTAATTTTGCTCCGCAGAATGTGAGTATCAATGCGTTTTATTCGCACGATTTATCGGAGAAATGGCGCGGAGGGTTTTCTTTCAAAATGCTTTATTCAGGTTTTGCGGAATATTCATCATTCGGTCTTGCAGTAGATGCCGGTTTGAGCTATTTTGACGCTGAAAAGGAACTCTCGTTTGGTTTAGTTTTGAAAAATATCGGGGCTCAATTGAAATCTTACGATTCGCGTAGGGAAAAATTACCCTGGGATATCCAGATGGGGCTGACTAAAAAAATGAATCATGCTCCACTACGGCTGTCAGTCACTGCTATGTATTTGACACAATGGAAGTTTAGCTATATTGATGAGAATTTAAACATGATAACGCTCGATGATTCATTTAGCAACACGTTGTTCAAGCATCTTGTTTTAGGAGTTGACTTTATCCCTTCTTCTAATTTTTGGGTTGGAATCGGGTTCAATCCTAAAATAAATATGGATATGAAACTTACGACTGGTAATGGTCTGGGTGGCTTTTCTGTTGGCGGCGGATTCAGAGTTTCAGGATTTGATGTTGGCGCTTCTGTGGCGCAATATCATCCTTCGGCGCTTTCTCTTATGCTTAGTATTTCAAAATCATTGGCGCCGATTGCTCCTTAGAATATGACTCATGCTTATACCTTAAAAATCGTTTAGATGATGGAATTGATTAATTTGTAATGTCTTATGAAAACAATTATAGTCGCGGTTGACGGGTTTTCATCGTGCGGAAAAAGTACGATGGCTAAAAATTTGGCTAAAACAATAAATTATAAATGGATAGATAGTGGCGCCATGTATCGTGCCGTAACCTTTTTCGCACTTCAACACGGTTTTTTCGAACAAGAGATACTAAATGAAGATAGATTGTGCAAAATGATTCAATCTCTCGATATATCCCTAAATGTCAATAATGTAACAGGGCAAACCGAAACGTTCCTAAACGGTGTAAATATAGAAACCAACATCCGAAGCATGGAGGTGGCCAACAGGGTCAGTCAGGTGGCTGCTTTAAGTTTTGTACGCAAGTTTCTGGTTACCAAGCAACAGGAGTTAGGGAAGAGGAAATCGATTGTCATGGACGGACGTGATATTGGAACGGTAGTATTTCCTGACGCAGAACTTAAAATATTTGTTACGGCTTCTGCGGAAATCCGGGTACAACGTCGTGTCGACGAATTGCGTTCACAAGGCAAGGATGTCTCATTTGAAGAAGTTCTGTATAATGTAATGCAACGCGACAAGATAGATACTACTCGGAAAGACAGCCCGTTGCGCAAGGCGGATGACGCCATAGAATTAGATAATTCCCTGTTGACAGTTGATGAACAGCAGGAATGGTTATTTAGACAATTTCAAATTGTCATAGCAAAAATTAATGAATATGATTAAAGTTACAATAGACAGTGGTTCAGGATTTTGTTTTGGTGTAGTCAATGCCATTGAGAGTGCCGAAAGAGAACTGAATGATGCATCCGAATTATTGGCGTTAGGGGATCTGGTACATAACAACCTCGAAATGGAACGCCTAAAATCATTGGGTCTCAAGACAATAGAGCATATAGATTTTTCTAATCTTAAAGATTGCACAGTTATGTTGCGCGCTCATGGTGAACCTCCGTCCACCTACCTTTTAGCGCAACAAAACAATATTAAGATTGTGGATGCCACGTGTCCCGTCGTATTAAAACTTCAACGACGCATCCATCAATGTTATCAGGACACTAAAGGCAAAAAGACTCAATTAGTTATATATGGGAAAAAAGGTCATGCCGAAGTCAATGGATTAGTAGGGCAAACCTACGGCTCAGCAATTGTGATCGAAAGTCCTGAAGATTTGGGCCAAATTGATTTCAAGGAAGATATAACACTCTTTTCTCAAACGACAAAATCTCTTGACGGTTTCGGACAAATCGTTGAAATAATAAACAGTCGTATCCAACCGGGCGTTCAATTTAAGTATTATGATACAATTTGTCGGCAGGTTGCCAACCGTTTGCCGAATATTAAACAGTTTGCTTCCAATCACGACTGGATTTATTTTGTAGCAGGCGAGAAAAGTTCAAACGGGAAAATGCTTTTTGAGGAATGTAAAAAAGCAAATCCTCATTCCGTCTTTATTACTCAGGCATCCGAGATTGTCACTCCCTTACCACCCGAAATACACACCGTGGGGGTATGTGGAGCTACTTCTACTCCAAAATGGCTGATGAAAGAAGTGGCCGAAAAAGTCAAAACAATGAATGCCTCTTAATGAAAATATTCTTTCAATAGGAAAAAATTGACATGCATTTTATAATAATTTTATACTTTTGCAAAGTCATTTACTCAAAATAAATAAAGGTATGAGCACCAACAAGCCTTTTTTGGTTTTTTCAGGAACAAATTCACTATACTTGGCAGAAAAAATCTGCGAAAGTTTAGGTTGTCCGTTAGGAAAAATGATTATTAATCGGTTTGCCGATGGAGAATTTTCTGTCTGGTACGATGAATCCATTCGTGGCAAGGATGTCTTTTTAGTACAGTCCACCAATCCCAACTCCGATAATTTAATGGAGCTGCTATTGATGATGGATGCTGCAAAACGTGCTTCTGCAAATTCAATTATAGCAGTACTGCCTTATTTCGGATGGGCAAGGCAAGATCGCAAAGATAAACCGCGCGTATCGATTGCAGCCAAACTTGTAGCTGATATTTTAGGAGTGGCTGGAATTAAAAGGCTTATTACTATGGATTTACATGCCGATCAGATTCAGGGCTTTTTCGATGTACCTGTAGACCATCTTTATGCTTCCACTGTCTTCCTCGATTATATCAAGAATACGTTGCCTTTGGATAACCTTCTGATAGCAACGCCTGATGTCGGCGGCACAAAACGTGCCAACAATTATGCCAAACATTTAGGTGTTCCAATGGTTATCTGCCACAAATCACGTCAGAAAGCCAATGAGATAGATGAGATGCGCGTCATCGGAGACGTGACTGATAAAGACGTTTTATTGATTGATGATATCGTAGATACGGCCGGCACCATTACAAAAGCTGCCGATTTAATGATTGCCAACGGCGCCAGATCCGTTCGAGCCATGTGCAGCCATGCGGTCATGTCCGACCCGGCTTCGTCGCTAATTGATAAGTCGGCTTTATCTGAGATAATATTCACAGACTCAATTCCTTATCATGTGAAAACTAAAAAAGCCAACATACTGACCGTTTCAAGCCTTTTTGCAGAAGCCATCCGACGCGTATGTAATGATGAATCAATTAGTTCACTCTATACAATCAAATAAATTTTTTCTAAAAACTGATAACCGTCAACTATACTATCATCCCGCTTCCGATACATAACTTGCGGCTTTTATCATATACCACAGCGAATTGACCGGGGGCGATTCCCTGAATCTTTTCATCGCTTTCAATTCGGAATGCATCTCCGGCACGATAAATTTTCCCATTCGTAAATTCGGGCGTATGACGAACTTTAAAAGTAATCTCCTTTCCGTCAGCAAATTGCCCCCAGATATCCTCTGTAATAAAATTAAATCTTTGCATACAAATCGTTTTCCCGTATTGCGTTTCCGGGTCGTAGCCATTCGATACGTATATGATATTTCGCTCGATGTCCTTCCTGATTACAAACCAGGGCCCACCACTCATTCCCAAGCCTTTGCGCTGTCCGATAGTGTGAAACCAATAACCGTGATGCGTCCCTACGACCTTGCCGGTTTCCAGTTCAACAATTTCACCTGGTCTCTTGCCGAGGTAACGCTCGATGAAATCGTTATAATTGATTTTTCCTAAAAAGCAAATACCCTGGCTATCTTTGCGTTGAGCACTTGGCAGATTTTCAGATGCTGCAATAGCCCTAACTTCGCGTTTTAAAAGACGACCGATGGGAAACATCAGCTTAGCAATCTGTAATTCAGTGAT
>JAITMM010000135.1 GCA_031277335.1 Tannerella sp. | reverse complement strand
CACGATGTAATCGTACGTTTTTTCGGGCATGATCACCCAATGATCGGGCGTATCCATCTGCGCCGAAACGGTGATGGCGCATACTGCCATCATGGTGAGTAAAATTGTTTTTTTCATTTGGTTTTATTAGTAAGCTAAAACATTTGAATTTTTGGCGTTTTATTATTGTATTGTTATTATTGTGTTAAAATAAAACTAAATATAATACATTTTCTACATATAAAAGTGAATGCGTTTTTTTAGTTTATTTTCCATTTTTCTGGAATAAAATATGTTTTCCCATTTTTTGTTACAGAATCAGGCATAATGCTGTTCTCGAACTTATTGAAGTTGTTTTCAAGAAAAACGATTTTACCATTATGGCTTTTCACATTGTTTTTTAACTCCGCGCTGTAAACGGTTGGAGGAAAATACACCCTGATCTTCTTTTCCGGATATTTTTTGTGAATAAATTCCAAAATCGGTAACATGTCGCTGTCGCCACTTACAAGAACAATAACATCAGTTTTGTTTTCCATGCAGTCGCTTATTATTCTAATAGACACATTTATATCTGTCTTTTTTTCTTCAGGTCGGGATATAGCGAATTTACAGTTTGGGCATTCAATAATTTTTCTTAAATATTTTCCTCTGATGACCTCAAATCTATTACCATTCAATAATTTGTTGACATTCAGAAATGCACCTTGTCTATTGCTTTTATCGGGATTTAACGGAGATGCTGTAAAGTAGACAACTTTTTCAAGTATTTGGCTGGGACTTAAAAATTGTGCAAACAACTTTACAATATCTATCCAGTAAGCGCATTTCCATTTTTTGTCAATACGCTTTTTCCCTCTCAATCCATAGTATAAATTGAAACCATCAACGTAAAAAGTAACTCTTTCTGCCATTGCAGTATAAATAAAAATAAGCCACTAAAAAGTGGCTTGAACTTATACAAGAAAGTATAAGGGGGCTTAAATTTTTCACAAAGATATATTAATGCATTTTTACTTGTCAAAATATTTTGTTAAAAATAGCTAATTTTGATAATTTAGAATTGTTCTAAATAGTTTTAAAGTCAACATACATATATTTAATGTTATATCACCCTTCGTCTGCGGTTCATCCAATAAGAGATGATGAGGGTAATTGAAAAAAAGAGCAGGAGCGCCAGGATATACGGCATCACGGCCATCGTGCCGGCATCGCGCACAAACAGGTCGTTAAAGCCGTTCAATCCCCAGTTTAACGGTGATATACGACTGATTATCTGCATGAAATGGGGCATGATAAAGGTGGGGATCCACACTCCGCCGATGGCAGCCAGTATAACAACGGAGACAGCGCCGAAGACGCTGGCTTGCTGGTTGGTACGTGCCAGACTGCCAATGGCCAAGCCGTAGCCGATGGCAGCCAGTGAGGCGGCAGCAGACACGATACACAACGCCAATATGCTATGCCCCAATTTCAGGGCGGGGAGACCGATGAGCGGCGTCAGATACATGCCTGTGACAATCATCAGGCATAATTGTAATAGACATACGGTCAGATAAATGCATATTTTGCTGAGCAGATAGAGATGAAACGAGCAGGGCATGGTCATCAGCCGGTTGTAACATCCTATTTCACGCTCACGTATCATATTGCCGGCCAACGAAATAACAATGAAAAAGATAGCGAACATGCTCCATGCCGGTACATTATGCTGGGTAGAGTTGGGGATAATTTTTGCATCGGTCGACTGTGCGTAAGATTCCTGAATGGCGATCATGCCGCCGGTGTCAATATTCAGGTTTACTGGCATAGGTGTCAGTTGATTAACCTGTTTGTTGATTTCCCTGAAGAGCAGTTTGTTCTGTATGGCTAACGCATTTTCTTTCATGGCTGCGGCCAACGATGTGCGGAAGGAGCTTTTTGTTGTCGGGTCTATTAATATCTTGATAGTGAGCGGTTCGGAAGGGTAGGGGGAGGAAATGCCTGTGAATGCTTGGTCTATGATGCGGCTGACCGATGAGCGCAGGTGTTGGGTCGATTGTTCGGGAATAATGATGCCCATCAGAAAATCGCCTTTGGCAACGTGTTCTTCTACTTCCTTTTCTGTCAATGATTTGCCTTTTATATCGGTATGGATTTCAAAGATGGAACCGGCGTGCAGTTGCCGGCTGATCATGTCACCGAGCGAGTCACGGTCGGCATTCAGCAGGTAGACAGGGATGCGAGTTTCATCAAGCGTCCGGAAGGTGCTGTCCTGCAGGTAGGTCATCAGCAAAACGAGTGCCCAGGGCATGACGAAAAGCAGCGTCAAGCCCCAAAAGTCGCGGACAAGCAACAGGAAATCTTTGTAAAGTAGAGCCTTGAAACGTTTCATAAGATATTAATTGCTTCATTTATACCGCTTGTCTTGGAAATGAACAACTGTTCGAGGGAGGCGACGTTTTCGTTGGCGATCAATTCCGAGGGAATGCCTTCACAGACAATCTTTCCCTCGTTCATGAGCGAAACGAAAGTGCACAGTTGTTCAGCTTCGTGCATATCGTGGGATGTATAGATGACTGTGATGCCTTCACTGTTGATTTGCAGGAGGTTGTCCACAATAGTGCGGCGGGACTGCACGTCTACTCCTACGGTAGGCTCGTCCAAAATCAGTATCTCGGGCCGGTGCAGCAATGCTGCAATCAGGTTGACTTGGCGCTTCATTCCGCCTGAGAGGTAGCTTGTCTTTTTCCGTCTGTGACCGGTTAATCCGAAGAGTTGCAAGTAATTGTCGATACGTGCGTTCAATAATTTGTCGGGAAGCGAATAGATATGTCCGGCAAATCGAAGATTTTCTTCCACAGTCAATTCGGGGTATAACGCAATGTCCTGTGGCACAACGCCAATGAGCGGCTTGATACGTTTCAGGTTATGCTCCAACTCCATTCCGGCGATGGTGATGGAGCCTTTGTCATAACTTCGCAGGCCACACAGGATGGAGAGCGTCGTCGTCTTTCCGGCGCCATTCGGCCCCAACAATCCGAAGAAAGCGCCTTTCCCGACGTTGAGCGTCAATCCGCAAACCGACGCACAGGGGGCGCCACGGTAGGTTTTGTGAAGATTATTTATTGTTATTATATTCAAAGATTCAAAGATTCAAAGATTCAATAATTCAAAGATTCAAAAATTCAATGTTGCCGCCGAATCGTAATTCCGCACCGGATGCGGAATTACATGTTCGTATAATCATTGTTTAACCACTTTTTCCAGCTCTGTAAAGAAGGCTTCTTCCTGTCTGCCTATTTCCTTGAGGCTATCGCCGATTGTCTGATAGTCAACATTTTCAGATGCGCGGTTTTTACAGATACGAGCTGCATCGGCTGCAAAGACGCGCCATTGGTCGCCGATGGCAGTCATTCGCGTAGAAAAGTCGTTCAAGGCGGCGATGCCTGTGATCCCGGCGGCTTCCTGCAGAAATGCCGCATAGAGGAAACGGAATCCGGCGCCACCCGTTCCGATCTCTTCCAGCATCCTGACGATTTGAGCTAAGTACAAGGCTGCCTTTCTATTACCGTATTTCGCAGGGAAGCGGGGAATGTTTTTCCCCATGTAGCGAAACGCGTTCACGCCGACCCACTGCACCGGTCCCGGCTGATGAAGCATCCGGAAGCAATTTTTACGTATCGCCTTGCGTACCAGCAGATTCAAGTCCGGCTGTTTTTTCGGTGGCGCCGTGATCCAGTATAGTCGGCCGAAGGGCGGATAGGTGCCTCTGGCAAAACGGGCGCGCAACATGTCGGTTCGCGAGAGCTTGACTTTCTCGATTGCGATAGGGTCGCTGACGGTATAGCCTTCCTTATCGTATCCCAAGATGCACAGGTTGTGCGCATTAAAATGAAAACGGTATTCGATGGGCATATAGGGCAGGTAATACATTCCGACAACGACTCCGGTCGGGAACCCTTTGTC
Organism: Tannerella sp.; assembly: GCA_031277335.1. Taxonomy (GTDB): domain Bacteria; phylum Bacteroidota; class Bacteroidia; order Bacteroidales; family Tannerellaceae; genus Tannerella. Next base: position 11,770 of record JAITMM010000135.1, on the reverse strand, counting down.
GAGCAGACTATCCAACTTCTTCTCTGCGTTGCGTTTACTTAGAAATATTCTTTGCCGTGTCCTGAATCCCAATATCCGCATTACCCTCGCAAAAATAAATCCCGGCAACGCCCGAAACGAGACGACCGGAAACCCGGCTAACTTGATAAAAGGCAGATTGACAAAGAATAACGAGCCTGACAGTCCGAATATAAGCGGCTCGGAATAGTCATATCCGTAAAATCTTAACAGAGAGGCCGTCACTCCATTTTCACAATGTGCGGCGGTTCGGTGTTCAATATTCAACTCCATCAATTCACTTGTTTTAATTCTCTGACGGTGAGGCGCAATGCTTCGGCATAACGTTGCAACGTGGCGTCGTCCAGCTTTTCAAATTCATCGTATTGCAAATGCTTCTTTATCTTTCGTTTAGGAATACCGGAATAGGCAGAAAGCATGGCAATGTCCTGCAAGTTGCGCTTCATGTGGTAGGCGATGGGGCTGAGTTTTTTGGCCAGCACCTGTTGGCGGACAGGCTCACATTCCTCCAGGATATCCTCCCAGACGATGCCCAGCATGTCGTTTTTCACCTCCCAGCCGTCGCTGACGATGCTTGTATAGTGTCCTTCCTCATCGACAGCATACGCCAAATCTCGAACCACCTTATTCTCAAAATATTTCAAATCCTGCGGAACTTCGCTTGCTTTCATCTCTTTGCCGTTTTATTTCGGCTGCAAAATTACAAGAAATGATTGTTTTTTCCAAGTTTACAGAATGAAAATATTTTTTAACAGTTGAATTTATATTTGAAAAAAAGTTGACGTTATTTTACTTTCAAACCTTGTAGACCGGTTTTGAAACCATTTAAGAATGTTGAAATGGGCAGGCGTTTTTTGCCGGACATCTGAACGGAGAGTATACGAATAATTCCGTCGGCGGTGGAAATGGCCAAAAATGTTTTTGAGTCGGCGATGATTGAGCCGGGTGGCAATGATTTGTATGTTGAATCGGAGGGCTTGGCGTTCAATGGCGATGAAAGGATTTTTGAATCGAAGTATACAGCAGTTTCATAGATTTTCATTTGTTGCAAAGTGCCGTCGGGCATTTCCAATTCGGTCCATGCGGCCGGATAGGGGGACAGGCCGCGTACAAAATTGTGGATGGTTGATGCGGGTTGATGCCAGTCGATGCGGCATGTGTCTTTAAAGAGTTTCGGTGCAGGACGCAGTAATGATGCGTCTAAGTAAAGTTTTTCCTGCGGAATGGTATTTATATTTCCTTGATGTTCAATGATTAAATCGACTGTTTGCAGTACCAGATCCGCTCCGGTGATCATCAATCGGTCATGCACTGTTCCGGCATTGTCGGTGTCTTCGATGGCGACACGGTGTTGAAGGATGATTTTTCCGGTATCTATCCCGTGGGTCAGGAAGAATGTAGTCACGCCCGTTTCTTTATCTCCGTGAATTACAGCCCAGTTGATGGGTGCGGCGCCCCGGTATTGAGGCAGCAGTGAGGCGTGCAGGTTGAACGTGCCGAATCGTGGCATGTCCCATACGGCTTCGGGCAGGAGGCGAAAGGCTACAACAATCTGAAGGTCAGCCTTGAAGGCACGCAATTCTTCGATAAATGCTTCATCTTTCAGCCGTTCGGGTTGCAGGACGGGTAGTCCCATGGACAGGGCATATTCTTTCACCGGACTGCCTTGCAACACGCTGCCATGACGCCCGACCGGTTTATCGGGTGTTGTGACAACAGCAACTACCTGATAATCATTCTCTACCAATGTCCGCAAACTTACTACCGCAAATTCCGGCGTACCCATAAATATGATCCGTATCTCTCTTTTCATACTAAAATCTCCGAAAACTGAAAACTATAAACTAACAACTGAAAACTGAAAACTGACAACTAAAAAAATCACTCCCCCGAAAGCGTATCCACAAGTACTTCCCTGTAGGCACCGAAAATCTTCGATTTGGAAACAAAACCGATATATCGCCCTTCGCTGTCCACGACCGGCAAGTTCCACGCTTTCGTATCGTCAAAAAGTCTCATAATCTTCTCCATAGACATGTCCGACGAGATAATGGCAGGAGGTGAGATCATGATTTTTTTGACATGAAACCTGTCGTAAAGTTCGTGACGAAACATGATATTGCGTATGTTGTCTTCCAGAACCAATCCCAATAACCTTCCGTTTTCTTCTACCACAGGAAAGATGCTGCGTGAACTGTGCGTGATGGCATTGACCACATCACCCAAAGTCATATCGGGCCTAACAACCTGGAAATCCGTCTCAAGCACATTTTCAATTTTCAGCAGTGTCAGCACGGCCTTGTCTTTGTGATGCGTCAGCAGCGTCCCCTTTTTTGCAAGCCTCATCGTGTAGATGCTGTGAGGCTCGAATGCGATGATTGTGGCGTAGGAGCTCATCGAGACAAGCATCAGGGGCAGAAACAAGTCATATCCGCCTGTCAGTTCGGCAATGAGAAAGACGCCTGTCAGCGGGGCATGCATGACGCCGGCCATCACTCCGGCCATGCCCAGCAGCGCATAATTCTTTTCAGGCAAGTAAATGAAGATGCCGAAATAGTTTAACGCATGGGCAAAAACAAAACCGGCGATACAGCCGAGATACAGGCTGGGCGCGAAAATGCCGCCGCATCCGCCGCCGCCATTCGTGGCGCTTGTGGCAAAGACCTTGGTCAACAGAATCAGTCCCAGGAAGATAACGATGCCCCAATACATGTCTTTCATTCCCGAAAAGGCGCTGTTCTCCATGAACGACAGGAATTGACCTGCCAATAATGACTCGATGGTGTCGTAGCCTTCGCCATACAAGGGCGGAAAAAGGAAAATCAGCACGCTCAAGGTCACTGCGCCAACGGCAAACTTCTTCCACGGGGTATTCAACTTGCGATAGAAGTCTTCCACGGCGTTCATGACGCGAGTGAAATAGAGCGAAATCATCCCGCAGAAAATGCCGCAAAGCAGCACGAAAGGGATGCGTGCCATCTCAAAGGCCTCTGTCTGTGTGAATTTGAACATGGCCTCCGTGCCGGTGAAAAAATACGATACTGTGGCAGCCGTGACCGACGAGACAAGCAACGGCAGGATGGAGGTCATCGTGAAATCAAGCAGCAACACCTCTATCACAAAGACAAGCCCGGCAATCGGCGCTTTGAAGATGCCGGCAATAGCTCCGGCGGCGCCGCATCCGACCAACAGCATCAGCGTCTTTTGCTCCATGCGAAACAGGCGTCCGAGATTCGACCCTATGGCCGCACCCGTCAGGACGATGGGCGCCTCGGCCCCGACAGAACCGCCAAAACCGATCGTCACTGAACTGGCTGCAATCGACGACCATATATTATGAGTCTTAATGCGGCTTTTACGCTGGGAGATGGCAAACAGGATTTGTGTGACGCCATGGCTAATGTCGTCGCGAACAACGTATTTGACGAAAAGTCCGGCCAGAAGAATGCCGATGGCAGGATATATCAGCAGCCAGAAATTGACGCCTCCCTGCGGATGGGCTGTCAGCAGTTGCTGGATGAAATGAATCAATTGTTTTAATATAATAGCCGCTATCGAGGTGCAAATCCCTATCAAGAGGCTGACAATCAAGATGAATGTCCGCTCTTTGATATGGCTCTTGCACCAAAGCAAGATTTTATAATAACGGTCGTTTAAATCCATTTTTAATGTTGTTCAATGTTCAAAGTTCAATGTTCAAAGTTTAATGTTCAAAGTTTAATGTTCAATGTTAATTGTTCATTGTTCATTATTCATTATTCATTGTTCAAATCCCTTTTCCCGTAAATACCGTCCTAACCGTATAAATCAGAATTGTAATATCGAGTGTAAGCGACATATTCTCGTAATACATAATATCATAGTTCAGTCGCTCAATCATTTTTTCTACCGTATCGGCATATCCGTATTTCACCATGCCCCACGACGTGATGCCGGGGCGCACGTTGTGCAGCAGGTAATAATAGGGCGCTTTTTTGACAATCCGGTCAATATAATAGCGTTGCTCGGGACGCGGCCCGACGAGCGACATTTCCCCGATCAGCACGTTCCAAAATTGCGGCAGTTCGTCCAATCTGTATTTCCTTAAAAATCTGCCGAATGGTGTCACGCGCGGGTCGTCTTTCTCCGTCAGTAACGGCCCATTGTTTTCCGGATTGATATACATCGTTCTGAACTTATTGATAATAAACGGTCTGCCTCTGTAACCGATGCGTTCCTGCCGGAAGAAAACAGGGCCTTGGGAGCTGAGCTTCACGTGGACGGCAAGATAGAGATAAAGTGGCGAGAAGAGTATCAAGAAGCAAACGGACAGTATTTTATCCATCGCATACTTAATGTTTTTGCCGGCATCCGAAAAATTGTTCATCGTGACGTCTACCAGCGGAATGCCATGGATGGACTTTATTTCGGCGCGAAAGAGCGGGTTGCTTTTTTCAATCCTGACCTTGATGGGCAGGTTAAAGTGATAAAGGGAGTAAAGCAGGCGGATGGTGTCCTCATCAGCATGAGAATCAGGCACTACAATCAATTCATCGACTGACAGCGCAGGGATCAGACGCCCCAAATCATCCAAGTTTCCAACGATTCCATCGTGTCCGAAAGCCGGTTTTGCGCCGTTTTCCGCATTGACAAAGCCCATGATGCGGTATCCCAATTTCTTCAATTCGTCGCTTAGCAGGACTGCCTGCTTGCCCACTCCGATCACCAATGCGTTGGTCAGCCATTCACGGCGTTCCACTTTGCGCAGTGCATGGCTTGTAATCAGGTATCTACAGACATAAGTCGCAAAAAATTGCATCACGAAATAGGCAAAAAAGACGGTGTAGTAAATCTGGAAAGAATCAGGCAAGTCGTCCAGCACGACCACGAAAAAGACAAAAACGACGCCAATGGTCACGGTGATAAACGTATTGAACAATTCATCGAGGCGCGATTTCCTGAACGGTCTATTGTAATAGCCTGAGAAATAATAAAGTATAAGCCAAAAGAGAGGGATTAGAATTTCGCCCTTGAGCACCTGGTTGAAAAGAAGGTAAGAACCTAACGAATGAAATCCCTCATATTGAGCCACTTCATGGTATCGAATGATATTCAGCGACATCCACACTACGGCTGCCACCAGGAAATCCGTAATTACATATTTGGCCGTTTGTCTTGCGCTGTTCATTCCCTGATAATCTTGATGCTGCCGTCGGCGTTCAGTTTGATGATGGACGACGGCTTGGCTTTGGCCGTTTCGCCCTGCCGGTAGCGGACGACGTAGTCCACTCCGTTCCTGACTGCTTCATCTACTTCGCTAAACCGTCCGGGTGATGGCAAACCGCTGATATTGGCGGATGTAGAGACAATCGGTTTGCGAAACATGTTGCATAACTCGTGCGAAAACCTTTCATGGGTGACCCGGATGCCCACGCTGCCGTCTTCTCCCAACAGATTAAGAGCCAGATTTTTGGCATAAGGATAGATGATGGTCAGCGGTTTGTCCGATACGTCGATTAAATCGAGCGCAATGGGCGGCACATCGGACACGTAGCCGGCCAATTTCGCCGGACTGTCTATCAAAATCAGCATGGCTTTATGGTCAATGCGCTGTTTCAGAGCATAGATACGTTCGACGGCCGATTCATTTGCAGCGTCGCAACCGATTCCCCAAATGGTATCGGTGGGGTAAAGAATGATGCCGCCGCGGCGAAGTATCTCGCAGGCTTTCTTCACGTCTTCCTTAAATAATTCCGTATCGTTTTGCATGTCAGTCTTATATATAAAATATTCCTATCTGCCGAATGTCGATTTGCTGTCGGTTGGTGTCGCGCTTTTAGAGATATCTGCCTTATAAAGAACTCATCATCCTGCCTTTTTATTGTACGCGACCTGATGCAAATGCTCAAAATCCTGCCGGCATGTCATCTCGTGCTTGTGGCAATGCCGTAAATCATAATCTCTATCCGCCTGTTCAGCTCGCGTCCTTCAGCCGAATTATTGCTTGCCACCGGCTCACGCATTCCCTTGCCTTCGAAATACATACGCGACGGAACTACTCCCTGTTCGCAGAGATAGTCGTAAACACGCTGTGCACGCCTTTCGGTTAATATCTGATTATAGTTGACGTTGCCGGAATTGTCAGTGAATCCGTTGATCCTGACCGTTGAGGCACGATATTTTTTGAGATGTTCGGCCAATTTTCGCAACATATTGTTTGCATTGGGCGTGAGGGTGTTTGAATTGGGTAAAAACAGTTGTTTCGAATTGATAATCACCTTCAAAGCATCGCCGTAGTTGACAGGTTCAACGATGGCGCCGACAGGCAGGATGGCCTCCAAATCACGATGTTGCCTGGCGCTGATGGCGGCGATGGACGGTTTTGTGGAGGCGGCAGGTTGGCTTGTCTTGCAGGCGGATAAAACGAGAATGACGCATATAATCCAAATCCAACCGGGCAATTGATAATTGACAATTGACGGATTGTAATTGATAATTGACAATTGACAATTGACAATTGGTAATGTATTGTGAATCATTGAACTTTGAACCTTGAACCTTTGAATAGATGTTGCCCGAAACGTCTATTCAAAGAAATCTTTCGAGTCGCAATAAGCCAATTCACCGCGTATGATTAATGCAATTTCTTCTTCGGTAAATTGAGCGACATTGTCTCTTTTCACATTTTTGAATACGAATTGAATCATCTCATCTTCTTCAAATTCAACTACTTCGTCATCATCGTTTTCGGAGTCGAAAAATCCTTTTGATTCGTAAAACTCGTACATCAGGTCTATGATGTAGTTGATGTCGTCATCGCTGAATTTCCCTTTTAGCTCCTGAGGCAGATAGTTTTGAATAAACTTGACGGCCTCGTCATCGTCGTAAAAAAAATCCTGTTCCATCGTTATTAATAATAATAGTAGTAAGAATCAAAATATGATGCCCGAAGAATCATCCGTTGAAGAGCCGGTCGTTGAATCAAATTCATCAGGGTCAATGGCTTTGATCAGTTCGATTTCGAAAGCTAAGGTCGTGTAACCGGGAATCGACGCATTGCCATTTTCACCATAAGCAAGCTGGTAAGGAATCCATACTTCCCATTTATCTCCTTCGACCATATATTGCAAGGCAAGGTTCCAACCATTGATTACGGTCGCATATTGAATATTATCTGTTGCAGCTTGACTGACAGCTAATTTAAACGTTTCACCATCGTCAAAAAGCCTTTGATCAAACACATCGCCTGCATTGACTTTTCTATCCTGATTCGTAACGACATACCACCCTTTGTAATAAACCTCTGCCCGACTATTGTAATAAACCCGCTTGCCGTCACCCTCCTGAAGCACACGGTAATAGATATTGCCGACGCCGCCCGGCATGCTTAAACGGGTGTATTCGGGATTATTGGCCAATCCGGTAAATGCCTGTTCGTTTTGCTGCTTCCATGTTTCCAGCGTAGGGTCTGTTTCGTCCTTGCTGCACGCCGCAACAAGCAGTGCGGTCACAATCAAACCGATAAATAATGTATATTTTTTCATGTTAATTTTTGTAATAAGTTCCTCATACTCACCTTTTCGGCGACAATTCCATGAAGTTGTTCGACGGGGACGCGTTCCTGCAGCATCGTGTCGCGGAAGCGGATCGTCACGCAATTGTCTGTCAATGTGTCATGGTCGATCGTGATGCAATAAGGCGTTCCGATGGCATCCTGACGGCGGTAGCGCTTGCCGATAGAATCTTTTTCGTCATATTGGCAGCTGAAATCGAAGCGCAATAGCTGCATGATCTCCGTCGCCTTATCGGGGAGGCCGTCCTTGCGCACTAATGGCAACACGGCCAGCTTGACAGGCGCCAGTGCAGCCGGCAGTTTCAGCACGACCCGCGTCTCGCCGTCGTCGAGCGTTTCTTCGCAGTAGGCGCCGGACAACAGGCTGAGAAACATGCGGTCTACGCCGATGGACGTCTCGATGACGTAGGGCGTATAGCTCTGATTCAGCTCGGGGTCAAAGTATTGCATCTTTTTGCCGGAATATTTCTCATGCTGGCTCAGGTCGAAGTCCGTACGGCTGTGAATGCCTTCGACTTCCTTGAATCCGAACGGCATCTCGAACTCGATATCGGTGGCGGCATTGGCATAATGCGCCAGCTTGTCGTGGTCGTGAAAGCGGTATTTGTGATCGCCCATCCCCAGTGACTTGTGCCATTTCATCCGCGTCTCCTTCCATTGGGCAAACCATCCGAGTTCCTCGCCGGGACGCACGAAAAATTGCATCTCCATCTGCTCAAATTCGCGCATGCGGAAGACAAACTGCCTGGCTACTATCTCGTTGCGAAAGGCTTTGCCTATCTGGGCAATCCCGAACGGGATCTTCATACGCCCCGTTTTCTGGACGTTGAGGAAGTTTACGAAGATGCCTTGCGCCGTTTCGGGACGCAGGTAAATCTTCATGGCGCCGTCGGACGTCGAACCCATTTCGGTCGAGAACATCAGGTTGAACTGCCTGACTTCCGTCCAGTTGCGTGTCCCGGAGATGGGGCAGACGATTTCGCAGTCGATGATCAGTTGGCGAAGCGCCTCAAAATCAGATGCATTCAATGCTTTCGAGAAGCGGTCGTGTATGTCGTCGCGCTTGGCCTGATTTTCGAGCACACGGGCGTTTGTCGAGCGAAACTGCTGTTCGTCAAATGCTTCGCCGAAACGCTTGGCGGCTTTTTCGACTTCCTTGTCTATTTTTTCGTCTATCTTTGCCAGATGTTCTTCTATCAGTGTATCTGCACGATAGCGTTTTTTGCTGTCCCTGTTGTCGATCAGCGGATCGTTGAAGGCGTCGACATGGCCGGATGCTTTCCATATCTCGGGGTGCATGAATATGGCGGAGTCGATGCCTACAATGTTGTCATTCAGCAGCGTCATGCTGTCCCACCAATATTTCTTGATATTATTTTTCAATTCTACGCCGTTCTGACCGTAATCGTATACAGCTCCCAACCCGTCGTATATTTCTGAAGAGGGGAAGACAAATCCGTACTCTTTGCAATGCGAAACGATTTTTTTAAAGACTTCTTCCTGTGCCATAAACACGTTTTATTTTATGGGGTGCAAAGTAAATGAAAATTTATGAAACAGCGTTTTATTAGGAGGTTAATTCTTATTAAAAACTTGCAGATACGGTTTGTAACGTCACGTTTTTTTCTGTTTCCGGTCTTTTGTCAATCCCATAGGGATGATATATTTATAGAATTGTGACGTCCTCGATTTATGCGACCCCATCGGGGTCGTATGGTTTCGTCATACCGTCGTCCTATAAATATATGACCACTTCGCGGTCAGGTTGATAAGTTGCAGGTGAGTTATTTATAGAAAAATTATTGTTCTGACGCCGATTTACAGACGTTATCGTTTCCGTTAATTTGCAAACGGGTAAAGCTTGCGTCGATTTGCAATCGCAGCCAACCGGTCATTGTTCATTATTAATTGTTCATTATTCATTGATAAATATTCATTGTTCATTGTTTTTCAGCTTTTCGTCGAGATACATTATTTTCTGTGTTGATTTTTCTTTCTCGACGCGCATGGTTTCGATGTCGCTCAGGACGGAGGCCAGGTCAAAGGTCGCCTTGATGGCCAGTTTATCGTTTTCGCTCAGGTAGAGTGTATAAGGCGTGCCGCCGGTATATTCGGCCTTGATACGTATTTTGTCGCCCACTCCATATACAAAGTTCACGGCATCAATGCATTTCTCGCTTTTATAGGTGACGGCTTCCGTCGTGTTGCCCTCGTCCTTGAAACGGTAATTCATGCCGCCGTCATACGGGACAGCAACGGTTTCGGCATAAGCCCCGTCGGGAACGCTCAGCTTCAGACCGGTATGGTTGAGCGGTCGGCTACCATAATACACACTGGCCAAATACATTACACCCTTTTCATCGACGCCGCACCGCACATAGCTCCGCTGCACATTACGCTCGATTGTCAGCTGCTTCCAAATATAATTTCCAATATCATCATACTCAGGGTTTTTCTCGAAGACGAATCCTTTCTTCAATTGCTCGGCCTCTTCCATCCGGATAGGCATCAAACTGTCACAAAAAGCGATATTCCGCTCGCTCTGACCACGTTCCACCAGCCTCATCAAGACAAGCGCTTCCTTCAACACGCCGACTTCCTGCGGATACAGTATGCGAATACTGTCAATCTCCAGCTTCGCCGCTTCATAATTCTGATTCTCGTAAAGCCCCTGTGCCTCAGCCAAGTGCGCCCTCGCCTCCTTCGTCTTCCCGCAACCGGCAAGCAACACGGTGAAGACTGTAATAAATATAATGTATATTCCTTTCTCTTTCATTGATGCATATTTTTCTGCAAAAATATAAAAAAATTGATAATGCCTGACTTTAAAGCGCTTTTATTAAGAAAACAGGGAAAAAAATTGCATTTTGTATAGCCGATAAAAAAATGTTGTATCTTTGCTGCAAAGATTTTATTGTAAATATTATGACAATAGAAAGGACAACAAGCGAATTTATTATCCGTTTTCCATTCACATCTGATATCGAGCGAATGCAAGACATGGTGGACTATCTGCGTTATAAAGAGTTAACGGCAAAATATGAATTGGCTCAATCAGAAGTTGACAATCTTGCAAAGTCAATTAACAAACAATGGTGGCAAAAAAATCAATATAAATTTGATTGACGCCCATCAATGGAATATGCAGGAATAGTATCTACGGCTTTTCTTGTTATTACAACCGCATCACCTGCTTAACCCCTTTCACGCCCTTGATTTTTTTGATAAGCGATTCCATCATGGAGGTGTCGCTGATCATCACGGTGATGTCGCCCTGAAAGAGGCCGTCGACGGAGTTGACGTTGATGGAGCGGAGTGTTGTGCCGTTTTCTTTGGAGATGAGGGAGGTGATATTCGTCAGAATACCAATGTCATCGAGGCCGATCACGCGTAATGTCACACTATAATTGACGCCGCCCTTGCCGCTCCATTGCGCCTGGATGATGCGGTAGCCGAAGCGGCTGATCATCTGCCCGGCATTGGGGCAGTTGGTGCGGTGCACCTTGATGCCGCCCGTCGAGACGAAGCCAAAGACAGGGTCGCCGAAAATCGGGTTGCAGCACTTCGCCAATTTATAGTCGATGCCGGTCAGGTTGCGGTCGATCACCAATACGTCCTGGTTGGAGACGACTTCGTCCGTAACTTTCGTTGTAACAAATTGTTCGGCGCTGCGGACTTCCGAGGTCTCGGACGGTTCCGTCTCCTTGCGTTTCAGTTCGAGGTAGTCATCAATGACTTGTGCGATGTCGAGCCGTTCTTCGGAGATTTCGATGTAAAAATCGGTCACCGTCTTGAAGCCTTTTTTCTTGATATAATGCATCAGGACAGCCTCGTCGATGTCGATTTTCCTGTTTTTGAAACGCCTTTGCAGCAGTTCCTTGGCAAATTCGACGGCTTTGGCCGATTCTTCACGCAGCGCCTGACGGATTTTTGTACGCGCTTTGGTGGTCGTGACGATGTTCAGCCAGTCCTGTTTGGGCTTTTGGGAGGATGAGGTGACGATTTCGACCGAATCGCCATTGTGCAGTACATGCCTGATGGAGACGTTTTTGCCGTTCACCTTCCCTGAGACGCATTTGCTGCCGATCTTTGAATGTATCGCAAAAGCAAAATCGAGCACCGTGGCTCCCTTGCCTAATTTCAGCAGTTCACCGGTGGGCGTAAAGACGTATACCTCATCCTTATACAGGTCCATCTTAA
>JAITMM010000088.1 GCA_031277335.1 Tannerella sp. | reverse complement strand
TTCGAAGACAATGCCGAATTTGGGCTGGGCATGCACATTGCCGGCGAAAAACTGCGCGAAAGAGTCGTTGAAAAGACGAAAGAATTGATAGCCATCGAATATACGCAGCAAAGAGTGAAAGATGCTGCCCAGGCATGGCTTGACAATATGCAGGACAGCGGCGCAGCAGGCACGAAAGCGGCCGAAGAATATGTCGCCGCCCTCGAATGGGGCATGGCGAATATCGACGACGGCATCGCATATATGGAAAACGCAGGTGCGGAATACGCGACGGAACTTGCTGATTTAAAAGCCAAAAAGGCAGCCGGAGAGAAAGCCGATTGCGACTGTCCGGCCTGCACGCTGTGCAAGGAACTGCTCGACCTGAAACGTTTCTTCCGTAAACGTTCGCAATGGATTATCGGGGGCGACGGATGGGCTTACGACATCGGTTTCGGCGGATTGGATCAGGTCATCGCTTCGGGTCAAAACGTTAATATTCTGGTTGTTGACACCGAGGTTTATTCCAATACCGGCGGACAGTCTTCCAAGGCAACGCCGATGGGCGCCATCGCTAAATTCGCCGCTTCGGGAAAAAGGGTACGCAAAAAAGATTTGGGCCTGATGGCGTCAACTTACGGCTATGTCTATGTGGCTCAAGTCGCTATGGGCGCTAATCAGGGGCAAACGCTCAAAGCCATCCGCGAAGCCGAAGCCTACGACGGTCCGTCGATTGTCATCGCTTACTCGCCCTGTATCAGCCACGGCCTGAAAGCCGGCATGGGCAAGGCGCAGGAGCAGATGGACGATGCCGTGAAATGCGGATACTGGTCGTTGTGGCGCTACAACCCGGCGCTGGAAGCCGAAGGCAAAAACCCGTTTATCATTGACAGCAAGGAACCTGACTGGTCAAAGTTTGGCGAATTTCTGAAAAGCGAGGTGCGTTTCGCCTCATTGCTGCAGCAATATCCGAAAGAAGCCTCGGAAATCTTTACTGCAGCCGAAGACAATGCCAAATGGCGTTATAATCAGTATAAACGCATGGCGGCGATGGATTGGAGCGACCAGTAGAATTTTAAGGATTTAGAGGAAAAGCGCAAACGTTGATAATTTTTATGAATAGACGGATTATCATTGTTTTTACGGTATTAGCGATTACGGCAGGCGGTTTTGCAACGCCATCTCCGCCTGCCGGAAAAGCGGCTCAAGTGGCTGAAACGGTCAATAGCATTGTCTACGACAAAGACAACCACAGCATGACGCTGTCATGGACTGAGTTCGGCACGTCGGGTGACTATACCGTTTCAAGAGGAGGCAGTAGACTTGCAACAAACTATATTTCAATCGGTAGTATATCGAAGACAATATTTGTTGATTCAAATCCAAACGAAGACAAGTACGAAAACTATTACCGGATCACGCGCGGCTCGACAACGATAACGCTTTCGTTGGAAAACCTGATTTTCGGCGATAACATGTATTTCTACGACAGGAAATATGAAGACGTCGAGACAGCCAAATCTGAAATAAACGCGCATTTCGGCACTACCGGTCAAGGCAGAGACAACGGAGAGTGGACTGTAAAACGGCAGGCCTACTACTTTAAGCCCGGAAACTACGACCCGGGAGGAACAGGATCGGCATCCTCACCTACTGCAAACTCTATTGAGTTGGGGTTCTATTCCCATATCGGCGGGTTGGGCAAATCGCCCGGGGCAGTCAGGTTAGGTTCGGTTTTCACGCGCCCCCACTTATCGGGTGGCGCCAATGCAACCTGTACATTTTGGCGCTCGATGGAGAATGTGACGGTGCAACGTGATTTCGCGTGGACTGTTTCGCAGTCGACAAGTGCACGAAGAATGTTGATAGAGAGTACCTCGAAGTATATATCCGACGTCGGTACAAATAATTTTTGGGGCAGCGGCGGTTATATATCCGACAGCCGGTTTACAGCAGAATCGCGCCCCAATTGGGGAGGTCAGCAGCAATGGTACACCCGAAACACCTTGTTTCCACCGGGGACAGGCTCCATGGGCGGCGCATACAACATGGTATGGCAAGGCTGCATTCATGCTCCCGATGCCGATGACGTTAATTCGAATATTCCCGCAACACCTGTTATCCGGGAAAAACCTTTCCTGTTCATAGACGGCGATGGCGAATATAAAATATTTGTACCCGCATGGAAAAAGGACAGGGTGGGCATTTCATGGTCTGCCGAAGATATGGGTGAGGGAGAAACGCAGGATTTGCTTACGGAATGGTATGTGGCCAAGGAGGGCGATACCGACATTGAAATAAATGCAGCACTGAAAGCCGGTAAAAACGTGTTCTTTACACCCGGTCATTACGCCTTGAACGCCCCCATACAGGTAAACAGGGTCAATGCGATTTTGCTTGGCGCTGGTATTGCATCGGTCACGCTCGAGCCGACTGAAAAAAACACCTGGGGTTGCATCTATGTTGATGATAAGGACGGTATCATCGTAGCCGGACTCCTGATGGATTCGTTCAATAGCACAACGTATCAAATCCGCGTCGGCGAAGAGGGCGCAGACTCCGACCATTCCGCCAACCCCATATTGTTGTCGGACATTACGTGCAGGGTGGGCGGCGTCCAGTCCAAAAACGTTCAGGTACAGGCATCCATGCAAATCAACAGCAACAACGTGGTAGGCGACCATTTCTGGTTGTGGCGCGCCGACCATGGCACACAGCCTGGAGGGGCAGCCCGTTGGCTAAGAGACAGGTGCAGGAACGGGCTGGTCGTTACCGGCAACGATGTAACCGTCTATGCCCTATTTGCCGAGCATTTTCAGGAATACGATGTGCTGTGGCTTGGAGATCGCGGCAGAGCCTATTTCCTTCAAAACGAGCCGCCTTACGACCCGCCGAACCAAGCCGGTTGGAGAAGTCAGGGCGACAGGGTCGAAGGGTTTGCTGCTTTCAAAGTAGCGAATACCGTCAAGGAATTTTACGGCATAGGATTTGGCTCTTATGCGGTTTTTACCGGAACGGATGGCTACGTAAACAAGAAAAACGGATACGAAGCGCCCAATGAGCCGAATGTGAAAATTGAAAAAATGGTGACGACGCGGTTCAGCGGTCCCGGACAGATACAAAATGTCATCAACGGAATAGGCGGCAGTACCGAAAACGGAACAAAACGTGTCGCCGTCTATCACAACGGTGAGGGTACACAACCTTTCGACGAGGATTATAAATTGCCTGACAGAGAGTCATGGCCGGAATATATCCGAATGGAGCTTAGATAGTTAACGATTAAATACTATAGACAACCTATCTTGATAAAAACCTGGCGATGGTTCGGAAAGAACGATAAAATTACGTTGTCGATGTTGCGGCAAATCGGTGTGGAAGGCATTGTTACGGCATTGTACGATGTGCCCAACGGCGAAGTCTGGTCGCCGGAAAAGATACTCGACTTGAAACACTTCATCGAAGCGAACGGCTTGCAATGGTCTGTGGTAGAGAGTCTTCCTGTCAGCGAAGCCATCAAATACGGCGGCTCCGAACGCGACGGGTTGATAGACCGTTACATACAAAGCCTCGAAAACCTTGGCAAGGCCGGAATAAGAACGGTCACTTATAATTTTATGCCCGTAATTGACTGGATACGAACCGATTTGATGCGTAAAATGCCCGACGGTTCGTATACGCTCTATTTCGACCGGATCAAATTTGCCTATTTCGACATCCATATCCTCGAACGCCGGTATGCCGGCAAAGAATATACGGCACAGGAGTTGCAAAAGGTACGGAAATTAGCCGGGACAATTACGGAAGCCGAAAAAGATGAATTGATTGATACGATAATCGTTAAGACACAGAAGTTTATCAACGGCAATATCCGTGAAGGCGAGGAGCATCCCGTTGCCGCATTCAAAAAAATGCTTTCTTTTTACGACGGAATTGACCGCGACGCGCTTCGCGCCAACCTGAAATATTTTTTGCAGCGAATCATGCCCGTTTGCGAAAAATACGGCATCACAATGGTCATCCACCCCGACGACCCTCCTTACCAGATGCTGGGACTTCCGCGCATCGTCACTTCGGCCGAAGATATTGACCTGATATTGCAAGCCGTTGATAATCCGTGCAATTGCATTGCTTTCTGTGCAGGTTCGCTGAGCGCGGGTACACACAACGAACTGCCCGAAATGGCGCGTAAATTTGCGTCGCGCACCGGTTTTGTGCATTTACGCAGCACCGACGTCGATGACGAAGGCAATTTCATCGAGGCATCGCACCTCTCCGGACGCGGTCATCTCATCGAGCTTGTGCGTATCTTCGAGCGCGAAAAACCGTCGCTACCGATGCGCATCGACCACGGCAAGCTGATGTCCGAAGA
>JAITMM010000048.1 GCA_031277335.1 Tannerella sp. | reverse complement strand
AATCACAGTCAGTCCTTTGACGGCTCCTGCTAATATACCGTTGTCGCCCAACACAACATCTTTCACATCAGGCGAATTGGGAAGCATGGTGATTACGACTTCCGATTGCGATGCGACTTTCGCAGACGTCTGAACGACAGTGGCCTGCGTTTCAAACTCTTTTTTCGCGTCATCGTTTTTGTCCATGACCACCATATCGTAACCGGCCTTAATCAGGTTACGACACATGGGTTTACCCATAATTCCCAAACCGATAAATCCTATTTTCATATTATAATTTAATTATTATGTCAAATCTATCGCCACAATCTCATGATCAGGAACTTGCGGCACATAAAGCGAGACCCTGTTTCCCCTGATCGAATATTGCGGCGTTTTCCCGCAAAACAACAACTTGACAGCCTTAACGCTGCTATTATCAGGTATTTGTATATCTACTGTCGCATCGACAGGGAAGATATCACGAAACGGACCCTTCATCATCATCGGATTCGTCAGGTTGACGAGATGCACCGTCATGGAATCTTTTTGACGCCATACGGCTACATCCATCACTCCCTGACACTTGACATCGACTACGGGGTCTTCATTCAGCGCCCAGTCGATAGTGCTGCGTAGCAAACGCGCATGATCATCGGCCATTAACTGCCAGAAAGTCCGGTCGATGTCTACGGGGAAATAGGCGACGCGACCTTTGCCGACCTGTCGCAGATACAGTTCGCGGATATCCGTCTCCTCAATTCGCGGATAGACATCCTCCATCGGCAAATCGGGATACGTAGGCACCAATGTCACAGGCGACGGCAGGGATTGATCCAGCGGCTTAACTTTCACATTATATATCGTATTGATAATGCGATAAGCGTTTTCCAATCCCTGCAATGCAGGATGGAAAGCGCCCGAAGCATCTTTCTTCAGTTTGAGGTAGCTGTTGCGCATCGGACCTTCCACGGCATTGTCGAATGATGCGCCGATAAGGTCTTTCAATCCGAAATCGGCGCGGCGTTTGCCGTTTTCGTCGTAAAGCGATGTCTCGTAAGTTGCTACGATGCTTCCGCCTGCCCCAACAAACGCCCGCAGCTGATCGCACTGTGCGTCTGAGAGAGCAGCTATATTGGGGAGTATAAGTAGTTTATACTGTTTAAGACCTTCGGTGTCCATCATCTGGTCGTTGACCATATCGAAAGGAATACTTCCTTCGACAAGGGCGTGATACATGCCCATACCATGCTGATTACTATTTTGCTGCCAAGATTCTCCTCCATATCTGCGGCTTGTCTGCTGCGAAAAAACCACACCTATGCGCGACATGGAAGCCGTATTGCGCAGATAACGTTCACTTTTATAATAATTCTGATACACAGCAGCGATCGTATCCATCCATCTTGTATCGAGCACGTGCGCTCCGAACTTCACAAAGCAGGGTTTCATGCCGTTGGCCGTGCCTTCAGCCACCCAGATCCGCAGTTCGGCATCGGTCTGCACCGAATCTTTCCATCGAAATTCTTCCTCCAGACCCACGCTGAAAATCCCTATAAGCGGCTTTAAACCAAGGCTTGCCCGCAATTCCTTGGCGCCGCGCGCATTTTCCCACGGGAGCGACTGTCCGCGCCTGCCCTGCTGGTCGGCAAAGAAAAAATCCGAATATTTACCAGTCAACATTCTGTCAGGGAAGCCATTAGGGATAAACCTTGCCGTCGGCTTGATTTTCCGTATTTCGGCATCCCAAAGAAACCAAAGCTCTTTCAATCTGTCGGTTTGCCAGTCGTTCCATTTCTGATATACCGGATCGAGACGGTTCGTATTTTTTGGCAGGTTAAGACCTGTGGCGGCTTTGAACAGTTTCTTGCAACTGTCACAGTAACAGACGCCATGCCCTGCCCAGCGGTTTGAGAAAATCCCTTCCGGCATATAGCGCTGCATGATTTCCTTATGTACTTCGGTCATAAACTCAAAGTTATACGGCCCTAAGGCACAGGTGACCCACAGGTCTGTCCGCGCCCAGTGACGGCGTTTCTGCCCGTCGGCCGTGACGGCAATATATTCGGGATGGGCATCGCAAACATCCTGCCTGACAGCATGAGGATCAGTCCTGAGCACGACCGTCATCTCCATTTTCCTGCACTCGGCAATCAGATCACCCAAAATATCCTTATCGCCCAGCCAGTCGCTGCGATGATGCAACGGTATCTGCGTCGGGTAATTAGCCACAATTCCTCCAGCGCTAAGCAATACGCCGTCTATATGCGCCTTTTTGAAATAATCCACCCAAAATTGTCTGTCATATTTCTCCGGATCATTTTCCACAAACGCCACCTGCGCCCATCGCATGGCCTTATTGAACCAAGGCTCGTCCGACTGCATCTGCCGCATCTGCTGCAAAGGTAAAGACTCCCCATCTGCCGCCATCGTCGTAAATGCAGCATTCCCTGAAATAGCCATCGCACCGCCGGCTATCGATACATTCCTGATAAAATTTCGTCTGTCCATATTGTAGTATTTATTATTATTGAATTTCAAAAGAAAGGCGCCACAAATATAATCAATATTAATGACGCCATCCAAAAGATGTCTATTTAATTGTAACCTTCATTTTGCCAGAATATCGCCTGGTCGTTGACAACCTGAATCTGCGACCACGGGACAGGGAAAAGTGTCATATACTGCGCCATCCCTTTTTCTCTCATGGTGTCATAAGCTCTTCCGTATCTTACTAAATCGAACCATCTGTGACCTTCAAAGCTCAGCTCCAATCTTCGCTCAGTGTAAATGGCTTCACGCGTTTCTTCTTGGGAGAGATCAGAATACGTTGAAACGCCGGCTCTTGTTCTGATCATATTCAGCCATGTCAATGCTTCACTTGTTTTTCCGTTTTCATTCAATGCTTCTGCATACATTAATACTACATCTCCATATCTTGTCACTTTCCAGTTGCATGGACTTTGGCCGGACACTGCTACAGGAGCGATATATTTTTTTGTCCATGAGCGGCCTGTTGCCGGAGGAAACGCTACAAATTCACCATCGCCATTGATCCATCCTCCGAAGGTTGCCACTGTGACGTCTTTGCGCGTATCGTTTTCTTCGAACAAACTTCTCAACGCCTCGGTTGGATTAAGAGTCTCTCCTCCTATACCTGCAATGCCGTAAAAAGCTTCAAAGGCTGCCGAGTTGGGTAAAAGGTCGTTTGTCAGGCTGTTTGCAACATTTTGACCGGCTGCATATTCTACATCGAAAATATATTCGCTATGATGCTCGTCGAGTGAATAGTTAAAGAGGTCGTTGTAGTTGTCAAGCAGTTTATAACCCATAGTGGTCACTTCCTGCAGTTTACTTTCTGCATTAACATAATCATGACGGTCTAAATAAATTTTACCAAGTATGGATTTTGCAGCGCCACGCGTAACTCTACCGACGCTACTGCCTGAATATTCTGTAGGCAAGTCCGGCTCTGCACTTGCTATATCGCTGATGATTAGTTGGTAAACAGCATCCGTGCCCGAACGCGGCGTTTCAAGAGCTTCGACCGAACTGATCGGTAGGGTAACTAAAGGCACATCACCATAAATTCTTACAAGGTTGAAATAGGCAAACGCTCGCAGAAATTTAGCTTCGGCTATGTATCTGTTTTTATTAGTAACGACTGATGGATCAGCTGCTTCTATTCTGTCTAAAACCATGTTTGCCCTGAAAATTATGTTATAAAAATTCTGCCATGTACTATTTATCAACCCATTTATAGAATTCATGATAAATAGGTCTGACTCAGAATGATTATTGTTTTTGATGACATGTACTTCGGCATCGTCTGCCCGTATGTCTCCAAAAATATACATCTGTGTGAATTGAGTTTGCAACACGGCGTATACTCCAACTACGGCGTTATTAAAGTCATTATCTGTGGTATACAGATTGTCTATGATTACTGTCGACTGAGGTTCAAGGTTAATGAAATCGTCGCTGCAGTCAGTGCATAGAAACGTAATAAATAAGAATAAATATATTTTTTTCATTTCCTAATTTTTTTTAATTATTTAAAACTCAAGATTTAATCCGAAAATAAAACTTTTGGCAATAGGGTAATTATTGTAGTCTATACCAGGTTCTAATGCAGCTCTGCTATTAGCCACTTCGGGATTAAATGAGGTGTTGTCAGTGAAAATAAACGGATTTGTAGCTGTGGCATAGATTCTAAGCGAATAGAGTTGCAGCTTTTGCGTGATTGACTTGGGGAAGAGATATCCAAATGAAATCGTGTTTATTCTAAGGAATGTGCCGCTATCCATGTGACGCTGATTCGGCAACCGTATACCTCCCGTAGGATTGTTATTTGGTCTCGGCGTTTTTCCATCTCCGGGATCTGCTTCTGATTTCCAATAATTTACCTGTGTCGCGAGTGTTCTGCTACGCGATCTTGTAAGGAGTCGTATTTCGTTGGCGCGATTTAGTACATCTGCTCCGGATGAGCCGACGAGACCGATGTTCAAATTGATATTTTTATATGAGAACTGATTTGTCATGCCATAATAGAAATCAGGATATGGATTGCCCATAATGGAATAGTCATCGACTGTTATGATGCCATCAGGGACGCCGTCAGGCCCACTTACATCTTTGAAACGTATATCGCCTACACGCGACTCGTCTCTTAGGCCGGGATTATATTTCGGCCCCTTGTCGAGTTCAGCCTGATTTTGGAAAATTCCGTCCCAAAGCAAGCCGTAAAACATTCCAATAGGTTGGCCTATTTCAGTAATATTCCATCCACTACGAATCGGGTCACCTTCCGGGCCGAGTTTGGTCACCTTATTTCTATACATAGAAATATTAAAATTCGTCGACCAGTTGAAATCTCCCTGTAAATTGACGGTATTCAATACAAATTCAACCCCATGATTTTTAACTTCTCCTATATTCTGCAAGGCAGTAGGAAACCCTGATATAGTAGGAACATTCACATTAAGTAGCAGGTCGCTATTTGTAGAATTATAATAATCAACAGTTAATCCAATTCTATTATTTAGAAAAGCCACCTCGACGCCTGCATTGATCTGTTGTTGTTTTTCCCATGTCAGGTCAGGGTTATATAATCTTGCAGGAGCATATCCCTGAGAAGCTACGTTTCCAAGAATAGAACGCACATAATTGACTGTGGCTAAATGATCGTAGTTGCCGATATTATTATTCCCCGTCACGCCGTAAGTGAGTTTTAAACGTAATTGACTTAGATATGGAACGTCTTTTAGAAAACCTTCTTCCGATACACGCCACATGGCTGATGCCGACGGAAACCAGCCGTATTTATGGTTTGATCCAAATCGAGATGAACCGTCTGTTCGAAGAGAAGCCGACAGATAATATTTCTCAGAATAATTGTAATTGATTCGTCCAAAATAAGAAATCAGAGAATATTCGTTCAGCGCTGATGTCCCGTCTGTAATTATGCCACTGACAGCACTGAGGTATTGAACAAGATTATTTGGAAATCTATCACTTGAAAGACTTGAAGATTTAATTGTTGTCTTTTCTGTGGCAAAACCTAATAAAGCTTTGAAATTGTGATTTTTAATTGATTTGTCAAAGTTTAATGTTGTTTCAGTATTCCAGTCCAGTCCAAATTCTGAGGCGTCGCTTCCGCTTGGAGCATTATTATTGAAAACAGGCAAGCCGGGTGTGAATATCATTTCATTGAAAGAAGTCAATATCGCGCCTGAATTAAAATTTATATTTAAACCATCTGTAATGATATAATTCAAATTCGCATTGCCGAAGGTTTCTCTTCTATTGCGTTTTGTCAGCCTTTCTTTAGCAACAGCTAATGCGTTGTACAAGACGGTCGAAGCATCCAAATCAAAAAGGACGTAATAACTTCCGTCCTCATTATAAGCCGGATAATACGGCATTTGAGATGTTGCCTGAGCTATCACACTCCAGTTATTTCCACCGCCTCCATCACTGTTGCGTTGCCAACTCACATCGGTCATTGCGCTTCTAAAGTTCAGTTTTAAAGATAATTTATGCTTTAATTGAACATCGAAATTTGAGCTGAATGAATATCTTTTAAAATCGGTACCTAATACAATACCGTCTTGATCAAGATATTCTCCGCTTATAGAGTACTTTAGAGATTGCGTACCGCCTGTTGCTGAAATTGAGTAGCGAGTTTGCATGGCATTTCGTAATACTTCATCGAGCATGTCCGTCTCGAACGTATTCCTACCTTCAAGCACGTCCATTGGTGTTTGAGGCATTGCAGAACCCATTGTCCCCGAATAAATCGGACTCGGCTGTTTGCCCCATTCCGTGTAGGGAAGTGATACGTCAATTCCTAAATCAGTATTTTCGTTGCGAACACCATCATAATAATATTGAGACTGTTGCTTTGAATTGAAAAATTCCGGACGCATCATTGCCGACTGCCAACCTGTATAAATATCGGCTGTAATCCTTGTCTGACCTTCTTTCCCTCTTTTAGTCGTGATCATGACAACTCCATTTGCGCCTCTTGAACCATATATAGCTGTCGCTGAAGCGTCTTTCAATACATCTATCGTTTCAATATCTCCCGGATTCAATGTTTGCAAATTGGCAAACGGGAATCCGTCAATGACATATAAAGGTGCCGAACCTGCGGAAATACTGCCTACTCCTCTGACTCTGATTAGCATATCGGCTCCCGGCTCTCCTGTCACATCCATTACCTGAACACCGGCCAATTGCCCGCTTAAAGCCTGGTCAAGCTTTGCTATTGGCCTGTCTTTTAATTGTGTTGAAGAAAGAGATGCTACCGACCCTGTGACATCTCTTCTCCTCATCGTACCATAACCCACAACGACTACCTCGTC
This sequence comes from Tannerella sp., assembly GCA_031277335.1. Lineage (GTDB taxonomy): Bacteria > Bacteroidota > Bacteroidia > Bacteroidales > Tannerellaceae > Tannerella. Next base: position 26,730 of record JAITMM010000048.1, on the reverse strand, counting down.
TAATGACTCGGCGTCTTCGCGCAAAGTGATTGTGACTTGCGATTGATTATCAACGGAGATCTCTTGAGAAATGTATCCGACATAAGATATTTGTAAGATAGCATTTGCCGGTATATTCTCAATGGAAAATTTTCCGTCAACATCTGTCACAGCGCCATTTGTCGTCCCCTTTACTACAACATTTGCGCCTATAACAGGGCCTGATGCGTCACGAACAACTCCGGTTACCGTTCTGCCTTGCTGTTGAACTATTGAAATAATTTCCGGAGGAAGCGCTTTCGCTTTGCTAATCAGCACATACCGGTCTTTGATCTCATATTCATAAACAGTCGGTAGGATTTGTTTCATGACTTCATAAATGTCAGCATCTTTGACATACACACTTGTCTTTGTCGAAGTATCGACCTGATCGTTGTTGTAGAAAAATTCAAATTCACTTTGCCGACGAATCGAATTAAACACTTCTTCCAACTCTACATTATTATACGATAGCGTCAATAATGTTTGTTGAGCATACGTAAATTCTCCCCACATAATATTGGTACCCAATAAAAAACAGAAATAAGTCACATACAAAATACGTAAAAGCCTTTTGTTGACAGGAAGCATTTTTGCATTTTTAAGATAATTTCCTTTCATACCTTTCATCCATTTAAAATTTGTTAATAATTGTGATATTAATAACACATGAGAAGTTAAAAAGTATTATTTGAAACGAGATTATTTTTATGTTTAGCTGAACTACTGTTTGTATAGACGTCTTTTTTGTCCCAATAAAATTGTATTTTCAGAAGACTTCGACATTGAGTTTCGTGTTAAATGCAAAGTCCCGATTTCGCGATGGAAATCAAGGACTTTGAACTGAGAAATATGCTAACAAACAAAACCATATCGGAAGCTAAAACAATATGACTTTTTCGTCTTTATACTTGTATTTTATGTCGGTGACGGTTAGAATTTGTTTCAGAAAATAATCTAAAGAACGTTTTTTCTCTACGCTTCCCGTGAATCTCATGTTTCTGATATGAGGGTTGTTATATTCAATATCAAAATCATACCATCTTTTTAGGGTTATAAATATCTCTTCTAAACGTTGATTGCGGAAAATAAGCTCGCCTCTCATCCATGATGTATACTTGTCTGTATTAACTTTTTGAATAGTTATTTCTTCGGATGATTTTGACAGACTGAAATTGTTGCCCGGATTTAAGGTGTATGTGTCAGGTTTGTCAGGAATTGTGATTTGCACTTTTCCTTCCACCAATGTGGTTTGTACTGACAAATTATCTTGATAAGCGCTTACATTAAATGAAGTACCGGTCACGTTAATTTGCATTTCCGCCGTTTTAACAATAAAAGGGGCATCTTTTTTTGATACCTCAAAAAATGCCTCTCCGATCAACTCCACTATTCGCGACTTACCGGTGAATTTTGTCGGAAATACTAATCTCGATTCTGAATTAAGAATGACTTTTGTGCTGTCGCTCAAGATGACCTCATGTATGATTCCCTTTGGTACATAAACATTCTGTAACGTTTCTTTATTCACGGATTTGGCAAATTCATCAGTTTGCTCTTTTATAAACCCCTGATACATATAGTATCCTGTTATATAGAGAATGACAATAATAGCAACTGACGCTACGAGATTAAAAAGTGGGGATCGAAAAAACGGCTTCTTTGTTTGCATTTCCAAACCGAGAATATACTTTATGTTTTCGAATGCCTGATCTTTATTAAAAGAAGATTCCTGATGCGAAAATATATCTTTTCTTCGGCCTTTATATCTGCCGTTTAAGTAATTATATAACTCTTTATTATCTATTTCCAGCGTTAGCCATTGTTGAAACTCAGGGTCTGTTTCGGCTGTTTCGCCACTAAGTACGCTTAAAAGAATTTTGTATTGAGCATATTTGTTTTTGACAACTTTCATTATTTATTTTCTTATATAACACATATACAGTGAAAAAGTATTATTCTAATATGACATTTATCCTAATTTCTCTTTCAATATATGGTAAGCTTTTGAAACCTGCACTTTCACTGTATTGATTGATATACCCATCAAATCAGCTACTTCCGAATATTTTTTGTTTTCCAAAGTGGCCATGACAAATATCTTTTTACATCTTTCCGGCAATTCGTTTATAGCTTTCATTAAAAGAGTCTTAAGTTCCTGTAAATCATCATCTTCTACTTCGCTGTCATGTAAATCGATAGTCAACTCAAGTCCATAGATAAAACGTTCATTATCTCTGAGATAGTTTAACGACAAGTTATATATTGATCTGTATGCGTAAGCTGCAAATGATGGATTAAATTCAAGAGAAGCGCGTTTTTCCCAGTATCTGACAAAAAAATCCTGAACGATATCTTCGGCTGCCGATGTGTTTCGGGTGATCTTATACGCCAAAGTATACAACTTATCGCTATACGAATAGAAAATCTTTTGAAAGGCTGCTTCGTTGCCTTTTTTGACAGATTCTAAAAGTTGTCGCTCTGAGCATGTCATGATTGAGTGCAGTTTGCGGGTTATTTTTCTTATATAACACGCAAGAAAGTGAATAGTATTATTATGAAGCGACTTTTTTTATAATTTTTTTTTTGATTAGTATTTTTACGGAACTGGTGAAATTTTTGCCCCATATTTTTCATGTTTTATTTCCCATTTCGGTTACTATTTTTACGGAAATTGTGCTATCTTTGCCCCATATTTTTACGGAAACTAAATGTTTAGATAAGAGAATCAGTCGTTTGACAGTCCGTGAACGCAGTTTTTAAATTGATGGCCGCGGTCTTCGTAGTTTTGAAATAAGTCAAAGCTGGCGCAGCAGGGGGAGAGCAATACCGTATCGCCTTGATTGGCAAAGAGATGCGCTGACGAGACGGCTTCGTCCATGGAACGGGCGTCAACAATGCGGGAAATTTTATGGTCGAAGAAAGTATGTAGTTTTTCATTATCAACTCCAAGGAATATCAAGGTGTGTACTTTTCCCGTCACAAGATCCTCAATATCAGTGTAGTCATTGCCCTTGTCGGTCCCGCCCAGGATCAGGACTATGGGCGTTTCAATACTTTGCAGGGCATAGCGGCACGAATCGACATTGGTGGCTTTCGAGTCGTTGATATAGTCTACGTCGGCGATCCGGGCGACGTGCTCCATGCGATGTTCCACACCGGCGAAGTCACTCAACGATTGGCGGATTGTTTCGTTGGAGACACCTAATATTTTTGCGGCTGTAGCTGCTGATAATGAGTTGTATAAATTATGGATCCCTTTAAGCGCAAGCCCGGCTTGAGGCATGGAAAATGACCCGTTGAGGGTTTCAATCCGGATTTCTCCTTTTTCGGCAAAACTTTTGACTCCGGGGTTTTTGACATCTGAAAATGGATATAAAGCCGCTTTGGGACAGCGTTTTGCCAGCTCACGGGCGATAACCGGGTCGTCGTTCCAAAAGATAAAAGCATCTGCCTCAGTTTGATTTTGCAGGATGCGGAATTTGGCGTCGATGTAGTTTTGAAATTCGTAATGATAGCGATCCAAATGGTCGGGGGTGATATTCAGCAGGATGGCTATGTCTGCCTTGAAATCGTACATATTGTCAAGCTGGAAACTGCTCAGTTCGACGACATAATATTCATGCGGCGTTTCGGCAACCTGAAAAGCCAGGCTATTCCCGACATTACCGGCCAATCCCACGTCAAGCCCTGCCTGCTGTAAGATATGGTAAGTCAGCATGGTAGTAGTAGTTTTACCGTTGCTCCCCGTGATGCAGATCATCTTGGCACCGGTGTAGCGACCGGCAAATTCAATTTCGGAAATGATGTGGATTTGATGTGCAATAATCTGTTGTATGACAGGCGCTTTATCGGGTATGCCGGGGCTTTTAATGATTTCATCGGCATTGAGGATTTTATCGCCAGTATGCTGATTCTCTTCAAACGGGATATTGTATTTTTCCAACAGCAATTTATGTTCCGGTCGGATAGAGGACAGATCAGATACGAACACGTCAAAGCCCTGTTTTTGAGCAAGAACAGCCGCTCCTGTCCCGCTTTCGCCTGCTCCCAAAATGACCATCCGCTTCATTCAGATTTTTTTATAAAAAGCTATCGACAAAAGACTACCGACTTCCATCACCTAACCTTCAGCGTAATCAGCGTTAGTGCAGCCAAAATTATCCCGATAAGCCAGAACCGGATCACGATTTTCGATTCGGGCACGGCATTTAACGGCTTCTGTATCAATGCCTGAATCCCGACATTGCCCTGTTTCTGAAAATGGTGATGGAGCGGCGTCATCTTAAAAACCCGCCTCCCTTCGCCATATTTTTTCTTTGTATACTTAAAATAACTCACTTGCAGCATGACCGAGAGGCTTTCAACCAAAAAAATACCACATAACAGAGGGATTAACAGCTCTTTGCGAATGATAATGGCAAATACTGCGATAATGCCTCCCAGCATCAGACTGCCGGTATCGCCCATAAAAACCTGAGCCGGATAGGCGTTATACCATAAAAATCCGAATGTAGCGCCAATAAAGGCTGCAGCAAACACTACAAGCTCTTCGGCACCGGGTATAAACATGATATTGAGGAAAGAAGCCAACTGTAAGTGCGACGAGGTATAGGCAAAAATGGCCAGCACGGCTCCGATAATGGTCGAACTGCCTGCCGCCAGGCCATCCAATCCGTCGGTCAGGTTGGCTCCGTTTGAGACGGCTGTGACTATAAATGTTACGACAACAATAAAGAATATGCAGGTTGCCAGCGTCTTGAAGTCTCCGGTCCAATTAAACAGTTGCGAATAATCCAGGTTATTATTTTTGACAAAAGGAATGGTGGTCTTGGCTGATTTAGTATGATTCGTCTGATAATGAATATTTTCAATCCCGTTATTTTCCGGATTGCGTATCTCCATATTTTCGCGTATGACGACGGCAGGACTTAGGAAAAGAATCAATCCAACGATAATCCCAAGTCCAACCTGGGCGATGATTTTAAACCGCCCTTGCAGTCCTTTTTTGTCCTTTTTAAACACCTTGATGTAGTCGTCTGCAAAACCGAGTGCCCCCAGCCATACGGTAGTAATAAGCATGATTATCAGGTATATATTATTCAATCTTGCGAAGAGTAGCGTCGGAACTAAAATGGCAATGATAATGATAATCCCTCCCATGGTAGGTGTTCCCTGTTTTGAATATTGGCCTTCGACGCCCAAGTTGCGGATGGATTCGCCTATTTGCAATGACTTCAGCTTATCTATAATCCGTCGTCCTATCAAGGTAGAGATTATCAATGAGAAGACGAGCGCCGAAATGGAACGGAACGAAATGTATTTGAACATTCCGGCGCCGGGCACATCAATCTGATCTAAATAGTTAAAGAGGTCGTATAACATAGTTTTTATTGTTGCGTTTTAAAAATATCTCTTACAATTTCGCAGTCGTCGAAGTGGGTTTTGACGCCTTTTACTTCCTGATAATCTTCTCGTTTGCACCTAATATTCCGTTCAATAAATGATTTAGTATGTTAGTTCAATCTAAAGCGCGTTTATGCCAAACGCCCGGGTTTCGACTTGTATGGAACAGCGCTTCCACTTTAACAGTTAAAGTTTGTTCGTCTACTTGATAATGTACCAAATAAGGAAATTTTTCTATTCTCATACAACGTATATTCTCATATTTTACGGAAAAAAGTAAAGCAGATGTAGATAGTTTCGCCGTTTGTTTTTTGACTTTGTCGAGGAATCTATCTCCTAATCCAATAAGTTTGTTATTGTACCAGTCAACAGCTTGAACAAGATCGTCAAAGAATTCAGGATTATATTCAATTGTGAATTTCATTAGCGAGAAGCCATTTTCCTTTCAATATCATTCCACGAGAGATAACTGTAGGGACTGTTTTCAAGTTTTTTGATTCTGTCTCTCACTATCTGTTTGTGTTCTTCCGCTATAAAAACATCATCATCATTTTGTTCAGCCCATAAGACTTCACCAAGTTGTTGCTTCTCGGAAGGCGACAATTGCATCACAATATCAATCACCTGTCGAAACGAAAGCGGTATATTCAACTGAATATGTTGTACATCCATTGTTTTGATTCTTAAAAAAACTTATGCAAAAGTATATAAAAAAAACGAATTTTCTGTATTTCGAATAGAAAAAAACAATTTTCCGTATAAACATCTTAATTTATACGGTTTGATGCTTAAAAGAATCCATGATGATTTCCTTGTCGTCGAAGTGGGTTTTTACGCTTTTCACTTCCTGATAATCTTCGTGGCCTTTGCCGGCGATCAGGATGACGTCGCCTTTTTGCGCAAGTTGGGCGGCGGTGCGAATGGCTTGCTTACGGTCTGTGATACAGAGCGTTGATGCCTGCGCTTTGTCATCGAGGCCGGCTAACATATCGTTGATGATATCATCCGGCTCTTCAAAGCGGGGGTTGTCGGACGTCAGGATGACGGTGTCGCTCAGGCGGGATGCTTCGCGTGCCATCAGCGGCCGTTTGCCTTTGTCGCGATTGCCTCCGGCGCCGACGACCGTGATGATGCGGCCGTTCCCGTTTAATACTTCGCGAATGGCGTTCAATACATTCGTCAGTGCATCAGGCGTATGGGCGTAGTCCACGATGGCGGTGCTGCCCAAAGGCGAGCGTACCGTTTCGAATCGGCCGGCTACCGGCTGCAGGTCGCTGAGGGCAATCAGCGTTTCCTCAGGGTTCTGTCCCAGTGCCATGGCAGCGCCATAGATAGCCAGCATGTTGTAGGCATTGAATTTGCCGACAAAACGGACAAAGACGTCCCGTCCATTGACTGTCAGCTCCGTACCTTCAAAATGCGATTCGATGATTTTCGCCTTGAAGTCGGCCATCGTTTGCAGCGAATAGGTCAGTTTGCGGGCTGCCGTATTTTGCAGCATGACGCTGCCGGTTTTGTCGTCAATGTTGGTCAGCGCAAAAGCCGTATCAGGCAGGTCGTCGAAGAATTTCTTCTTCGCTTTCAAATAGTTATCGACTGTCTTGTGGTAATCAAGATGGTCGCGCGAGAGATTGGTAAAGATGCCTCCCCGAAAATTAAGTCCGCTAATGCGCTGTTGATCAATGGCGTGAGAGCTGACTTCCATAAAGGCGTATTCACAGCCTGCGTCTGCCATTTGAGCAAGTAACCGATGGAGTGAAACAGGGTCCGGCGTCGTATGGGAAGCCGGAAGGCGTTCGTCGTTGATATAGTTGCAAACTGTTGACAGCAAGCCTGTTTTATGTCCTAAGCGGCGAAAGAGATTATAAAGCGTTGTGGCGACCGTCGTCTTCCCGTTGGTGCCCGTCACGCCGACGAGGGTAAGCCGCGAGGTAGGATGGTGATACCACGTATCGAGCATCCGGCCTAACGCATCGGCCGAATCAGGTACAAGTACAAAAACTACGCTTGCAGATGCCACATTGTCAGGTATATATTCACATACAACACCTGTCGCCCCGTTTTCTATCGCCTTGCCGATATAGTCGTGTCCATCCACTGTCGTGCCTTTGACGGCTACAAACAGCATGCCGGGAATCACTTTCCGGGAATCGGATTCTATGCCGGAAATCGTGATTTGACCGTCTCCTGCAATTTCATTTACACTATTTGATTTAATCAGCTGATTCAAATTCATTTCGCCTCTATTTTTTCGCTAAAAACCCACTTTTACATAAAAAAAACAATCACAATTTTCAATTAAAATTTCAGACAACAGACAACTGAGAACTAATAACTACATCACCATCATCACCGAAGCTCAATCCCCACCGTCTGTCCTTTGTTGACGCGCAACCCGGGCGCAATGGATTGTGACACGACCTTGCCTCTGCCGACAAAGTTGACGCGCAACCCGGCCTGCTCCATTGCGAACACGGCATCTTTAGCTCCCATCCCTACTACGTTGGGGACGAGGCCGGAGATAATCTGAATTTCCTTGAATGATATTTGTTCATCATTATCAGGCTGATATTCGACGCGTGCGTATTGAGATTCTACTTGGCGGACATTATTCTTGATATCCAGTTCATTAAGCACATTTCTCAGTGCCAAGACGTTTCCATTTTTTACAGACGGTATTTTAACTTCAGTCGAGTCTATCTTTACTGAACGTATATCTAATTGATTTTGAGATGAATATATTTTTTCTGCAATATTCTTGAATACACTTCCCGGCATAGCTCCCGACGGATATCCTATTCGTGGACGCCGGATTAGGACAAAACATGTGTATTGAGGCTTGTCGGCAGGGAAGAACCCGCAGAAAGACAGGTTGTGGGAATAGGAATATTTACCTCCGGAAGCAATCTGTGCAGTACCAGTTTTACCTGCAAATGTGACAGTCTTGGAACTGAAAGGCTTGCCTGTCCCGTCTTCAACGACATGCAACATCATATCACGTATGATATCCAGCGTTTTACGCGAGCATATCGAAGAACGTATTGTCTCGGTGGAGAAGCGTTTGATTGTTTTTCCGTCTTTACGGATTTCTTTCGTGAAGACAGGACGTATCATTTTACCATCGTTTGCTATGGCATTGTAGAAAGCAAGTGTCTGAATAGGAGGAACTTGTACTTCATAGCCAAATGACATCCACGGTAACGACATCCTTGACCAAGTCCGATCTTTCGTGTTTTTAATCTTTGCACGTCCTGCGCCGGGTATCTCAAGTTTCAAGTCGTCATTGATACCAATCTTGTTCAGTCCTTCAACGAATTTGCCCGGATTTTGCTCGTATCCTTTCAGGATTGTTTTTGCAACGCCTACATTTGACGAATACCAGATTGTTTGTGCAACCGAAATTTTACCATACCCATCTTTACCGGCATTATGGTCAGTTATTGTGCGATTTCCGTATTTATAAAATCCATGCCCCACATCAACTGTGTCATCAGGCGAGCATATATTATCTTCGAGAGCGACCATCATTGAGGCGATTTTAAACGTCGAGCCGGGTTCTATTTCGTCGGCAACGGCATGATTGAAATTTTCTACGTATTCACCGGCTCTCGTCCTCACCAAATTAGACATAGCTTTGATTTCTCCGGTCTTGACTTCCATCACGATAGCTATTCCAAGTTCGCCATCTACTTCTCTGAGCTTGTCTATCAGCGCTTTCTCCGTAAAGTCCTGGATAGGAATATCAATCGTCGTGACTACATCATATCCGTCTACAGGCTCTACCTCGGCTACGTTAGTCCATTTGCCGCCTACCCGCCACATGGCATTCACCCCTGCTCGTCCGCGCAATAATGAGTCGTGATACATCTCCAGGCCGTTTTTGCCTTTGGAGAGACCATCCTTTATGTCAGGTTCGATATCTCCAATCATTCGCGAAGATAATCTGCCAAACAGCTTCTGCCTCAGAACAATCTCATTCTCATAGAGTCCGCTTCTGTTTCGACCTTGACGGAAGAATGGAAACTGTTGTATTTTCCTTAAATCATCATACGATACCCATGCCTCATATACAGGATAATGGCGACTTTTTGAGTTCAGCCCGCGAATCAAATGTTTTTTATATCCGTCGGCAGTGCGATTTTTCAGATGTCTTGATAAATAGATTGATAATGAGTCTATTCCATTACGCTTAGAATGAAGGAATGTGTCTCTCGAAAAGCCGTCAGCCTGAAAATCAATATACAAATAGTAACGAGGCATTGTTGTTGCCATTATTTTGCCATCGGCCGAATAAATATCGCCTCGTGTCGGATTAATCAGGCGATTAGGCAATTTATACCGTTCGGCTTCTTTTGTCCATTTTTCCTTTTCTCCAAAAGCGATTTTGAATGTGAAACCACTGATTCCTACGATGAAAGGAAGGATTAGCACAATCACAAGAAAATAACGTATGAGCGCTATTCTTGAATTGTTTGTTTTGTCTTTTGATGCCATATTTTTTTTATTCAGTTATTCAGTTACTCAGTTATTTATGTAAAATGTACGGAGGTGACTGCGCACTCTCCAATCCCAAGCCTTGCGATTCGACAAGTTGCTCAATCTGCGACATTCTGTTATGGCCTGTCAATTGTCCTGAAAAGTGAATGGCTTCATTTTTAACGTCTTGCAATTCTTTTTGTAAACGGTCAATCTCACGAAGTTTCGACAAGCATGTATATCGATTGCCAATGTAAAATACAAGTAGAATGAAAATGACAATAATCATTTGCGTATTCTTTACCACAAAATCTTCTTTTAAAATCCCACCGCTGACGAGGGATACGAAAAAATTTGCCTTCTTGGGGGTTGATTGTTTGTCTTGATCCATATTTATTTTTTTTCGGCGATTCGTAATTTTGCGCTGCGAGCGCGGGGATTTGATGCTATTTCAGTTGTTGATGGAGTTATTACCTTATTGTTTACAGGTTTAAAAGGAGTTATCCTGTTGCCGAATAAGTCTTCCACATTCTCACCGGTTTGATTGCCTGAGCGGAAAAAGTTTTTTACCATCCTGTCTTCCAGCGAGTGATACGTGATGACTACACATCTTCCACCGGGTTTAAGGATGCTGACAGTTTGCCTAAGCAAGGCGTTGAGGGAGTCCAGTTCAGAGTTTGTTTCTATGCGTAAGGATTGAAAAACCTGTGCAATGGTTTGCTTCTCTTTGTCCCTGTGTATAAACGGTTTAACGACTTCCAATAGTCCTTCGCTTGTTTGAATGGGCTTTTGGGTGCGGGCAGCCACGATATGAGACGCCAATCGTCGGGCAAATTGCAATTCGCCGTAGGTGAAGAAGATATCCGACAAGTCTGCTTCGGAATAAGTATTCAGTATGTCTGTGGCTGTCTTGCCGTTACGATTGTTCATACGCATGTCGAGTTCGCCGTTGAAACGAAACGAAAAGCCGCGAGCTGCATTGTCAAAATGATGGGACGACACTCCGAGGTCGGCCAAAATACCATCGACGGCTTTCACTCCATGATAACGCATAAAATTAGACAGATACCTGAAGTTGCTGCGCACAAAAGTGAAACGTGAGTCGGCCGGAATGTTGGCTTCTGCATCTGCATCCTGGTCGAATGCATATAGTCTACCTTCATTCCCAAGGCATTGCAGAATGCCGCGCGAATGACTTCCTCCGCCGAATGTCACGTCGACATAGACTCCGTCTGGCTGAATATTAAGTCCGTTCAGACTTTCTTCAAATAAGACTGGTCTATGATAATAAGATACCGATTCCTGCATTTTCAATTCTCTCGCATTCTTTGATTTTGCGAGCGTAAAAATACGTAATTTTTTACATGCAGTCAGTATTTTAACGTAAAAAATTTTTCAACACCCTTTGGGTTTATGAAAATTATTGCAACAATACACCGTCAATTGCCCTTTTGAAATCGGCTTTGCCCATTGCGCCTTGTGCCATTTGAGGCTCACCATTCATAGGCACAAAAAGCAGTGACGGAATGCTGCGAATCCCAAAAACAGAAGCGAGTTCCTGCTCTGCGTCTGTGTCTATTTTGTAGATATAAATCTTGCCTTCGTATTCCTCCGCAAGTTCTTCCAATACAGGTGCAACCATGCGACACGGGCCGCACCAGTCTGCGTAAAAGTCTATTAGACAGGGCTTATCGCCTTCGTATTTCCAATCTGAATTTTCTTCGTAGTTAAATACTTTTGCCTTGAATTCGGCTGTTGTCAAATGAATCGTATTCATCTTTTTATTCGATTTGTTAGTTGATAAATCTTTATTTTGCTCTGATCCGGGAGCGTTTCCGCAAGCAAAAAACAGAGCTAAAATGGCTGTAAAAAAAAGTATTTTTTTCATCGTTGTTAATTTTTTTGTTCTTCTTTCTTTTTAAACATACCGACGAGCAGACTGCCCATCAATCCACCCCAAATTACACTCATCACGGGCGAAGACGTGATCGGACATGTGCCCGATGTGCATCCGATTTTGAACCAATATACGTAGCCGCCAACACCTCCGATTATCGCTCCAATGATTGATAAAGCATTGTCTCTCAGCAGTTGTTTTATTTTTGCCATCTCGTTTTTATATTAATTTCCGGCAAAGATAATATATGTTTTCCATACAAACAAATTTCTTATGGAAAATATTTCTTTCAGTTATTCTTTTCATAGTCATCCAAAGCATTTATTATGAGATGCAACTCGGCTCGAATCTTTTCAAGCCGATGGTGAATGGCTTCTCTGTTGATTGTTTCAGATTTATTGTCTTTAAGTTGCTGACGTGCGCCGGCAATAGTCATCATTTTGATTTTCAGCAGATAATGAACTAATCTGATGTTATCGATGTCTTCATCTGAATAGAAACGTTTGCCCTGAGCATTTTTTCGTGGCGCTATCTCTTCAAATTCCTGTTCCCAAAAACGCAACGTAGATTCATTTAAACCAAATAGTTGCGCTACTTCCTTGATAGAATGGAATTGTTTCATGTCAATTCAAATAGATTAAGGCGCTGTCACGTCTCTAAAAAATACAATAAAGTGATTATCAGTCCATAACCTGACCGCGATTCTCGGCTATCTGAATCATTTCGTCGTATTCTTGCGGCGTCAGATCCATAAAGTAGTATTTGGCAGGATTATCGTGTTTGTTGTTGAGTATCACTTCGTAATGCAGGTGAGAGCCGACGGATTTGCCCGTGTTTCCTACTAATGCTATGATTTCGCCGCGCACTACTTTCTGTCCGACGGTGACAAGATTTCTGCTGTTATGACCATAAAGTGTCTCAAAACCAAAGCCATGATCAATCATGATGCAGTTTCCGTAGCCTTGTTTCCATCCTGAAAACGACACTTGTCCGTCGCCGGTTGCATATATGTCAGTTCCTATCGGAGCAGCAAAATCCATCCCTGTATGAAAACGCAGTGTCCTGTAAATCGGGTCGATACGCATCCCGAAGCCTGAAGCAGTTCTCTTTAAATCCTTATTAGACAACGGTTGGATGGCAGGGACGCAACGGCTGCGTTCGTCCAGCGTCTTTCCCATGCCGATCAACTCGTCCAGCGAGTTGGACTGAACGTAGAGCTGCCTCTTCAGCATATCCATTTTTTTTGTAGTCTCTACAACAAGGTCTGCATTCGGCATATTCATCAGATAATCATATCTATTAGTCCCTCCTACACCTGGTTTGCGGACGTATTCGGGAATTTCTTTTACCTGAAAAATAGCCCTGTAAAGATTGTCGTCTCTTTCCTGAATATTATCTAATACTGCAAGTGCATCATTCAATTGCAATGACAGCACATCATATTGCGTTTTCATTAACATATTTTCTTTCCTCAAGAGAGCTTCTATAGGCGAAGTAAAAAAGTAAATGAACACGGCAAAGACGCCGGCTCCAATCAAAATGCCTACGCTCAAATGACGCAACACAACAAAGAAACGTTCCTTTGCCGATGGGTATACACGCTCATAATTCAGCGTGTTAGGGTTGTAAAAATAGTAAACTTTTCGTCGTCCGAATAGACCCATAATATATATTCTATCATTAATTGGATTGCAAATATAAGAATTTGCTATACTTTTGCAAAAATTTTTTCAACTTATTTGACATAATTAATTTTATTTTTCAAAATGCTAACATCAAAAGATATCAGATCGTCGTTCTATTCCTTTTTTGCATCGAAGGATCATCATATCGTTTCGTCAGCTCCGATGGTCGTCAAGAACGACCCTACATTAATGTTTACCAATGCGGGGATGAATCAGTTCAAGGATATTATTCTGGGCAATGTCCCGGTGAAGTATCCGCGTATTGCCGATTCGCAGAAATGCCTGCGTGTCAGCGGTAAACATAATGATCTGGAAGAGGTTGGCCACGACACCTATCATCATACCATGTTCGAGATGCTTGGCAACTGGTCGTTTGGCGATTATTTCAAAAAGGAAGCCATCGCATGGGCTTGGGAGTATTTGACGGATGTGTTGAAGCTGAAACCTCAGCAGCTTTATGCGACTGTCTTTGAGGGCAGTCCGTCGGAGAATCTGGAGCGCGACGACGAAGCGGCCGGATACTGGGAACAATTTCTGCCCAAAGAACATATCATCAATGGAAGTAAGCACGATAACTTTTGGGAGATGGGAGACACAGGCCCTTGCGGCCCATGTTCTGAGATCCATATCGATATTCGTCCCGAAGCTGAACGCGCTGCCATTCCGGGTGTAACGCTTGTCAATCAAGGCCATCCGCAAGTGATTGAGATATGGAACCTTGTCTTTATGCAATATAACCGGAAGGCCGACGGCTCGTTAGACAAATTGCCTGCTCATGTGATTGATACCGGCATGGGTTTTGAGCGGCTTTGCATGGCTGTTCAAGGGAAAACGTCGAATTACGATACTGATGTTTTTCAACCTATCATTCAGGCTATTGCGCAGATGACGGGAGTCGTTTACGGCAGCAGTGAACCGACGGACATCGCCATGCGCGTCATCGCCGATCATATACGCACCATCGCTTTTTCGATTACGGACGGACAGTTGCCGTCAAATGCCAAGGCCGGATACGTGATTAGACGAATCCTACGTCGTGCCGTCCGCTATGGCTACACATTCCTTAATCGTCAGAAACCGTTTATGTATCAATTGCTTCCTGCACTTTTAAATGCCATGGGCGAAGCATATCCCGAACTCATTGCGCAGCAGGAACTGATCGGCAAGGTGATGAAGGAAGAAGAAGATTCGTTCCTGCGCACACTTGAAACGGGTATTCGACTGCTGGAGAAGAAAGTAGCCGAACTGAACAAGGCCGGTGAGAATATATTGGATGGCGCAGACGCTTTCGTGCTGTATGATACGTTTGGTTTCCCACTGGACCTCACCGAATTAATCCTTCGCGAAAGTGGTAAAAAAGTTGACATCAACACGTTCAACACAGAGATGCAGAAGCAAAAAGAGCGCGCCCGCAATGCCACGGCCATCGAAGCAGGAGACTGGATTGTCCTGCGGGAGGGCGAGAGCCGGTTTACGGGATACGATATGAACGAATGTGAAGCCAATATCCTGAAATACCGCAAGATAAAACAACAAAACAAAGAGTTGTATCAAATAGTTCTTGACAATACTCCGTTCTACGCCGAGATGGGAGGGCAGGTGGGCGATAGCGGGTGGCTTGTCGCGGACGGTTCATCGATTGCCATCATCGACACGCAGCGCGAGAATAATCTGCCCGTACACATAACGAAAGAATTGCCTGAAGATCCGCTCACTACGTTTGTTGCGAAGGTGGATGAGAAGAAACGCATACAAATCGAATCCAATCACACGGCTACTCATTTGATACATGAGGCTTTACGCGATGTTTTGGGGACGCACGTCGAACAGAAAGGTTCGCTTGTCACGGCAGACGAATTGCGGTTTGACTTTTCTCATTTTCAGAAAGTTAGCGATGAAGAATTGCGTAAAGTCGAGCAATTGGTAAATAAGCGCATACGCCGGGATTTTCCCTTGGAAGAGCATCGCAATATCCCTGCCGCAAAGGCTAAAGAAATGGGTGCCATGGCTTTGTTCGGTGAGAAATATGGAGATGAAGTGCGGGTAGTACGATTTGGCGATTCAATTGAGTTATGCGGAGGGACGCATATTCCGGCTACCGGCATGATAGGTATGTTATTGATTGTCAGTGAAAGCTCTATTGCCGCAGGAGTCCGGCGCATCGAAGCCGTCACAGGCGAGAGGGCTGAGAAATATATTTATATTCAGCAGGATACGATTCGGGGATTGCGAGCCATGATGAATAATGTGCCGAACCTGAAAGAGACTGTATTCAAGGTCGTTGAAGAAAATGGGGAACTGAAAAAAGAGCTTGCAGGATATGTGCGCGATAGAATGATCACGCTGAAAAAACATTTGCTGGACGCCGCCGTTGACAGGAATGGAGTGAAATTGCTGGTTTACAGGGGTGAAGGCTCTTTGGACATGTTGAAGGAGATGGCATTCCAGCTCAAAGGCGAAATACATGATTCGTTTTGCCTGATTGCCGGCATCGAGGAGAAGGACAAATGTGCGCTTATGGTAATGCTTGGCGACCAATTGGTTACATCTGGGCTTAATGCAGCTCAATTAGTGAAGGAAGCGGCAAAGCATATCCAAGGAGGCGGCGGCGGACAACCGTACTTCGCAACGGCAGGCGGCAAAAATGCCAACGGACTGAATCAGGCAATAGAGACGGTGCTCGAATTGGCCGGATTAAAGTAATTAATTCGATATAAAGACTTTATGGTGTTGTACCTCATCGTTATCATAACATATAATTAATGTATAGAGAAAAAGTATGGACAATCAAGTAATCATTTGTGAAGACGTCAAGGAGGAATTGTCACGATTCCTTTCAGCCGGCGATTTTGACAAGGTATTTATTCTGACGGATAAAAATACATATCGTTTGTGTTTCCCTGTGATTCAGTCACTTCCGGCCATCTCGACGGCCACTTCCATCATGATTGAAGCAGGAGACATGAATAAAAGCGTCGAACAGCTTGCAGCCGTTTGGACGGCGCTTTCCAACGGCGGCGCTTCGCGCAGTTCGCTGTTGGTCAACCTGGGAGGCGGCATGATCACCGACCTTGGCGGATTTGCGGGCGCCTCTTTCAAACGCGGCATCCATACCTTGAATATACCCACCACGCTGATGGCTTCGGTCGATGCCGCGGTCGGGGGAAAGACAGGCATCAACTTCAATGGCTTGAAAAACGAAGTAGGCGCATTTTATATCCCTGATTGCGTGCTTATTGACTGTGTCTTCCTGCAAACATTGGATCACGATAACCTGCTGTCCGGATTTGCCGAAATGATAAAACACGGGCTGATCAGCGCTGAAAGCACATTGAACAGACTGCTGGCTTATGAGCTGGATGCTAAAGAGTTAAATACCGAGTACCTGAATATGCTTGTCAAGGAATCTGTAGCCATCAAGGAACAAATCGTCACGGAAGACCCAAAGGAAAACGGAATCCGCAAGGCGCTAAATCTCGGACATACGATTGGCCATGCGCTCGAGAGCTTTTCATTTGAGCAGCAACGTCCTATCCTTCATGGCCATGCCATTGCAGCCGGATTGGTAGCCGAGCTTTACCTGTCGCATCAGTGTTGCGGCTTCCCGCTCGAAACGCTCCGCCGGACGGTCAATTTCATTAAATCATATTATCCTCCATTTCCCTTTGAATGTGATGATTACGAATCGCTTTACGCTTTGATGACGCACGACAAAAAGAATAAGGGCGGCATCATCAATTTCACGCTGCTGGCACAACCGGGCGATATTCGCTTAGACCGACATATCGACAAGGAGAAGATTTTCGAAGCGCTGGATTTTTATCGCGAGACGTGTCTATAGAAATGTTCAAGGTTTCAATCTTGAACATTTTAATAAATTTGCATCAAACGCTTGGAATTAACGAAAATTTCAACTACTTTTGCGGCGCTGAAACAAAAAACGGGATGTAGCTCAGCCCGGTAGAGTACGCGTCTGGGGGGCGTGTGGTCGCAAGTTCAAATCTTGTCATCCCGACAGTTGATAATGAGAGGTTTACAATTAATTGTGAACCTCTTTTTTAATCTAAATAATATGTTGAAAATGTCAAAAAACCACCTTATTGTCTTGAAATAATCGCAAATAAAGTTTTTTCTGCTGTTGGACTTGCGTCAACATTCAATGATATGCTCAAGTAGCAACGTCTCAGCTTCGACGTTCCATAGGCCGTTATGTGTCAGGCAAAGGCGGTGCAGTTCGGCAAAGAGTGGGTTGTCGCGGCCTTTGGCTTCAAAATCGGCAATGGCGGTTAGGGGCATGGTGAGATGAGTGTAAATCAGCTTCTTGCCGCCGGGGATGGAGGGCAGGTTGAGTGTCGTGTCGATCACGGCGTCGAGTCCGCCGATATGGGTGACAAAGCCCGAAGGGTCAAGGCCTTGGGTCATCATTGCCAGTGCTTCTTTCATGTCGTCGGTATTGCCGCCGCTGGTGCCGACGAGATGCGTATAAGCATAATGAACGTTGTAGAAGTTGAATGGCGCCTTGAAATCGGCCTTTGACGGGCCGGAGAAGAAGTTGAGGCAGCCGTCGAAGGCGAGCATGGCATCGCCCTGTTCGATAATGGCGGCAACGGGCGCAAATACAAACACATCGTCGTAGCCGTGATTGCCGGTAAGCGCTCTTAATTCTTGGGCAGGGTCACTCATCGCGCCGGTATTGATGTATTTCAGTTCGATACCGTTTTTTGCAGCCATTTCAGGGGAGTATAATTGGGAGGCGCGCCGGAGACGCGTATCATCTATGTCTGTTACAACTAATAATTTAGGTCTACGATCGGGGCGTAGGATGGTATAGTTGATGGCGGCAAGTCCCATCGGCCCGGCTCCGGCCAGGATGGCCATGTATCCGTTGTCCCTGATTTCCATCCTGTGGTTGTACGAACCGGGGCTGGTATGATAATTGGCGTGCATGGCTCCGATGACGCACGACAGCGGCTCGGACAGCGCAGCCGGATAATAGCCCGCACCGGTGTATTTCAACAGGCACCCTTTTTCCATTACGACGTTGGGAATTACGATATAAGTGGCATCTCCGCCGATATAGTGATACGAATAGCCCGGCGCGCTCAAAACGCCTACAGGGCCGTTTTCGTCGTTCAGCGCCGGTTGGATGGAGAATTTATCGCCGACCTGAAATTCATCCCTCCATCGGCTGCCCACCTCTACGATCTCGCCTGCAAATTCATGGCCGATAATGGTCGGGTTTTGTGCGACGTCTCGCGGAATGCGTTTGTGGACATCGGCTTCATGCGACGCTTTCCACGACGACATGCAGATGCTGTCGCACACCACTTTAGCCAATATTTCATCCTCCTTAATGGGTGGCAAATCGAACGTTTCCAACCTAAGATCGTTCTTGCCGTATAATCTGACTGCTTTTGATTTCATATATAAGTGTTTGAATCCTTCAATTTTCCCTTGAAAATTGTTAATTGTTCATTATTAATTGTTCATTGTCAATTATTCATGACCTGCCCCCCCGTAACCGGAATCGCCTGCCCTGTTTCGCAAGTTTGTTCTATTGCATACAGGATGGCTTTCGCGACGTCATCGGGTTGAGTGCCTTTGCGCATCGGCGCCTGTGCGAGATAGAACTTGCGGACGTCTTCGATGGTAGTGGCGCCGGGTACTTTGCCGGCGCGCAGGTACTGGACGAAAAGTCCGTTTTCAGGGTCTGACCAGAGCGGGCCTTCGTAGAAGTTACCCGGACAGATGGCGTTGACTTTGATGCGGAAAGGTGCCAGTTCGAGCGCAAACGACTGCGTCAGCCCGATGCCGCCGAATTTACCGCCTGCGTAGGCGAAATTGGCTTTTGAGCCACGGAGGCCCGATTTGGAATTTATCTGTATGATATCACCGTAGTTATCAGGTGAATATCTATTTTGCAGCTTCATTACGCGAGCAGCCGCTTGCGAACAATAAAAGAATGCGTTATAATTGACTTTTGTAACGAAATCGAAGTCGGCCGGCGTCATTTCCTCCAACCTTCCGGCACGCAAAACGCCTGCATTACTGATCAATACGTCCAATCCACCGAATTGGCAGACCGTGTCGTGCATCAAACGTTGGAGGGCGTCCGTATCCGTCACATCTGTCTTTACGAACACGGCGCGGTTTTTTTTGGCCGACTCCGACAGCATCCCGACCGTTTGCCGCCCGGATTCTTCGTTGATGTCGGCTATCACGATATTGGCGCCTTCTTTCAACATGTATTGCGCTATACCTGAGCCGAATCCCTGTGCTCCGCCGGTAATGATGACTGTCTTGTTTTCGACGCGGCCGGACGACTGCCCACGGCTTATCTTCCGGCGATAGTTTTCGACTTCCCAATGGTCGATAAATGCGATTTGCTCCCGGTTCATAGGATGTTCACCGCCAAAATCACTTGCAATCTCCGCAATTTTCATCATATCTTCAAAGACGTCAAGGATGATATCACACGCAGCCGCATTGTCGCCAACTGCCACCAAACCAATATTTTGTATAATCAGGACTTTGGGCGTATGTCCCTGTTGCAGGATATAGTTTTCGATGGCTTTTTCGGCTTTGGGAAGCAACTCTGAGGCGGAATCCCCTGAGAGATAGATATATGCAGATTTGCAATAGACGATAATATCGGGCGTGAAAGGACACGAAACGGCGGCAAAGGCAGTTTCGGAAGCAGTAAAACGCGAAATCCTGTCATTATTCCTGATTTTTATCGTTTTAAGACCGTCTTTGCTAAGCATCATCCTGATGGCAGGAATAATATCCTGCACACTGTCGCTCACAGGACATTCCGTCGCACCGGATGATATATGTATCTGTTGTTCAATGGTTACAATGATATGTTCATATATCGTTTTGATCTCTTCGATTGTATCTGCCCCGACAAAGATGCCGTGATTTTGAAGCAGCAGGACGGCCGGTTCCTTCTTAAACTGAGTGCGATAAGCCTGAATCCTGCGTTCCACTTCTTTAAAAAGCGTGTAGCCCGGGTCGGTATAGGGGATATAGACGGCTTCGTCGCCAAAAAGACGTTTCGATGCACTTTCAGCCTGTTGGCTGCACATCAGGCCGTTGACGACTGTCGGGTGGAGATGCACTACAAACCGCCATTTCAGGGCGTTGTGCATTGATGTCTCGACCGAAGGCCTGCGGTCTTTGGTCAGGCAGGCGGCTGCCAAGTCGTTTTTGACTTCTTCTTCGCGGGTTGCCGGGTCGGTGCTGTAGGTCTTGGCGGAAATCGCTTCCAACTTATTGCGGTCGAGCGCCGCAAAGCCTTCTTCAGTAATTGTGCCGAGTGCAAATCCACTGGCTTTCACCCATAAAACGGCATCGTCCTTATACGATGTATTTCCTCCTCCGGCAATGACATAGCTGTTGTCGCTGCCGTAGTATTGCGATATTTCGATTAAATCATTGATTGCTGTCATTTGTTGTCCACGAATTATACGAATTTACACGAATTTATGCGAACAAGGTATTCCGTATCAAGTACGGAATGACTATTTGCCTAAACCTCGAACCTTGAATCTTGAACTTTGAACCTCGAACCTCGAACTTTGAACTTTGAACTTTGAACCTTAAACTTTGAACCTTGAACTTTGAACCCTTTTTTCCGCACGCAAAGGTAACGTTTTTTTGCGTTACGAAAACATCATTCTACAACAATCGTTTGCCGCGCATGGAAAACAGATCCGTTTTCGCCTGCTCCTTCAATTGTAATCACGTATTTTCCGGGTATATCGGATGTGGTAAAGGGAATAATCATCGTCTGTTGCCCGTTGGTATTCACATCGGGTTCCCAAAGAAGTGTATGGCGGAAGTCGGGCAAGGGAGAAGTGGCTCCGGTCTCGCCGTAATGAGGGGCATAAAAATACCGGTAAGGCTGTGTCCCTTCATAATCAAATACTTGTGTGTTCTCGCTAAACGTTATCCCCGGATAATCATTGTCGTAGCTATAGAATGCAATAACACCGTCAAAAGCATAACCGCCAAAAACATAACGCCCAAAATACATGTCTATCATTTTTATTGTCAGGGGATTATAATTGATCATCAATTCATGGTCTGTTACGGGAACGTTATCGAGCAGGACAAGTGTATTGGTACTGTTGTTGCCGGTCAATTCATTAAGCATCGAAAATTTTCGCCCTGCATCCGTCCGGCGTATTCCGGCATTCGTAATAAATTCGATAAAAACTTCTTCCATATTAGGAAAACGTGTATAATTGTCTAACACATATCTCTTTTGCGGCAACAGCGACGAACATGTGGCCAACTCCCTGATTTTGCTGAGCGAATCTGCCAGAAAGGCATAAGTCACCTGTATGGATAAATTCCTTATTTTCAGATACTCAAGCCAGGTGCTGTCGGGCATTAAATCCGGTAAAAGTTCAGGACTATGCGTGGCATAAGATGATTGAAGATTGATCCGGTATTTTTTATCGGATGAAGCAATAGCGGTAGTAGTCAGTTCTTTCTTCCCGGTGACACATTGCGTATAGAAAGAGACGTCTCCTGAAGTGAATGGCTGTCCTGCAAACAGTTGCAGCTCAGGACCCGGAAATGACAGCAAGCAGAGAGCGTTCTCGTCTGCGGCAGAAGCGCCTGTTCGTATATCTACCATCGTTCCGTCGATAATGGCTCCTTCGTATTCGGGCAGGTATCGAGCTTCCATCGCCGGCTTGCCTTGCGTTTCCAATTGATGAAGCCATTTGTCGATGGTCGGGGTCGTTTCTAACGACGGATCGAGTCCCGCAATGGAAATCCCGAGCGAGATGTTTTCGGCCGGTAAACCGTTGAGTCGGATTTCGCCTTTGTCACGTTTTCTAAATGAGGATTTATTGGTGGACAGCCCGAATGAAGCATTATTTTTTTCGTATGATGCGAATGAGAATGTTGTTGTCGCTTCATTTGCGTTGAGGAATGCGTTTTGATGTACCGGATTGATGACGGCGATTTTTTTTTCAAAGAAAATATTTTCGCCTTCATTGCGCATATAGCGCGTGTAAGCAATCATCCGGTAATAGCCTGTAGGGAGCATGACGGGCAGTTCTATCCATCCGGCGCCTGTCCCGTTTTGAATATCGACCTTTATCTGTACTTCGGGAATGGAGTCGCGAATCAGTTCGACGTAGCCTATTTTACTCAGTACCTGCAATTTGCCATCAGCGTCGGTCGTATAAAGCTTCAGCCAAAGGAGTTCGCCCGACAGATACGACTGTTTGTCGGTTTGCACATAGACGCGTTCGCGAGTCTGGGCAATGAGCACCAATTGTCCTGTATAACATATCAATATGAGGAAAAGAATCTTGCGAATCATCATTTTTAGAATTTGATATTATATGATAGATAAGGAATCGGAGCGCCGAAAATGGACAATTGATAGCCGGTCAGTTTTCCGTCGGTAGCCGTAAAATAGACGGAGTAAGCATTTTTACGTCCTGTCAGGTTGTAAACGCCTATAGATATACTGCTATGGGTAAGAAGTTTAAGATTATGACTCGGTTCGATATTGATGGAAAAGTCCGTACGGAAAAAGTCGGAGATACGATACTGATTCCGCGTTGTATAGTAAATATATTCATAACCCTTGTAGACGTATTTGGCTGACGGCAGTGTGATAGGTCGGCCTGTGCTGTATTCGCAATTGAGCGAAATGCTGTAACGTTGTGTGAATTTATAATTTGCGGCTATCTTCAAGTCGTGCGGCTTGTCATAGCTTGCGGGATACCACCTGCCGTTGTTGACCGGTCTCTCTACGCGCGGATCATGTTGCCGCAGTTGGGCTCTGGAATAGGAATAGCTCATCCATCCGTTCAGCTTTCCCTGCGTTTTTTTCAGCATGACTTCTATGCCATAGGCTTTTCCTTCGGTTTCGATCACGTCGGTTTCGATATGATGATTCATGCTCAATATGGCTCCGCTGCGGTAATCCAGGTAGTTCTCCATCGTTTTATAATACACTTCGACAGAGGTCTCTATCAGGCCGTTGTTGAAATTTTTATAAATTCCGACTGCTGCCTGTAAGCCTGTTTGCGGTTTGATATTGGCGTCGCTCAGCTTCCACGTATCGGTGGGGGACATGACGGTTGTGTTCGATAATTTATGGATATACTGGCTCATGGTGTTCACGCCGGCCTTGACGGACAGGTCGTTGTTAAACAGATAACGTGCTGAGAGGCGTAGTTCCGGATATTGATATGTCTTGAAGAAATCGCCCGATATTGCTTCTTTTGTTGCTGTGACGGTTGCCTCATTCGGCAGAAAGGCAGGATCATATACGTTGTATGTTCGCGGGCCTATGGCATTGAACATGCTGTATCGTATGCCGGCTTCTAACGAGAAGGCAGGCGTCATAATCCAGCGATCTGACAGGTAGACAGACGATTCGAGTGCCTGCTCTTTTTGCACGATGTCAGGCATGACCATCGATTCCGGGCTGTCCGGTAAATATTTGCCCGGATTGAGGTCGTACAGGATGCTTCCGATTCCAAAATCAAGCGTATGTTTGTCATTGATGTAGGAGGTGAAGTCTAATTTGGCAAAATACTGATCGATACCGAATTGAAGCGAATAGGCTGCGAACGGATTTTCCACGTTCGACGTGTTGAAATCATAATGGTCATATCCTGTCACAAACGTACTTGTCAGCTTGTTGCCGAAAAGATGTCTCCATTTGGCGGAGACATTCATGTTGGAATAGCCGAAGCGGTCGTCGGCCGTGAATTGAAATCGGTCATTGCTGTAATAACCACTGAGATACAGATTGTCTCTGTCCGAGAATTTATGGTCAATGATTGCATTCAGGTCATAAAAACCGGCTTTCCCGTCTTTATAGCCGCTGTCATCGGGCAGCCGGGCCAGCAGCCAGTCGGAATACGTGGTGCGTCCGCCGACGATAAATGAGGTTTTGCTCCCGAGGGGACCTTCAAGCGTCATGCGGCTCGTCAACAGGCCGACGCTGACGGAACCGTCAAATTCTTTTTTATTGCCTTCACGTCCGTTGATGTCCAATACAGACGAGATGCGCCCGCCGTACTTGGCAGGTATACTGCTTTTATACAGCTCCATATCTTTGATCAGGTCGGGATTGAATACGGAGAAGAAACCGAACAGGTGGGTAGGGTTGAAGATCGTTCCGTTGTTGAACAGGATCAGGTTTTGGTCGGTAGCGCCGCCACGCACATTGAAGCCGCTCGATGCCTCTCCCACCGCTTTGACGCCCGGCAGCATCATGACCACCCGTATCACGTCCGTTTCGCCGAAGACGGTCGGGATATTCTTGATCTCCGACACCTTGAGACGCTCCATGCCGATGGTCGTACTTTTTATTTCGTCGATTCGATTTGCCGTGACCACTATTTCCTGCAAGGAAAACACCTCCTCTTCCAATTCAATATCCAGTTTGCCGTCTCCATACATCATGACTTGCCGTTGCGTATCTTTCAGTCCGACACCGCGAATCATCAATCGCTGTCGGCCTGAAGGCATTTGCAGGCTATAGAAACCGAATGCATCGGTGATGACTCCTGTCGTCGTCGCATTCTCAGGGAAAATGGCGGCGCCGATGACCGGTTCGCCTGTCTTGAAGTCGGTCATCGTTCCGCTGATCCTGACTTTTTCGGGAATAGGTTGGACGTTCTCATCGCCAATCACATAGACTTTGTTTTCGGAGTTGGCTTTCTGCTCGGCATAAGTGAGTGATTGTCCGGTTGTTGATTCTTGTCGAAGTGTACGTATCGCAAAGTAATCGTTGGGCAATTGGGTGTTGACCGATTTGTCTTTGAGAACGAACAGGTATAAGTCTTCAAACACGGAAACCTGAAAGGGCGTTCCCTCAAGGGCTTGTTTCAAGGCTGTTTCGGGCAGGCAGTCAGTGCATTGGACGGTCAGAAGCAGTGAATCTGTTTCCGACGGGTTGTAATAGACCGTGTATCCGCTTTGTTTCATAATACTGCCGAATATGTCGGATGCAGGCCGCCCTGCAACATTCAACGTGACTTTTCGAGTGGCAGAACGATCGCCGATGATATTTTGCTGCGCCGGACAGGCGAATGAAAATATCCATAAAAAGGCAAGGATATAACTGACGGCCGGCTGTTTCATTTTTTTAGACTTTCGTAATAACTGACTAAGGCGATGATGGAATGTTCGAGTTGTCCTTTGAAATCCAATTTTTGCTGTTTGGCAAAATCATTCAGTTCTCTTTTCCTGTCGGGGAAGAGGTTGATGACGGTTTTTTTATTCCTGACCGGTCGCGGAATGCCGTTTACGTAGACTTCGTATTGATTTTTTGTGTCGAAATATCTTCTTACGGTTTGGTCTATGTTTTTTTCCGATATGAGGACCCTGTATTTTCTGACAACCGGATAGGCTCCGCTATGAAGAACGACAAGAAATTTCCCTTTTGAACGATTCCCGTCGTCAGACAAAATGATAGTTGACCCATTCACGATCGCATAGTTAAACTTTTCTTTGTCAAGCACTATTTCATACATCCGATCCGGATGATAAACGCTCAATTCATTTCTGTATAAATCAAAACGCATAAGCACATTTGCATAGACCACCTGATTATAACTGAGCGTACCCGGCAGGTATGATTTCGTCTCATAATACGGATGGTTTTCATAGCGTAAGTTATAAGGTGTTACCGCTTGTCCGCAAAATAAGGCGGCATAGATTTTTACCCTTGGTATATAGTCATTTATAATATTGCCGGGCTGAATGCTTTGCTGCGCCCAAATCAATCCGCTGCTCCAACATAGCATTATAATGATCATCCTGATTTTCATGTTGTTTCTATTTATGGTCATTAGGCCAGTAATCGGGTTTCGTTTTTGAAGGAGCGCCTAATCCGCGTCGCGTGCAATCTGCGCAGATGCCTGATACAAAGAGATTTTCTCCCAGTTCGGTCGACCCTATATGGGCATAACCCTGCATCAAGCCTTGCATTAGATCATCAATCACACGCTGTTCGCATGGATAACCCTGAATGTCATCATAAAAATTCAGGTTCATCTCAGCCATTGGTATAAATAGCCGCGACGTTGTTTCTTTGGAAGCGACAACATACCCGATGACAGGTTCTTCGGGATCCGACAGGCATTGAATATTGCCGGTCATTTCTGATGGTTGCGGTGCAAAAAGGCTGCCGCTTTCATCCATATTTCTCTGCATATTTTCAAAATACTGATAAGAGCCTTTGTCTAACCGGTATTGAAT
>JAITMM010000235.1 GCA_031277335.1 Tannerella sp. | reverse complement strand
TCAGTTATTCAGTTATTCATCACCTGTATCGTATGGCACGCCACAAAGGCAGCCGTTTCAGTTCGTAACCGACTGTTTCCCAGCGAGACAGGTTGAAAGTCGTACTTTTTAGCCAGCTCAATTTCTTCCCTGCTGAAACCGCCTTCGGGGCCAATCAATACTAATGCATTGTTACCCGGCTGATAGATATCTTTCAGCGCAACCTTTTCGCTATCATCACAATGCGCAATATATTTGTCCGCATCATACGGTTGCCGTATAAAATCACGAAAATCAGTCATTCCCGTCAGTAGAGGCAGTTGAGCCTGCAACGACTGCTTCATGGCTGCCGCAATTATTTTCTCTATCCGTGATGTTTTTATATCCTTTCTCTCTGAATATCTGCAATGTAGACATGTTATGGCATTGACGCCGATCTCCGTAGCCTTTTCTGCGAACCATTCCATACGGTCGATTTGCTTAGGCGGCGCTATGGCTATATGGATATGCACAGGCCACAGTGGCAACTGCCGAAAACTCTCCGTGACCTTCACTTCGCAACACTTTGCGCTCGGATTGACAATGACGGCACGGTAAAACATACCCTTCCCGTCGGTTATTTGAATTTCAGCAAACATCCCTAACCTCATTACACGAACTGCATGTGCCGACTCTTCTTCAGGCAGACATGTAGATGTCTCTATTTCAGGTGCGTAAAAAAGATACATTCGTGTTTTATCGTTTCCGGTTTATAGTTTTTAGAAAATATAACATTGTTAATTATTCATTATTAATTATTCATTGTTAATTAATTGTCCATTACCCTGTTATCATGCCTATTATAGTAGCGGAAAGGATAGAGACGGCAGCTCCGGCAAACATCGAACGGAATCCCAATTGGGCAATTAAAGGTCTTTTGTCCGGTGCTAAAATACCCAATCCGCCCAGCAACATGCCTACTGACGCGATATTTGCAAAACCGCAGAGTAGATATGTAGACATCACCACCGATTTCTCGTATATAAAAACGCCTGTGCTATTCCATTGTTGCATCTGTAAGTATGCTACAAACTCATTCAACACAGTCTTTTGACCCACCAACGCCCCAACCGTCATTAAGTCATCAACAGGTACGCCTATCAGCCACATCAACGGAGCAAGCAAGATGCCGAGAATGAATTGTATCGTCAAGCCTCCCTCTTTGCCATTGGTGACGTTGACTACCCATTCGTTCAAACCTGTATATCGACCGATAATTCCTTCGCTCAGATAGTTGACCATTGCTATTAGAGCAATAAAAACCAATAACATAGCCGCCACATTTACCATCAGTTTGATACCTATCGAAGTCCCCGAAGCCAGTGCCTCGAGCACACTTCGATGTTCTTTATGGATGGAGACTTCTACCTCTGTCTTGTCAATTGATTCGGTCTGAGGATAAATCATCTTTGCCATAATTATCGCCCCGGGAACAGCCATGACAGATGCCGAAAGCAGGTGTTTGGCGAAAAAAACCTGCCTGACAGGGTCGCCTTCGCCTAACAATCCAGCGTAAACGCCTAATAAAGTGCCGGCTATCGTAGCCATGCCCGAAACCATCACCAGGAACAGCTCCGATCTGTTCATTTTAGACAGGTATTGCTTCACCAAAATAGGTGATTCGGTCATTCCCAGGAAGATATTCCCCACAACGACCAATCCTTCCCGACCGGTGATGTTACGAATCAGGAATCTCAATACACGCGAAAGGAGATTGACGACTCTCTGAATAATACCCCAGTGATAAAACACTGATACTAAAGCTGTAAAGAAGATAAGCGTCGGCAACGAATGTATGATAAACACTATGCCGCCGTTGCGCGAAGCCATAGGGCCTAATAAAAAGGAAACACCTGCTTGAGTGAAGTCTATTATTTTAATGAATGCCTTTCCCATCCATTCAAATAAGACACTTATAAAAGGCACGTAAAGTATTGATAATGCAATAACTATCTGAAGAAGTAATCCGGAACCGACTAATTTCCAGTCTATACTTTTTCGATCATTACTGAAAAGATATGCTATCAAAAGCACACAAAAAATGCCTAACGATCCGCGCAACAACGATTCTATATTAAATCCACCTGATTCTATCATAGCGCGCGTACATTAATTATATTTGTGAACGGAAGTGAAATATTTAATATGATGTCACGATTTGATCTCATTATCACAAGTTTATTTGAAGTTTTCACGTCTTTGCAACTCTTCCTTATACATTTTTGCAATCTCATATTTTTCTTCTGAGATGGCCTTGGCCATATACTCATTTATTTTATCAATAGACAAAAGAGCCATCCAAGATTTCAATGCTTTCTTGTCCTTAATATCCTCAGTGTTAAAATTTTTGAACAAAGCCGCTTCTTCGGATTCATAAAATTCCATAGCATCATAGATGATACCGCATTTGTGAATTATTGATTCGAGCATATACATTTGGCAATTCATGCGCAGAGCAATTGCTACGGCATCCGACGTTCGCGATTCAATCCTTATTTCACGCTTCCCGTCATCGAAAATCATCTCGGCATAAAAAATCCCTTCTTCAAACTTATAGATGAATACTTCTTTCAGCCTAATATTGTAAGTATTTGCAAAATTGACAAATATATCGTGAGTTAGGGGGCGGGGAGGCTTTGCATTCTCCAAAGCCACAGCTATGGATTGTGCTTCGGAAACTCCTACTATTACAGGAATATGACGAGGTACATCGTCCGACAAAATCAGTGCATA
>JAITMM010000138.1 GCA_031277335.1 Tannerella sp. | reverse complement strand
CCTCGGACATATTTTTGAAAATTCGCTGACCGAGATTGAAGAAATTTCTGCCGAATTAACAAGGAGTTCCAACCCCTTGTCGGAGAAAGAGAAAGTCTCGAAACGCAAAAAAGACGGCGTTTTCTACACCCCGCGTTACATCACGGCTTATATTGTGGAAAACACAATCGGCAAACTCTGTACAGACAAAAAGGCGGAGCTCGAAATTGTCGAAACCGAATATTTTGCAGACAAAAAACGCCGTGTCGCCATACGCAAAACGCTGATTGACAAACTTGAAACTTACCGTTCGTGGCTCCTCTCGCTCACTATTTGCGACCCTGCCTGCGGAAGTGGTGCATTCCTCAACGCCGCACTTGTCTTCCTGATGGCCGAGCACAGACTGATTGACGAGATGACGGCCAAACTGATGGACAGCAGCATAGTCTTCCCCAATATCGAAAACGCCATTCTTGAAAACAACCTCTACGGCGTTGATATTAACGACGAAAGCGTTGAAATTGCCCGACTTTCCTTGTGGTTGCGAACCGCGAAACCGAACCGAAAACTCAACTCACTGAACAACAATATCAAATGCGGAAACTCCCTTATTTCCGACCCCGAAGTCGCAGGCGAAAAAGCATTCGATTGGCATAAAGAATTCCCACAAGTATTTGAAAATGGCGGCTTTGATGTGGTGATTGGGAATCCGCCGTATGTAGATATAAAACAACTTGATAATGAAATCGTAAAATGTCTTTTCAACAATTATAAAACGGCAGAAAACAGGATTAATTTATATTCAATTTTTATCGAAAAAGGATATAATTTGCTTAAAAACAATGGACTGCTTTCTTATATAAACCCAAATTCAATGTTGATGAATTCGTCATATTCTAAATTGAGAAATTTATTGATAGACGATCTAACAGAAATAACAAAACTACCTGACAATGTTTTTGAAGATGCGACAGTCGAAACAATTATTTTTATTGTTCACAAAAATAGCAATTGTAAAAATATCAACGCATTGGTTTATTCTAAAAATGACACAATTAATTTTATTGAAAAAGAAAAAGCAGAAATTATTGAAAAATCGCATTGGAAATCTTCCGAAGATTTGACTTTCAATATTTATGCTTCACAAAAACAAACAGCAATATTAAATAAGATAAAAGGTAATAACAGTTTATTAGGAAATATCGCTGACTTTTCATTAGGCATAACCCCTTATGATAAATATAGGGGACATTCAGAAGAAACCATAAAAACCAAAGCATTTCACGCACCTCATAAAATAGACGAGACATACAAACCTTTAATTGCAGGTGAAAATATTGTTAGATATGAAGTGTCCGATAAAGTAAGGGAATATATCAAATACGGGAATTGGTTAGGCGCTCCAAGAGAGGAAAGATTTTTTACAAATCCTCGTATTATTGTAAGGCAAATTGTATCAGGAAATCCACCACGAATTTATGCAGGATATACAGATAAATCTCTGTATTTTACACAAATAGGATTTGCAATTATTCCAAATGAAACTATTGAAGTAAAATATCTTCTAACTTTGTTAAATTCAAAGTTGATTAATTTTTATCATACATTTAGTTTTCTTGATTTAGAAAAAGAGTTGTTTCAAAAAATTCTTATCGCAAATTGTAAATGTTTTCCTATTCCTGCAATTTCTAAAGAAAATCAACAACCACTTATCATCCTTGCCGACAAAATGCTTTCACTCAATTCTGAATTGCAAACCAAACGCCAACGTTTCTTGAAACGCTTGTCGGATAACTTCGTTGGAATAAAAATCACAGGCAAAATAGAAATTTTTGATGAATTGGATTTTGCACAGTTCCTTGCTGAATTGAAAAAGCAAAAAATCGCCCTTTCGTTCAAACAACAAGACGATTTAGAGGATTATTTTAACGAATACAAAACAGCCTGCAACAATCTTTCTATCGAAATCTTGACAACGGACAAAGAAATCGACTCTTTGGTTTATGGATTGTATCGGTTGACGAAGGAGGAGATAAAGACAATTGAAAAGAATTGAAAGTGCTGAATAATATAGTTTCCGGTTATTTCGATTTTGCAGAAGCAAGAGCCATTGAACGGCAGACTATGACTATGCAAGACTATAAATATGTTAAAAAAACCTTGTCACCAATAGAACAGGAATACTTGAATAGCATAAAAATGCTCTCTGACAAGGGGAAAAAGGAGAAATAATAAGTTCGGAATACGCAGAAAAATATAATGGAAGAATTATGAAAAAAGACATTCACACAATTGTTTTGTATCGATATTATTGTAACTTTGTGGCGAATAAAAAATAAATAAAGATATGGATGCGACAACGATACAGCAGGCAACTCCAAAAAGTATTTGGGCGGTTACTACTTTGAAATTTATCATTTTAAACCGATTGTAGCATGTCAGGGGAAATGGTTTATTTATCATCGGCTTCGCGCCGTATTTTGGTGGTTGGAAGCAGCAATACGGATATGGTTGTCAAGACAAAAACGCTGCCGCGTCCGGGCGAGACAGTGTTGGGAGGCACTTTTTTGATGAATGCCGGAGGGAAGGGCGCCAATCAGGCTGTGGCGGCTGCCCGTCTGGGAGGAGATGTGTCGTTTATTTGCAAGACGGGGCAGGATATCTTTGGTTCACAGGCTGTTCAACTCTTTAAAGATGAGGGGATTGATACGTCTTATGTATTTACGGATCCCGATCATCCGTCGGGCGTGGCGCTGATCACTGTTGATGAACGTGCAGAGAACTGTATTACAGTGGCTTCCGGTGCAAATGGGCACTTGACACCGGCAGATATTTCGTCAGTTGCAGGTGCCATTGAAGAAGCGGAATATGTATTGATGCAATTGGAGATACCGATAGAAACTGTTGAATATGTGGCAGATATGGCTTATGAAAAAGGGAAGAAGGTCATTCTGAATCCTGCACCTGCTCAATCCTTGTCCGACGGGTTGCTCGGCAGGCTTTATGCCATCACCCCGAACGAAACGGAGGCAACCATCATTTCGGGCATCGCTGTTACCGATGAGGCAACAGCCGTCGAAGCCGCTCAATTGATTGCTACACGTGGTATACCGCATGTAATCATCACTTTAGGTGCTCGTGGCGCATTGATTTATTCCGAAGGACGGGCGACACTGATTCCTGCCCCGAAGGTCGAGGCGATTGACACGACGGCAGCAGGAGATGTGTTTAACGGGGCTTTCACACTGGCGCTGTCGGAAGGGCGCGATTTGGAGGAAGCCGTTCGCTTTGCCTGTCAGGCGGCGGCTATCTCCGTCACGCGGATTGGTGCGCAGGCTTCGGCACCGCACAGAAATGAAATTACTACGTAATAGCTTTAAATAATTTTTGCAAATATAAGGTTTAAACCAAAATATATCAAGCGAAACGACTATTCTTCAGTGACTTATAAAATTATAACCAAATGAAAAAAACGAAAATTTTCACTTTCCTGCTCACTGCGCTGCTTGCAGGATTGACTGCTTGCCAGGCTACGTCAAATCCTAAGCAAATCACGCCCGGTCAGGAGATTACAATGTCTAAAGCCGTGTTGCTGGATAAAATCAAAGGCGGCTGGGCGGGGCAGACCATCGGTTGCACGTACGGCGGGCCGACCGAGTTCAAATTCAACGGGACGATGATACAGGACTACGTGCCGCTTGAGTGGCCGGACGGCATTGTCAAGTGGTATTACGAAAATTCTCCGGGTCTGTATGATGATGTCTATATGGACCTTACGTTTGTGGATGTCTTTGACCGGCTGGGACTGGATGCACCTGTCGATTCGTTTGCAATGACTTTTGCCACAGCAGGATATATGCTTTGGCACGCCAATCAGGCTGCGCGCTACAATATCCTTCAAGGCATTATGCCACCGGCTTCGGGTCACTGGCTGAATAATCCTCATGCCGATGACATTGATTATCAGATTGAAGCTGATTATGCAGGGCTGATGTCGCCCGGGATGCCGAATGTGGCTTCTGAAATTTCGGACAAGATCGGGCATATCATGAATTATGGCGACGGCTGGTACGGCGGGGTCTATGTCGGGGCGATGTATTCGCTGGCATTTGTCTCGGATGATATGGAATTTGTCGTAGCCGAAGCGTTGAAGACAATTCCTGCTGAAAGCCGTTTGTACCAGTGTATTAACGATGTTATCGGATGGCATAAACAATACCCGGACGATTGGAAAAGCACCTGGTTTGAATGCGAGAGGAAATGGAGCGAGGATGTGGGCTGTCCCGATGGCGTATTTGTTCCGTTCAATATAGATGCGGTCATCAATTGCGCGTATATCGTTATAGGTCTGCTATATGGCGAAAAGGATTTTTACAGGACGATTGAAATCTCCACCCGTTGCGGACAGGATTCGGACTGCAATCCTGCCTCTTCCGGGGGGATTCTGGGGGCGATGCTGGGCTACAGCAAGATTCCGGAACGCTGGATGAAAAACCTTCGGGAAGTGGAAGATATGGATTTTGCATATACGGCCATCTCGCTGAACAAGACCTACGGGATGGGATTTGAACAGGCTCTGCAGGTCATCGAACGCAATGGCGGAAAAGTGGGCGCCGAGGATGTGACGATTATTTATCAATCGCCTGAGCCTGTGCGTTATGAGAAAGCTTTTGAAGGAATGTATCCCGTCAAAAAGCCCGGCATCAATAGACAGATAGGTGAGGTTGGGGAGTTCGCGTTCGAAGGCACGGGCGTCGTTTTCAGGGGGAATGTAAATGCCGGTGACAAGAGTTATGTGGCTAAGGTAGAGATGTATATAGATGGCGCTTTGGCTGAAACGGCCAATCTGCCTGCGTCTTTCACGCAACGCCGCCACGAGTTGTTCTGGAAATATCAATTGCCGAAAGGCAAGCATACCGTCACATTCAAATGGTTGAATCCCACGTCCGACGCTAATATTCGCTTTGGGGAGGCGGTCGTTTACGATGATGCGGCAGGGGCAAAAAAACTGTATTGATGATTCAAAGATTCAAGTATTCAAAGATTGAAGGATTTAAAGGTTTTACAGATTCGTCATTTGCTGTATGAAATATTTACTATCTATTCTTGCCATTTTATCGACAATGGCCTGTGGCACTGAACAAAGTACTGATATTCAACCGGTATCTATTATTTTCGATACCGATTTGGGGCCTGACTATGATGATGTGGGTGCGCTGACATTGCTTCATGCTTTTGCCGACAGCGGTCTGGTAAATATTCTTGCGACCGTTTCGTCAAACAAAAACGAACAGGTAGTACCTTGTATCGAAGTGATTAACACGTATTTTAATCGATCTTCCATCCCTGTCGGCGCGCCGAAAAGCGAAGGCGGGGTGGATTTGACTACGTGGCACAAGGTGAAATGGACGGAAGTGTTGCCGACGAAATACGAACACAGAACGGCGAAAACATCCGATGCACCGGACGCCGTAACCGTCTATCGCTCAGTGCTAAATGCTCAACCGGACACCAGTGTCGTGATTTGCACCGTCGGCTTCTTTACAAACCTGAAGGATTTACTTTTGTCGGAAGGAGATGATATTTCGCCTCTTACAGGTAAAGAGATGATTGATAGGAAAGTAAAACATTTGGTTTCCATGGCGGGCGCTTTTCCCGAGGGCAGGGAATTTAATGTGCACTGCGATACGCCTGCATCGATAGTTGTTTTTGAGAACTGGCCAACCGATATTGTCC
>JAITMM010000258.1 GCA_031277335.1 Tannerella sp. | reverse complement strand
CTGTTATGTTATGAGAGACTTCTGATTTTCGACTTTTTTCGGCAAAAACGAAACAATCACTGCCCCTGCGAGCGCCACGCCAATCAATATCGCAAAGGCAGGCATATAGCTTTTGCCGGAGATATCGTAGATGGCGCCGACCATCATCGGGAATACGGACTCGGCAATGCCGTCGGCCACGAGGATAATTCCCATCGTTCGCCCCAGCGCCTTGAGACCGAACAAGTCTCCGGCAATCAACGGGATAATCATGTAATCACCTCCCAAACCGATCCCGAAGATGACGGCAAAAAGATAAATTCGTCCGGGAAAATCGGGCACCATCAGCAGCGGTATGGCGGCGGCCACCATCAGGTAAATCAATATCATCACATATTTACGGCTTAACATATCGGCCAGCCATCCCATTAATACCCTGCCAATCAGGCTAGAAAGCAGCACCAACGAGATGATATGGGCAGCCTTGTCCTGCGCAAACTCGAAATCGCGCAGGTAGAGTTTAAGATGCTGGTTGACACCGCCTACCACTCCGATGGCGCACATGCTGCCAAGGCAGAGGAGATAAAAATTGGGATTTCTCAGGATGCTGCCGATGGAGACTTGCGACTCTTTGACTGTCAAGATTTTATTAGTATCAGCGTCCTGTTGATTTTCAATATGTTTTGCGGCATCGTCATTTCTATTGACATTTGCTTTGGCAGGCTCCCTGATAAACAAGGCCATCGGCAACGAGATCAGCATGACAATCACTCCCAAGGCAATCAATGCAGTATGCCATCCCGCACGCGATTCGATGCCGTTGGAAAGCAACGGTACAAATGCGCCGCCTGCGCCGATGCCCAAGTAGGCAATCCCCATGGCCTTGCCTCTGTTCTTGTCGAACCATCTGGAAATCAGCACCTGACAAGGTAAAGGCCCTGCGCAGACATATCCCAGCGCATTGAAGACGTAGAACAGATAGAACATCGTCAGCGAACCGTCCGTATAGCTCAGTCCGATAATCGCCATTCCTGCCATTAATGACCCGGTAACCATCAATTTACGCGGGCCGTAACGGTCTATCAGCCAGCCGGCAATAAAGCCGAAAAGCGGGGCGACCAGTAATTTTCCAAGCGCATTCCCTGAAGTGATGGTGGTGCGAGACCAACCGTAATCGCCCTCCCAGAAATCGTAAAAGAATGGTAATCCGTAAAGTGCAAGGCCGACTATGGCGAACAGTGACAGGAAGGCCGTCACGATAATGTAGACTTGCGAACTTCCTCCCGAAGTTCCTTTTAAAGGAGTTAATTTAGTATTAGTCACGGTTTTAGCTCTTTCCAAAGATGTCGTCTAAATCAATCGGATAGTCATCGAAAATATGCACGGGCACTTGCCCTTCCAATTCGTAAGGCGTGCCATCGTCGTATTTTCCGTCTTCCTGCAGAAGAAACACGGTGATAGACTTGTCTTTAGGCTGAACAATCCAATATTCCTTTACACTGGCCGCTTCATAGAGAGCGAATTTATAGGTTACATCCTTTTTAAGCGTTGCGGGCGACAAAATTTCGACAATCAGATCCGGCGCTCCGCAACAGCCCCGTTCATCCAATTTCGATAAATCGCAAACGACGCAAATATCAGGTTGAACAACAGTATCTATCTTGTTGTCAGCAGTTTCACCCTGTCTCGGGAAACGTACGTCAAAAGGTGCCGTAAAAACTTCACATGCCCCTTTATACTTTCTGATGAATGTTTCTAAATTCCACAAAATAACCCTGTTGACGCGAGCATGCACTAAGCGCGGCGCAGGCGACATTTTTTGAATCATCCCGTTAATCAACTCACGCGTCTGGCCGTCCAGCCATGTCAAATAGTCAGCGTAAGTATACCGTTTTGTCATGTCAAGTATAAGTTCCATAAGTTTCTATTTTTATCAGGCGACAAACATATATAAAAAAATGCATATATCCAACTGTTGGAGTCAAAAAGGACGTAAGTCTGCTTCAATCAAATTGATGCGCGCGAACGGGAATGAGCCGCACTTGACTGTTCAGCCCCGAAGGCAACGGCTGCCAGCCTGCATAATCCGACTTTTGATAGTTGAGATTCACCACGTTAATGTCTTTAAATATGCGCCAGTTGATGCCTCTGCGGTCGTAGTCGGCAATCCGGTTGGCCGGCAGGTTGGTCACTTCGATTTCGATCAGGTTATTGCCTTTTTGGAGGAACTTACCTATTCTTAGTCGGTAAGGAACTGACCAGCAAATGCCTGCATCTTTTCCGTTGATGCGGACGCGGGCGCTCTCGCGCACATCTCCCAAGTCAAGTATCCAATCGTCAGCGGACAGTGCGTCGATAGTTATCTCGCTTGTATACAGCGCAGTACCCATATTGCAGACGACATCGGGATTGTTGAGCACCGTCCAGCTTACGGGTTGTTCGAGCGTAAATATCTCGTTGATAGCAGGTTCACTTTCGATAAAACGCAATGTCCAATCCCGGTCTAAAGAGATGGCAGGCGATATTTCGTCTGGGTAAAACCATGGTTTGCCTGCTTTTTCCGTGTTGAAAGTGCGGATAATGATAGACTCGCCGGAGCGAAGTTGCAGATACACTTGCGTTTGATTGTTTTGCCGACGTGTCTGCGCCATGCCGCTTTCTCCGGTGACGGGGTTGTAGAACGAAACCGATTGGGCATCAACGCCTAAACTTATCCACCCTTCCATATCCTTTTCCTGCAGGGAAGCTACAAAATAGTGATATCCGGTCGCGTTCGAGCGACGGATAAAGTTCAGTCCATAAGCCGTTTGCAGTTCTTCTGCCCGCGCATTGCCTTGCCGGAGCGTTTCGGCATAGTCGGCGCCGGTGATGATTCGGCCTTTTCCCATCGGAAAAACCTGCGTCTCACGGAAAGAAGCATTAGGCAGCGATTTGGCAATCTGCTGAAATTCAAGTTGTCTCTGTGACAATTGAGCGAATCCCGGCACGTCGTCGGGGTATTTTTCCAGGAAGATGATTCGGGCGCCGTTTTGCGCCAGGCCGAGCAGATGCCGGAGAATATCATGGGGAATCAGCCGGATTGGTGGCACGATAATGGCCTTATAGCGAGAGGCTTCTGTCGACGTGACCAACAGACCGTTTTCACACGAAGTATTGCGGATAAAGTTGTCGGAGATATAGTCCAGGTCGTAGCCGCACGAGCTGATTTTATGCACCAGTTTGATAAATTCGGGTGCCCGTTCCGCCATTTTATGGATGTCGAAAGCTAAGTAACGACCCGGTTGTTCGTCCCAAATATCATATAAAGGCAAGTACAGCAAAAAATCATTGTCCGGCTGTCCCATTTGCTGAAACGACTGACAACGTGCGATATAGTCCGAAAAAGCAGGCATATCCCGCCAGATGGAATTGGTAGGCGACATATTAATCGAAGCATAAAATTGCCATCCCGGCCATGGCGCCTCTTTGGGCGAATAAGGCGTACCGTGAAAAAATATATGGTTGACGCCGGACGTGAACATCAAGTCCAAGTCGGGCTTGCATTGCGACAGCGATTCGCGGAAATGTTCTGTCAACCAGGTAAATGTCTCCGAAGAAGTCAGCTGCTTTCCCGAAATATGTGCGGCTGACGAAGCGTATTTCAGCATGGACAGATCGGAGTCGTTTCGCCGTGTCAGCGAATCCTTCCTGAGTCCGCGAATATGAAATTCGGATAGACCAAACCCCTCACATTCAGGGATATCTACGGCAGAATAAAGATCAATCAGATTTCCCGGCGAGCCATGTGCCTGATTGCGTGTGGTGCTGCCATGCCGGTGCGCCCAGTCAGTCCATTGGCGTGTGAAGTTTTCGAGCAGCAGTTCGGACAGCGTTTCCCGGTAGTCGGAGACGATGCGTCGTGTTGTTTCATTACGCGTACTATCCAGAAATTCAGGGAAATAATGCTCAAGATGATATCCCCTGCGTTCAGCAAATGCTTGCAGAAAGCCGGGCGTCCAGTCGGCTCCGTAGGCTTCGTACGAATCGTTAAAGAAGGACTGAGGGTAAGGTATACCGTTTTCCCGAAAGGCCTGTTCAAAAACGGAAAGGTAGTTCGCGACTGCTTTTGATGAATAATGGTCAATCACATATCCCTCGCCTCCGGGAGCCGCCCGTTTTACCTGCTGCAACGTTTTTCCCGCAAACAATGCAATGAGCCGCCAGCTTCCTGCAGGCGCTTTCCATTTTAGATATCCATCTGTCACTTTGCCGGTTATGTCTATCCGCTGATTTTCCGAAAATGCCATGAGACAGCTAAGCGACGCTACACCACGTTGATTGGCGTCGAGAGGCTCGACGCGGTCCGGCAAAGATTCGCCTTCCGTCAGCCGGTATTCCCGGAAAATGGATTTGACGGCTGCATCTGCTATGTCGACATGCGGCCCTCCGAAAGGCCATCCGGTGCCTGTACTCATGTCTATGTTGATATTCAGCCGTTTGCCTTCATCTTCGACATGTTTTAACAGCTGCATCCACGACGCAGAAAGGTAAGGAATTTCTTTTGTTTCATTGCCCTGTACGCCATAAATGGGTGTGATTTCAACGCCTCCCAATCCTGCATTGGACAGGGATTCAAGGTTATACGTAAGATTTTCCTTATCTACCGCATTTCCAAACCACCACCATCGGGTAGCCGGTTTTGCATCTGTCTGAATGACAGGCCATTCCTGCGAAGTAGCCATCACAACGCCCAGCAAAAATATATTCAATGCACAAATTCGTCTCATCATTTGTTATTTTAGTTTGACAAAAATAAGCAAATAATCTATTTCAAGTGCACAAAACTAAAAATTAAGGTAACGATTGTGTCTCGAACGCCCAACAATAAACCACTTAAGCGAGGGCTTTTGATTTTTATCTCAATCGCTTGCAAGTATAATAAATTTCATGTAATTTTGCCGGAAAAAATTGGAATGAAAATTTCAACAGTACGCTTAACGAATTTCAAACGGTTTACAGACCTTTTGATAGTCAATATCCCCTCAACTTCAAAATTAGTGTTGTTGATTGGGGCAAACGGGTCAGGCAAGTCATCCTTGTTTGACGCCTTTGGTTTTATAGATGCTGCTATAAAACACGACGTTGCGCGTAACGAAGATTTTTTGCATTATTACAAAAAGAAAAACGATACGCCGGTTTCTGTCACAGTAAAAATGGACAACAATGCTGAATATTCGGTCTCCGATAATCTTTCTTTACAGTCAAATCTCACGCCAACAGCATTTTATGGAAGAACAAGTTTCAGACAAATTCCCCGATTGACAAGAACTGCATTAGGACAGGGTGTCAACATTGATTTTCAAAAAGATTCCGACAGGCCACATTATTTTATTGAAAGGGATAACCGCTTTGAAAACGATGTGGAAAAAATTGCGGAAATAATTGTAAAAGAGATATTTAGATTGGAACAATCCGGCGAACAGATTAGACGCAAGTATATAGAACCGATCAACACAGCGCTTGAAAATATTTTTGGCAGTGGAAACGGGACGAAACTACAACTTATTGAAATCATTCCGCCGTTAGAAGGAAAGACAGCTCAAATTACTTTTCGGAAAGGAGGTTCGGAGCTTCATTATAATTATTTAAGTGCAGGCGAAAAAGAGGTGTTCAACCTTTTAATCAATTTGTTAAGTCGAAGTTCACTTTACCGGGACACGATTTATTATTTCGATGAAATGGACTTGCACCTTAACACCAAAATCCAATTTAACCTGTTAAAGGAAATTACAGAGAACTGGATTCCTCAAAATTGCCAGTTATGGACTGCCTCACATTCACTTGGCTTCATTGAATATGCAAAACAGGCAGACATTGCTTCAATTATCGACTTTGATGATTTTGATTTCGACCTTCCAAGAGTGCTGTCACCTGAACCGAAAGATAATCCCGATATCTATGAAATAGCGGTTGGAAAAGAGTTTTTACCGGCTCTGTTTCAGCAAATAAATATATGCTTCGTTGAAAATAAGGACAGGGATTATTATGCAACAGTAGGGATTGCCAATACTGCTTTTGTTTCAGACAACAACAGAAATAATGTTTACCATAAAGTAAGAACTACAAACTACAGAGGAATTGTTGATCGGGATTTCCTAAGCGATGATGATATTGTTCAAATAAACCAACAATATCCCAACTTGACCGTTTTGAAATATTACAGTATTGAAAACTATCTGTATCACCCCGACAATTTATCGGAGTATTACAAATCCAAGAATAAAGCCTTTGATAAAGAAGAATATATCTCTCAAATAACAGAGGCTAAAAATCAGGCTAAAGATACTTTTATTTCAACTATAGCGCTGAAAAGAACAGAATATCCGTATTTTGGAGAACCTGAATTCAATGGAAACGCGCTCCAAAACCGTTTTAAAAACAAACAGGAGAATGAAATGCAATCCACTGTTATCGCAGGTTACTTGAACAGCAATGAATTTGATTCCTTCTACAAATCACTGCCCATGAAATCATATTGCACGCATTTACCGCAGCGACATCATATTCCAAAAAGTGATTTAGCAAAAACAGCATGGTTCAAAGCAGAAATGGAGGAACAGCTTAACAGGTATAAACCAATCACTTGACTTTTTATCTCTACCGATTGCAAGTATCAAAAAATCATGTGAATTTATAAATTAATAATGTATATAAACCTTTGAAGAAATGAGAAATTTAAGAAAAATGATGTTGGCAGGCATGGCTTGTTGCCTGTATGTGAGTGGGTTATTGGCAGGCGGTATTGTGACGAATACGAATCAAAGCGTACATTTCCTGCGTAATCCGGCCCGGACCGCTTCTTTTGAAATCGATGCCGTCTATACGAATCCGGCAGGTCTTGCCTTGTTGCCCCGCAACGGTTTTTATTTTTCGCTTAACAATCAGACTGCTTTCCAGACGCGTACCATCACCTCGATGTCCGGAGTCGGTTCGTTTGAAGGCTTTGGAGGAGCAGTCGAGAAATCTTTTAAAGGCGAAGCCAATGCCCTGTTTATCCCAAGTTTGATGGGCGCTTATAAGTCTAATAATGTGGTGATTTCCTTTAATGTAGGTGTTATTGGCGGTGGCGGAACGCTTACTTTTGACAAGGGATTGCCCTCATTCGAGGCTCCCATTTCTGTGCTTCCGGGGCAATTGACTGCAGCCGGGGTGCCGACGAATCAATATTCGGTAGATGCCTATCTGAAAGGCTCTTCGATGATTTTAGGAGGGCAGTTGGGGATTACGTATGCATTTAATGATGTGATTTCCGGTTATGCAGGTGCAAGGATTAATATTCTGAATAACAGCTATGAAGGACATTTAAGAAATATTTCGGTCAATCCGACGCATCCTGTTCTGAATCCAACGGGGGCCATGATGCCGGCCGCCACATTTTTCAACGGCGCAATGCAGGCTGCCCAAACGGCTTCAGCGGCGTTACAACCTATCGTCGACGCGGGGGCCGGATCATTCACGTTAAACCAGTTGGTGCAAGCCGGACAGTTGCCGCCGGCACAGTTGGCGCAGTTGGCGGGTGGATTGGGCATGTCGCCCGAAGCCATCGGGGCACTTAGTGTGAACCAAGTGCAAGGTGCTTTTAATCAGGCGGCAGCATCATATAAAGAGAATGCTGATAAGGTTGGTGACAAGAATCTCGATAACAGCCAGTCCGGCATGGGCATCACGCCTATTCTTGGTCTGAATCTGCATTTTGACAGGTTAAATATCGGCATGAAGTATGAATTTCAGACGAAGCTGGAGATTGAAAACGAAACCAAGGTGGATGATACGGGCTTGTTTCCCGACGGCGCGAAAACCCCGAACGACATTCCGGCAATTTTGACGTTGGGTGCTCAATATGATATGGGTGCAGGCGTAAGTGTATCAGCCGGTTATCATCATTTCTTCGATTCAAATGCGGGGATGCAAAACGGCAAACAGGAATTTATCAACGGTGGCATCAACGAATTTTTGCTTGGCGCAGAATGGAAAATCAACAAGACATTTTTGATCAGCGCCGGCGGACAGATCACGCGGACGGGCGTGACGGATGAATATCAGTCGGATCTGGCTTTTTCGCTCAATTCCTATTCGATCGGGTTTGGCGGCGCCATCAATCTTTCGGAATCGCTTCGCGTCAATGTGGGCTATCTGTTTACCAATTATGAAGATTGGGAAAAACACCCGAATATGCCTATTATAGATACCATTGTACCACTACCTGGCACGTTCAAAGATATTTTTGCCCGAACCAATAAGGCATTCGGGATTGGTTTGGATTTCAGGTTTTAAAACAAACAAGGCTGGCGTGGTGAGACGGCACCTGGATCAATCGCTCTTTCAGGTTTTAAAAAAGCAATGCTGCCGAAACGACCCAGGTGCGGTGTTTGCCTGTGCCGACGACCGTATCCGGATTTTTTGCGCTAAATGTCTTGTAATCTTTGGTTAAGCCCCAGTTGTATGTCGCGCTGACCTGAACCTTTTTGAAAACTTCGACGCCGGCAGAAAAATTTACGCCGAAGACGAAGTTTCTGGAAGTGATAATCCCTTCATTTTTAAATATCTCGTTCTCAAGGATTTCAATATCTTTATCTTTATCTCCGACCAGGAAACCGACATAAGGGCCTGCAGCCGCGAAAGGCGAAATGACGGGCAAGGACCATTTCCCTTTCACATTGAGGGGCACTTCAATATAGTTGATTTTAACGTCTTTATCATCAGCTCGAAATCCTTTTTGTGCAAATAGGATGGCCGCATCGGCGCCGAAGCCTAACTTGGGCATATATTCAACCATCGGGCCGACATGAAAACCGTAGAAGTTATCCGATCGAAACAACTTCTTATCAAACTTCACGGAACTCATATTGGCGCCTGCCTTGACCCCAAAGCGAAACTGCGCGTATGCTGACGATGACGCTAATAGCATTGCCACGATTATAACCGGCCACAAACCTTTTATCATTTTCATCCTTTATTTTTTAATAAATAGTTTTCAGTTGATAGTTTTCAGTTTTCAGAAAATATGACTTGAAATATCAACTGAGTATATTGTTTTAATTGTACATTATACGATATTTAAAATAATACAGCCGCCGAAATCATCCAGGTATGCGGCTTGCCGCGATATTCGTCCAGGTCGTTGGAGTCAAATTCGCTGTAATTGTCGGTTAATCCCCAGCTATATGTCAAACCTACCTGTAGACGGCTCACTACCTCGGCTCCGACTGTAAAATTCAGGCCGGCACCGAAACTTTTGGCTTTGAGCTGTTCCTGAATGCTACTGCTTGTTGAGCCGATAAAATTGTATACTTTATCGCCACCAACCAGAAAACTCATATACGGCCCTGCCGCAAAATAAGGTGAAACAAGAGGCATGGCTAATTTTATCTTCAGATTTACAGGGACATCGATATAGTTGATTTTCACATTTTCGTTGTCCCGTTCGTCTTTAAAACCTTTTTGAGAATACAGCAGCGCGGCATCGACACCGATCGCTCCCGGCATAAATTCAATCATCGGCCCGATATGAAATCCGGTAATATTGTCCGAC
Organism: Tannerella sp.; assembly: GCA_031277335.1. Lineage (GTDB taxonomy): Bacteria > Bacteroidota > Bacteroidia > Bacteroidales > Tannerellaceae > Tannerella. The sequence continues at coordinate 607 of JAITMM010000258.1, read as the reverse complement.
GCAATCACATCCTTATCAAACTTCACTGTCGAAATATTAACGCCTCCTTTGACGCCAAAGTGAAGTTGCGCATACGTGGCTGATGTTGCGAACACCATCAACGCCATTAAAACCGGTAAAAACCATTTTTTTCTGTTCATTGTTGTTATTTTATTGATTATTAATATGATTAAAACTATTAAAATTCAGCATTATTCGGTGTCCGTGGAAACGGGATGACGTCCCTGATATTAGCCATTCCAGTGACAAACAGCAGCAAACGTTCGAATCCAAGCCCGAAACCGGAATGGGGCGCCGTACCGAAACGGCGCGTGTCAAGATACCACCAGATATCCTTTTCCGGCACACCCACTTCTTTGGCGCGCGCCAACAGTTTGTCGAGGTCTTCTTCGCGTTGCGAGCCGCCGATGATTTCGCCGATCTTCGGGAACAGCACATCCATCGCCCGCACCGTCTTCCCGTCGTCGTTCTGCTTCATATAGAACGACTTAATCTCTTTCGGATAGTCGGTCAGTATGACGGGACATTTGAAATGATCTTCGACCAGGTAACGTTCATGTTCAGCAGCCAAATCAGCTCCCCAGCTTATCGGAAACTCAAATTTCTT
>JAITMM010000207.1 GCA_031277335.1 Tannerella sp. | reverse complement strand
ACCGCGCAGCAAGATACGGTAATCTTCACCGACAACAAGGAAGGACTGATTGCCATCCGCATGGATCGCGCCTTTGAAGAGCCGTCGGATAAACCCGAACTCTTCCTCGACGCGCAGGGTAATCCGACGGAAGTGGAGGCGATGAACAACGAGGGAGTGAACGGCGTGTACCGCAACAGCGAAGGTCTGGAAAAAGGCGATGTGTGGGGCAAACCGACCCGGTGGGTGTGCCTGTCGGCAGACAAGAACGGGGAGAAAATATCCGTTGCCATTATTGACCACAAGGACAATCCCGGTTATCCGGCGCACTCACATGCAAGGGGTTACGGATTGTTTGCGACCAACAACATGGGCAGCCGGGTGTTTGACGGGGATGCGCAATTGTTTCAATTGACGCTGAATCCGGGACAATCCGTCACCTTCAGACATTTGATCGTTGTGAAAACAGGCGGATTTATCACCGACGAGGAGATGAACAGGTTATTTACCGAATTTTCAAATTAATAATTAAACAAAATGGAACGTCGAAATTTTATCAAAAAATCATTGCTGACTGCCGGCGCTTTGGGCTTGGGCAATTTTGCCTACAATCAAACGAATCAGGCGCCGCTGTTGAGCGAATCTCCGGACGACCTCAAACCGATTCCCCAATATGGCGACCCCCTGGCTGACCATCTCACGGCTTATATCTACGATTCGCAAAATTCAGCCGTCTGGATTCGCTGGAAAAGCGCGGTTCTGACCTGCTACCGTGCCGAAGCCTTGCAGAAATATCCTTATTTTTATCCGCTTCGCGCACTCAAATCGGGTCTGTCGCTGACGATGGAAACCGGACAGCCCTGGCCCCATCATCGCAGCGTCTTTTTCGGAGCCGACAAAGTCAACGGTCGAAACTACTGGCAAAACAATCCCGACAAAGACCGCATCGTCTCGAAAAAACTCGAATTGGGCGAATGTACCGAAAAATCGGCGGAAATATTGAACGAATGTCTGTGGACGCCCTTTGAAGGCGAACCGGTTCTTGCCGATAAACGCCGCTTTGTGGTAACGGTTATCAACGATGAGACCTATACGCTTGACAGTTACATCGAAATGACTGCCCTGACCGATGTTACCTTCGACAAAACGAATCACGGTTTTTTCGGCGTACGCACGGAGCACGATCTCTCGGTTGACGGCGGTGGTGTTCTCGTCAACAGCGAAGGGCAACAGAATCAGGCGAATACACTCGATAAGCCCGCCCGCTGGATGACTGCCTACGGCAAACGTTACGGACGCAATGACGGACTGGTTGAAGGCGTGGCAATCATGTCGCCGCCGTACAAACGTTCGCCTTTTGACCGGAGCGTTTGGTTCACACGCGATTACGGAAATTTTTCCCCCATGCCGTTCAATTCGTTCGCTCAGGATGAAAAGTTCATCATGCCAAAAGGCGACGTACTCCGGCTTGCTTATCGTATCGTGGCTTTTACCGGCGTCCCTGCCCACTCGTTCCTCGATGCGCAATGGGATGAATTTGCCGCGCTTTCGGAAGGCAAACACTCGTAGTTTACAGTTAAAATGGCATATTTTATAAACCTTAAAATAAATTTTATGATGACAAAAATCAAACTAAGTTTTCAAATTCTCACGGCATTTTTCATGCTGTGGAGTGTTTCCGGTGTTTCAGGAATCAATGCGGCTCCACCTCCCCATTCACTCGCGGCAACTGAATTGTCAAATCAGGAGCAACAGCAGACGAGACGTATCACGGGTACGGTCAGAGACCGGAACGACGAACCGATCATCGGTGCAAACGTTCAGGTAGCCGGTACTTCCAACGGCACGATGACCGACGTGAACGGACAATTCTCCCTGGAAGTTCCTGCCAACGCGACGCTGAGAATCTCGTCCATCGGCTACATAGCACGGGAAGTGCAGGTCGGAAACCAATCTTCCCTTGACATCAGCCTCGACGAAGACCTGACGGTGCTGGACGAAGTCGTGGTTGTGGGCTACGGCGTTCAACGGAAAAGCGACGTAACCGGCGCATTGGCAGTGGTTAGTTCTAAGGAACTGACTTCGAAGCCCGTATCCAACGCTCTCGAAGCGCTGCAAGGCAAGGCTGCCGGCGTACGGATTACTTCCAATCAGCGTCCGGGTGAACTCGGTTCTGTCAGAGTGCGCGGTGTACGTTCACTTACAGCTTCAAATGACCCTCTGTATGTGGTTGACGGTATGATATTGGGCGAAGGAGGTATTGGATCCATTAACACAATGGACATCGAAAGCATTAGCGTGCTTAAAGATGCCTCCTCCACTGCCATCTACGGTTCGCGCGGCGCCAATGGCGTAGTGCTTGTAACCACTAAAAAAGGCGAGGCAGGCAAATTCAGTATTAATTACTCGGGAAGCCTTACTACCGAAAAACGTCATGACCTGCAGCCCTCCATGAATGCAGATGAATACATGACATGGTTAAGATGGGCGATGTATAACGCAAAACAGGATTTAGCCCCCGGCAACCAGCCATCATACGCCAATGACATGCTTATATTGTCGCAGACATCCTTCCCCGAATCCGTAAGAAACAACATACTGAAGGGCTGGGAAGGCGGAACCTGGAATCCGGCAAATGTCATCAATACCGACTGGGGAGATATGGTTACGCAATCAGGCTTGACACAGACACATACCCTTAGCGTCAGCGGCGGAACAGACAGACTGAAGTCTTATGTTTCGATTGGCTACCTCGACAACGAGGGTACAACAAAAGGACAAGCGTATCAGCGTTATAACTTTACCGCCTCTACCGATATTACTGCCACCAAGTGGTTTACCATGGGCGGCTCGATAAATGCAGCATGGAGCAATCAGGACTTCGGTTTTGCCCGCGGAATGCAAAGTTTCTCGTCGCGCCCCGACGAACTTTATACTACTGCCAAAAGAATTCCAAACGTTGCACTTCCCTACGATGATAACGGAAACCGCCTGCCCGAACCGGCAAGTTACAGCATTTTCTCTACTGTTGACGAATGGAAGTACTCCACCGACCAGCGTCAGGTGCTTCGCGCGCTCGGCAACTTCTATGCCGGCCTTGACTTTGGCAAAATGTGGGAACCTCTGCAAGGCTTGAAATACAAAATAACCTTTGGTCCCGACATTCGCCAGTATCGCCGGGGCAGATACATTGACGAGCAATCTTCTGCAAGATTGGCATCGGGAGCCGCCAGTATAGCCTATCTGGATAACCAGCGCGACTTTTCGTGGGTGCTGAACAACATCGTCTCGTACAGCAGGGAAATAGACATTCACACGATAGATCTTACCTTAATTCAGGAGGCAAGCAAAAGTGACAGGGAAACCTCCAATATGAGCGCCACAGGCATTGAAAAACCCAGTTATATATGGAATGCCATGGGTTCCGTACCTGCCGTTACGGACGGAATCGTCAACATAGGTATAGGATCAGGCATCAGGCAAAGTCAAATTGCATCTTACGGATTCAGGGTTAACTACGGACTGATGGATAAGTATTTACTTACAGTTTCGGGACGTTATGACGGCTCGTCCGTACTTGCACCGGGCAACAAGTGGGCTTTCTTCCCGAGTGCAGCCCTCGGATGGCGCATTGACCGGGAGAAATTCATGCAGGACCTGAACTGGCTCAACCAGTTGAAACTTCGTGCAGGTGTAGGCATAACCGGCAATTCTGCCGTTTCTCCCTATCAAACCAAGGGAGATATAAATCAATTCTATACTCCATTTGGCGGAATGCCCGATGCGATTGTCTTCGTTCCTAACGAACCTTTCTTTACCGCCACCATAACACGAATGGCAAACTTGGACTTGAGTTGGGAAAAAACCACCCAGTGGAATGTCGGCTTGGACTTTAGCGTGTTGAGAGGGCGCGTAAATGGAAGCATAGACGTGTACGCATCAAACACCAACGACCTGATTATGGACATGGCAATACCATCCATTACCGGCTACACCCAGACTTATGCCAACGTAGGCAAAACCAAAAACAAGGGAGTGGACATTTCGCTCAACTTTGTTCCGGTGGAAACAAGCGGCTTTACCTGGGTATCTACTGTTAACGCTGCATGGAGCAAAGACGAAATTGTAGAACTTGCCAACGGAAAACAGGATATGGTGGACAACAGCTGGTTTATCGGTAAACCTCTATCCATTTTCTATGGCTTTGACACGGATGGCTTGTGGAAAGAATCGGACGCCGAAGAAATGAAAAAGTTCAACGATAACGGGACTAATTTCTCGGCAGGCATGGTAAAACCCGTTGACCAGCCCGATGAAAACGGAGAGCGCGACTATGTGATAAATGAAAAGGACCGTGTTGTACTGGGCAACCAAAATCCAAACTGGAACTTGGGCTGGAATAACAGTTTTAGATATAAAGATATAGAACTCAACGTTGATCTCTACGGGTGCTTTGGCTATATGGTCAATACGGGAGGTCAATGGCAAGCCGGAGTCAATCAGAATAAAATAGACTACTGGACTCCCGACAACACCGATGCCGAGTGGCAAAAGCCTTCTTGGGGCGAAGGTGTTACCCCGGGCGACCCTTACTCCGGTCCCTACGGGTATAAAAACGCTGCTTTCCTCAAGTTAAGAAACCTTTCGCTGGGTTACTATCTGCCAAAAAAGTACTGTAAAACGGTGGGACTGAGCAATCTGAAAATATATGTGCAGGGACGGAATTTGGGAAACATTCTCTCAACGGTTGACTTCCTCGACCTTGACTACAACAGTACGGACAACACGAACAACATCGTTTCGTTCTATAACCGCGGACTGACTTTCGGTCTTGATATTTCATTCTAACATATATAAACGACATAAAAAATAAATTATATGAAAAATATATTGACAATCAGTTTAATGGTGGTTCTGACATTAAGTTTTAACTCTTGTGGAGATGATTTCCTGCTGGAGGAACAAACAACAAAGTATTCCACCGAGCATTTTGAGACGGAAGAAGGAATAACTGCCTTGGCTACAGGTCTGTACGGAAACCTCCGTGGAAATTTTAACCGTGAGGCTGCATATACGTACCACCTGTCAGGTACAGATGAGTTTGTTAGCGGAACAGACCCCGTCAACCAGGGATGGAATTCCTACGAAGCCGGCTTTGGATCTGTTTTGACATATCCGGGCATAGGCAGCAACACCGCCGCCATAAACGAAATGTGGGACGAAATGTATGTAGGCATAGCTAATGCCAACTTGGTTATCGCTAACGCCGACTATGTTTCCAATGAAGACACGCGGAATAAATGTTTGGGCGAAGCCTACTTTATGCGTGGTTTTAACTACTACCATCTCTTTGCACAATGGGGGGGCGTGCCTGTTATCAGGGAACGTCTGGCGGGTGTTCAGCGCAATTTCGAGCGTGCTTCGGAGGAGGAAACCTTGAATGCCATCATCGAAGACTTTCAACAGGCATACAACCTGCTGCCCACCGACAGATGGCGCGGCGTAGGTACGATAACGAAGTACGCTGCAGCACACTTTTTAGCAAAAGCGCTGCTCTACAGAGCTTCGGAGCGTTGCGAGCCTTGGGGAGCCGCTACCAAAACGGAAGATTTGGCTAAATGTATTAGCCTCTGCGACGAAGTGATAGCCGCTTGTCCGCTGGAAAGCGATTACTGGAACCTGTACGGCTTCTATGACAGAGTGGATGCCGCTATCGAATCCTCGCGGGAGGTGTTACTGTCAGCCCAGTTTAATGCAAACAGCAACGGACGCTTTCGGAATTATACCAACCAGTATTTCGAATGTGTATTTCACACTTTCGCAGCCGGCTTTGTGAATCGGGAATTGGCGAATATAGGGATAGCGCGTAATTTTGCGCGCTGCGTCCCCACAGAGTACAACTACTCGACTTACGACAATGTAAACGATGCCCGTATGTGGAAAACTTTCCGTACCGTATATGGCGTAAACAACGCTGCAGCGCTGACCAATGTCCTGAACCTGTCTTTTGGAGATAAGGCTGTCGCTTTGGGCGACCGGGCAATCGTCTTTATTCTCAACAAAAAGGGCGAAACCCGCTTTGATGGCGTGCAGTTCGGACGTCCCTTAGGCGATGCCAACGGACCCTTTACAACCGGTCTCAATAGCCAAAAAGGCAGTAACTTCATTCATCCCGAAACAGGAAAGTGGGTGCCTTGCGCAATTCCACTCTTTTTAGGCAATGACTTTGTTATGCGCAGTTACAGCGGTACCGATGCTGCACCTGCGAGTCAGGCAAACGCATATCCCAGTATAAACAAGACGCTGGACGGCTCACAGTTAACATCCAATGACCAGGGAGGTAACCGCGACGGCGTCATAGCGCGTACCGGCGAAACTTATCTGATAAAGGCGGAGGCGCAAGTGCGTCAAGGGGAGTATTCCGCTGCCATTGCCACAGTCAATGTTTTGCGCAAACGCGCCGAGTGGAAAGCCGGTGAAGACCGCGAATTGTATGTGGACGGCAGTATTGCCGTAAAAAACAACGCCAATTTCAATAGCGAAGCGAATCAGGTTAATTTCAAAAACTCAAACCCCGGCTACCCTATTTCTCGTGAAGGCAAAGAGTATCTGAGCAGAAACACCTACATCCTGTCAACAGGCTATACAAGACCGGCAAATCCGGACAACTATCCGGCTTCCAACTTGCAAATAAGCAATTACACCACGCTGCCTCCGGAAGACGAAGCTATTCTTGCCCAACTTGGCGTGTCGGGCGATTACGACCGCATGCTGAACTTTATTTTCAACGAGCGTACCCGCGAACTTGACGGTGAATTTAACCGCTGGGAAGAACTGAGTAGAACCAAACTGCTGGTTAAGCGTACAAAATTGTTTAACTTTCTGGCTGCTCCCAATATACAGGAGTACCACAATCTTCGCCCGATTCCGCAAACCTTCATAGACGGATTGCTGAATGAAGACGGTTCAAACCTGACAGACGAGCAGAAAAAATCCATGCAAAATCCCGGATATTAATTGTTATCAGAAACTTACTGTTTTTAGTTTTAAGGATTGTTCTTTGATGAATCCCGGTATCGCGAAAAGTGGCGATACCGGGATTTGTCTTGGGCATACGGAATAAATATCAACATCTGATTCCCTGCCTGATTATAGCAAGATAATAATCTTATTATCAAATATTTATTATTCTTCATACTAACCTCATTCATTCTTGTTGAAATGAAGTAATGAGGTTTTTATGTATTTATTTCATTTTGGCTACTGAGGTTGTTTTGTTATTAAAATTAGGTGGAAATGAGGTTTCTATCCGGAAAATTTTCATTCCATGTTTTTTATTTTCTGTATCTTAGTTTTCTGTATCTTAAACACAATTTTTTTTCCTAACGTTCCCTCAAATCCTCAAATTTTCAAATCTTCAAATCCTAAAAAATCCCGGAGGGATTTTTTAGAATATCGGCGCCTTGATGCCGAAGAAAAACCCGCCTTCACCCATTTTGTTAAAGGCGTAACTGACGTTAAGCGTTATGTCATAATACGTTACGAGGTCGAGACCTGCACCGTAGCCGTATAAGAAACTGTTGGCGAGCGTGTTGGAAGGATGCGCGTGGTCATTGTAAACGTAGCCCATATCGTACATCAACTTGGCATACAGCGAGAAATGTATCTTTCGGAAATTCGACAAGCCCCTGATAAAACTGAGATTGACGATTCTCTTGGGCATCAGTGCATAGCGCAAATCATTGTTTAACAACACATTATGCTGACCGTCAACCACATAATAATCGTATCCCGTCAGGTTATTATCCTCATAACCAACATATTGATCGTAAAGATACGCCTTTTTATTCTTGAACGAAACCGTCGTATTCAAGCGCGAACTCCAATACAGGCGCGGCAGTATCTCCTTGTAATACTGAAACTTAAAATTGAATGAAGCAAGAAAAAAGCGCATTTTGTCGGCAGTTATGCCCGACGCCTCGACACCGATAAAATAACCTTTCGTAGGGTAGGCAAAATAATCGCGGTGCTCGTAATTGAAAATATATTGCAGTCTAAACGTGTTATTTTCAAGGCTTTCCGTACCCCAGTAATCCCTGTTCAGAAAAAGTACCGTATCGTCAAGTTGCGTCCACGAATAATTCGCGTTAATCCTATGCGTAGCGCGGATTCCGGGTCGGTACGTGTAACTCAACCCGCCCGCAACGGTACGGTCAATGAAATTATCCGCATCCTTGACATAAATTACCTTATTGTCAATGGCTTGCGTATTCAAGGTATGATTAAACAGCGCCATCGCATTGAATCCGAGCATCTGCGTGCGTTCGCTGTTTAACGCAATGTTGTCGTAGCCCAGCCGACCGCCCTGTTCATAGCCGAAATAATGACTTGCCGTGATTTTATGCCTGACTCCGAACACGTTATAAATACGTGCCCCCCACCCTATCGTAATCCTGTTCCAGTCGCGCTCTTTCAGCCAACTGCTCAGATTGCGGTCTTCCAGTTTCAGGCTCACCTGAGGCCAGATGTACCAGCGTTCTTCCACATCTACCGTAACGACGACAGGAATACATTCAAAAGAATCAATCATCAGTGTATCAGGGAAATAATTAACATAAACATAGTTGAAAAGCGACGTGTTGTCCAAATGTTCCTTTGCCACTTCCATTTCTCTGATGAGCCGGTCAACCGTAAAAACGTCGCCTTTACGAAAAGGAAGTTCCCGCAAAATCGTGAAATCTTTGGTTCTTTTATTGCCGGAAATACGAATGTCGGAGATACAAAAATCAGCGGCAAAAAGTTCGCCACAAGTCATAAAAGCCAAAGCAAAGCACGTTATTATCTTAAAAAAACTATTATTCACGCTGCAAAGATAATGAAAATCAAGCAGAATACAAAATAAAAATGCACGAAGATAATTTTTTCACCTCCGCGCATTAGATTTAAAAGTCAATGAATTAGCCAAATAAAATCAATTCTCCTTTTCCTTTTCCTTTTCTTTTACCTGTGAAGCTGCCTGAGCGGCTTTTGCGGCTTTTTCCTGTGCCTTTTCAGCCTTTTTGGCAGCCTTTTCAGACGCTTTCTGGCTCTTTATAGCCTTGTCTATCACCGCCTTCTTGTCTTTAATTACACTGTATTCTTCCGTTTTTTGCCGGATTCCGGCTTTCAAATCAACGTTGTCCTTGTCTGTTTTCAGTTTCAGTTTCAACGTTTTAATCTCCGATTTCAACACGTCCATCTCAGCCTTGTAT
>JAITMM010000202.1 GCA_031277335.1 Tannerella sp. | reverse complement strand
CATCGTCTCCCGTATTGTCAATCAGAACACCGTCTCGTTCGCCCCTTAGAAACATGGTTTGTATGATGAGATTACCTTCGAACCTGCAAAGTTGACGTATAAGTTCTGATGACGTAAAGTGCATACTTTCAGGGTCATCTATCTGTCGAAGGCGTTCGTCCGAAACGGAATCAAGCTTCATTATATTGTCATCCACGCGGCATAATGCCTGAAAAACGGCATCAACATGCAACATCGTTGAGTTGGACAAGACAGCAATGCGGGCTTGCGGACATAACCGGTCACGCAGCGCCAATGTATCATCTATTATCCCTGCAAATTCGTGATGCAGAGTTGGTTCGCCATTTCCTGAAAACGTGATTACATCAGGACTTTTACCCTCAGTCTTCATTTGAAACAACTTGGCTTCAAGCGCATTACTAACTTCTTCACGTCGGGGAGCATGTTGCTTTACAGGGCGCTCTTCGTTCAGCCCGCATTCGCAATAGATGCAGTTGAATGTGCAGCGTTTGCCGTCAGCCGGCGAAATATTTATTCCCAGTGACACGCCTAACCTGCGACTGTGCACAGGCCCGTATACTATTTCATTAAACAAAAAAGTCGACATCGTCTTTTATTGAATTTCACAGAGCAAAAGTACTACAAATTTTGCAACAACCAATCTAAAAGACTATAATTTGAAGTGGATTTTTTGATGTTGACAATACAAAATAACGCTTTTTATTTTGTGTTTCACATGGTATGCGTTATCTTTGTCATCGAATAATCAACAATAGGGAGGATATTGCGATGAAAACAATGATTTGCATGTTTGCTTTTATGCTCTCGGTTTTGAGTATGCAAGCCGGAGACATCACGATGATTGTCAATGCTTTCAAAGAAGGGAAAGCAACAGAAAATATGAATTTTATGGATTCTGAGGTAGATATTGCCGTGCCCGGAACTTCTACCAAAGTCAGCGGAGCAGATGCAGTTGTCTTACTCAACAGTTTTTTTGATTCCATCAAACCGACAGGTTTCACCGTTCTGCATCAAGCAGATAAGAATGACACGGGATTTTTGGTTGGAAAATTGACTTCAAACAGCGGCGAATATCGTGTCAATATCACTTATGGCACAAAAGAAAATAAAGTATTAATACAATCAATACGCATAGAATGATAACAGCAGACGAACTAATTGACAGCCTGATAGATATTGCTTTTGACGAAGATATCGGCGATGGAGATCACACTACATTAAGCTGTATTCCATCTGCGGCAGTAGGTAAAAGCCGTTTAATCATCAAGGAAGACGGCGTTCTTGCGGGAGTGGAAATAGCGAAACGGATTTTTGATTATTTTGATATGTCTCTGAAAATCAAAGTATTTTTGAAAGACGGAGCAGAGGTAAAAAATGGCGACGTTGCTTTTATTGTCAAAGGAAAAATACGGTCTATACTACAAACCGAACGGTTGGTATTGAACACAATGCAGCGAATGAGCGGCATAGCTACTATTACACGTCTGTATGCTAAGCAATTGGAAGGCACAAAGACTAAAGTGCTTGATACGCGAAAAACTACGCCGGGGATGCGTATACTCGAAAAAGAGGCAGTGAGAATCGGAGGAGGCGAGAATCACCGTATGGGATTATTTGATATGATACTCCTGAAAGACAACCATATAGACTTTGCAGGTGGAATAGAACAGGCTATCACGAAAACTTGTAACTACCTGAAAAGAAAGAATAAAAATCTGTCCATTGAAATAGAAGTACGTAATTTGGATGAATTGGCGGAAGTCATGCGTATAGGCAGAATTAACCGTATTATGCTGGATAACTTTACGATAGAAGATACAAGAGAGGCTGTTCGCCGCATCGCCGGACGCTATGAGACTGAATCGTCCGGAGGAATTACTCTCGACACATTACGTGCGTATGCCGAGTGCGGAGTAGATTTTATCTCGGTCGGAGCGCTCACACATTCAGTTAAAAGTCTGGATATGAGCCTTAAAGCTGTTGAGTGAACATAAAATATCCTTACATAAATAAAAAATAGGTTGTAGATTAATGATTCGCAACAATAATATTTTGACGATTCCAAATTTGATCTCCGCCTCAAGGATTGTAGTTTCTCCTTTCATGTTTATGCTGTGGGAACAACGGCTGATGCTTGTTATCCTGGTTATTATCATTGGATTAACTGATATATTAGATGGTTTTGCAGCTCGGAAACTAAAGCAGCAGACAATATTTGGAGCACGATTGGATTCGATTGGAGATTTTGTCTTTTTTATATCAAGTATAGTTTTTGCCCTATTTCATGAAACGAATACGGTTGTCGGATTCAAATATTTGATAATAAGTATTATAATTCTTAAATTATTTGCAGGTACAGTCGGATTGATTAAATATAAACGACTTGTTTTTTTACATACGATAGGTAATAAAATTACCGTAACAGTCGTGATGACAGGGTTTTGTGTGTTTTTATTATACAGGGATCCTTTAGTGATTGAAATCGGATTATACATAGCCATTCTTGCGGTATTGGAAGAATTAATCATCATGTTATCAGGTAGATATGAACCGGATATTAAGGGGATATGGCGGAGAAACTGATTTTTCCGTCTTTATGATGAAATCGTTCGTCGTGTTCGAGCAAAAAACGTACGACTTCAATATTCTTTTCTTTTTCCAACGGCAACGTTTCGGCTAATCGCCTAATATCTTGGGAAACAATAGATAATGCCTCTATCAGAGCATCACGTACAAGACTAAATTCCCATTGTTTCAATCCTGACTGCGTCTTGCTCAGACATATATCGCATGTCTTGCAGTCGGTTGAACTTTTCTCGCCGAAATACTGCAACAGCAGTCTTGTTCTGCAATAATGCTGAACATCAAGATATTCAATTACTTTGCCAATACGTTTTTCATCTCTTTTCTTCCTATCCTCGTAGGCGTAACGCGGGATGACTACATATCTCGGTTCTTCACGCGGGCGTGTGTATATGATTTGAGGAACTTTCTTGCGCGGCACGTAGTTTATGATCCGATGCTTCGACATGGCTATTAACCGTTCGTAGACCTCCTGCTGTGTGATGCCTGCTCGTGTAGCTATCAGTGTTTCATCTATATAGATATAATCGGCAAACAAACCGGTATACGAACGCAAGATTACTTGCAAGATGGCATCCGTCTTGCGATCCTGATTCAGATAATGATACAAATCATCACGTGTGACCATGAAAATCAGCCTTGAAGCATTGTCAGGTTCTTCTATATATTCGATATAGCCGGACAATTCTAAAATCTTGAGCGCATATTCTGCATGATTGAAAGAAAACTTAAATGTCGAACAAAAATCGTGGAGCGAGAAATCATGGCTGAGATATTCTCCGAAGCCCGAAGCAATCTGAAAGTAATTGCTTAATGCTTCGTAAACCCTGATAATATACGCTTTATCAGGATATTCGTCATCGATGCGTTTCTGTAATTTCGTCTGCTCACCTTTGTTGCAAAGCGTTACGGCGTATGCTTGTTTCTCGTCTCGTCCGGCACGTCCGGCTTCTTGGAAATATTCTTCGAGCGAACCGGGCATGTCCCAATGCACCACTAATCGCACGTCAGGTTTGTCTATACCCATTCCAAAAGCATTTGTGGCCACCATGACGCGGCATGTATTGTTTTTCCACAGGTTTTGTCGCAGCTCTTTTGTGTCGCGTTTCAGTCCGGCATGAAAATAATCGGCCGAGATGCCTGCCTGAAGCAATAATGCTGCTATATCCTGCGTCTGCTTCCGATTTCGAACATAGACGATTGCAGTACCTTGCACCCTGTTTAACAGATAAATAAGCGTCTGTTGCTTATCTTCGGTCTGCCGCACTACGTAAGAAAGATTCTGCCTGACAAAGCTTTTCTTAAAGACGTTTTTATGGTGAAAGAGGAGTTTTTCCTGAATGTCGTCTACTACCTCAGGCGTCGCTGTGGCGGTCAAGGCAAGCACCGGTATGCCGGGCAATAACTCACGTATTGAGGCGATTGTCAGATAAGAAGGTCGGAAATCATATCCCCATTGCGAGATGCAATGGCTCTCATCTACTACGATCAAGTTGACATCCATTGCTTTAAGTTTACTTATAAAAAGAGATGACGACAGTCGTTCGGGAGAGATATACAGGAATTTATAATTTCCGAAGATGCAGTTTTCCAATTGAGTACTGATTTCTTCACGCGTCATTCCCGTATAAACTGTGGTGGCTTTGATGCCTCGCGCTTTTAAGTTATCAACCTGGTCTTTCATCAACGATATCAGTGGTGTAATCACGATACAAATGCCTTGCTTCAACATTGCAGGCACTTGAAATGTGATAGATTTTCCTCCGCCGGTCGGCATCAATCCGAGCGTGTCATTGCCTGCCAGTATAGATTGGATAATATCTTCTTGCAGAGGGCGAAACGAGGTGTATCCCCAATGTTTCTCTAATGTTGCAAGCAATGCGGAGGAGTCCATTTTTCAGTCTCCGGACAGTCTGATGTCCTTTATCATCAGTTGCACGGTAGTGACGCCGTTGTAGGTGTTTTCTTCTATTGTGTAGCACACGTCAAAAGGCTGACCTTCATTGATATAGCTAAAATGTTTTGACATGCCGAAGGCTATTCCGTGCACCGTTGATTCGTTCGTCATGTCATCGTAAATCTCCAATTTCAAATGATCCTGGTCTTTCCCGACCAAACGACTTCTGCCACAATCTTTTACCCTCAACGAGCAAAATACAGGCTTATCATTGTTCGGCCCGAAAGGATTTAGTTTTTTCAGTTCGTTGAAGAATTTCAAGTTGATATGAGTCAGGTCTATAACTTGATCAATCTCGATCTGTGGTCTCATCTGTTCGTAATCTATCTCTTCATCAGCGAGTTGCATAAATCGTGCTATAAATTTTTCAAGATTTTCCTCTTTGAGCGATAGGCCGGCGGCGTACGTGTGTCCGCCGAAATTTTCAAGCAAATCGCGGCAGGCTTCGATGGTCTTGTATATATCAAATCCCGAAATCGACCGTGCGGAGCCTGTGATTAACTCCGACGATTTGGTGAGTACCACCGACGGACGGTAATACTTCTCCGACAATCGCGAAGCTACAATTCCAATTACTCCCTTGTGCCATAGAGGATTATATACGACGATACCTTTCTGGTCTGCTATATTTTTAATATCGTTGATGATGGCATTGGCTTCGTCGGTGATGCGTTTATCAAGTTCGCGCCTGTCTTCGTTGTACTGGTTGATGTTTTCGCTTTTTTCCTTTGCAATCTCCTTGTTTTTGGCCAATAGCAACTCTACGGCTTCCTTGCCGTTCATCATTCGCCCAGAGGCATTTATACGCGGCCCTATCTTAAATACTATATCGCTGATAGTTATTTCTTTACCTGACAATCCGCAAACATCGATAATGCCGCGCAGCCCTAGGCTCGGATTACTGTTCAACTGTTTGAGTCCGTAATAAGCGAGAATGCGGTTTTCACCCATAATCGGCACTATATCAGAGGCTATACTGACGGCTGTCAATTCGAGCAGGTTTTCAAGACTTGAAAATGGGATGTCATTGCTTTTGGCAAAGGCCTGCATGAATTTGAAGCCGACGCCGCATCCTGAGAGATGCTCGAAAGGATACTCCGAATCAATGCGTTTAGCATCTAAAACGGCAACTGCATCGGGCAATGTGTCGTCCGGCATGTGATGGTCGCAGATGATGAAATCAATGCCTTTTTCGCGGGCATATTCAATCTTTGAAATAGCTTTGATGCCGCAATCGAGCGCTATGACAAGCGTAAAACCGTTTTCTTTTGCAAAGTCTATACCTTTGTAAGATATGCCGTAGCCTTCGTCGTATCTGTCAGGAATATAATAATCGAGCATAGACGAATAGGGGCGTAAGAACTTGTAAACCAATGCAACGGCTGTTGTGCCGTCAACATCGTAATCTCCGTAAATCAAAATCTTCTCTTTATTTCCCAAAGCCTTGTTCAACCGTTTGACAGCCTTTTGCATATCGGGCATCAAAAACGGGTCGTGCAAATCATTCAGATTCGGCTTGAAAAATTTCCTTACGGTTTCTACAGAATCGATTCCTCGCCGCACAAGCAGCATGCATGTCACCGGATTAAGTTCCAGTTCTTCTGCCAGCATATTTGCCAGCTGCAATTCCTCCTCTGTATTGGTTCGAATATTCCATTTGTTGGTCATTATATATTATTTTTTACTTTTTCTCTTCTCCGCTATCACATCTTGCTGTTTTATCTACGGACACGATGTAATTTGAATCCGTAAAAATACGAACAAAAAATGAGATTATTTTTGGAATAAGGGAAAATTACCACGTATTTCTATTTTTTTCACACATAAAAACATTTATTGTATATTTTTATATATGAAGAAATATTGGGTTTACGGCTCAATTATAACGTTTAAGGTGCTTTTATTGATTGGAATTTGTGGTTGGGACGAGTAATTATAAAACCGGGCGTAGCAACTCGCTACGCCCGGTTTGGCAAAAAAGTTTGGTAAGTGTTACACGATTTCAGCCTACTGAGGTTGTTGTTTTTCTCTGTTAGCTCTTATCGCCTCTCTTTGTGCACGGAAGGCTTCGGCTCTTGCGGCACGTGTCGAATCTCTGTCGGCTCGGAATCTCTCCTTGTCAGCTCTCATCGTTTCTCTAAAAGCACGAAATTTCTCTCTGTTCATTTGCATCGAATCACGGTTGGCTTTAAATGATTCTCTGTTTGATCGGAATCTTTCTCTGCCCGCTTGCATTGAATCTCTGTTTGCTCTCATTGAATCTCTGTTCTTTTTCATTGATTCTCTGTTGGTTCTCATAGATTTTCTGTTTGAGCGGAATGTTTCGCCTCTTTTAGCGCGAATCGAATCTCTGCCGGCTCTGAATGTTTCGCCTCTTTTGGCACGAACTGAATCTCTGCCGGCTCTGAAAGCGCGACGGTCTTGTTGGTCTGCTGCGGGCGCTTTCAATCCATTTTCACGTATCACCCGCATCATTTTGACGGGCTTGTCACTTTTGACGGGCGCTGCGCTTTCTGTCTGCGCTGTCGCCTTTAAACATATTGCTATGGCAAATGCCGTAGCGATTAAAGCAATCTTTTTCATTATTACAAAAATTAATATTCGACAATTAAAAAACTATATCACATTCCGTTGCGCTTCGGTTTCAATTCATAAGACGGCAAGGTATGGGATAAGTTTAAATGAATGGGACAGGGGAGAGAGTTTTTAACTTTTTTTGTCCACGACTTTTCCTCAATTTAAAAATTAATGTTTGGCTTTCCAAAGGGAAGCAATTTCACGAATTTACACGAATAAGACAAGGGGGGATTGCGGGTCAAGTCCGCGAATATGAATGATACACAAGGTTCAAAGTTCAAGGTTCAAGGTTCAAAGTTCAAAATTTGATGGTCAATGTTCGAGAGTCAATGTTCGAGGAATAAAGTGTTCCGCCGACTCGTCATTCCGCACTTGCTGCGGAATCTCCGGTTCGTCACACATGAACTATTACTCCGTTATTCCGTTACACCATTATTCAGTTACTCAGTTATTCAGTTACTCAGTTATTAGCCCAAACCTCCTCAACGCCCTCACCACCCCGTCATCATCGACGTGGCTGGTCACGTGGTTGGCGGCGGCCTTGACGTGGGCTTTGGCGTTGCCCATGGCTACGCCGATGCCGGCGTGCTGGAGCATGGAGATGTCGTTGCCGCCATCGCCGAAGGCCATCGTCTCTTCGCGGGAGATACCGAAGTAGTCGGCAAAGTGGTTGATACCGGTGGCTTTGCTGCACTCCTGCGAGTTGAAATCGATAAAGATGGGATGCCAGCGGCAGCCGACGCAGTCCGTCAGGACGTCTCGGAGCAATTCGGCCTCACGGAGTTCATCAATAAATGCATCGAGCTGAAAAATAGGCTGTTTGATGATCTCCTGCAATGGCACGGCATCCGGCAGCGGCACTTTCACTAACTTGCACAATGTCAGCATCGCCTCGTCGGCGTAATTGATGAAATTACCTGTCTCCGTCTGAAACGTACACGAGAATGGCTTTTCCTGCAGATGCACGTACAACCGCTCCATGCTCTCCTTCGAAATGGGATGCCTGGCTATTACATCACCCTTGTAATCAATACAGTAAGCGCCGTTGCAGGTGATATATCCGTCGAATACGATATCTTCGAGGTTGATCAGATCCTTCTTGGCACGGCCTGTGGCGATGATGACTTTTATTCCGTTGTCCCTTAGCCGGTTGACGGCTGCCTTTGTTGCGGGCGGGATTGTATGTGTCTTGAAACTGACGAGCGTGCCGTCGATATCGAAAAAGACGGCCTTGATTTGGGGAGACTTTCTATCCATGCGAGATGCAGACTATTCCCCTCAAAGACATGAAGCGTTGTGTTTGAGCCGTTTGTTTATCCATTCGTTGCTTTTTCCAGTTTCTTCATGATCGAAAAGATAAATAGCGCCGAGAGAACGCAACAGATGATAAAGATGCCCCATAACATGTATAAATCAACACGTTTCCACATGATACTGCCTACGAACAGCAGTTTGTTGCCCACCGCCGTTGCCAGCAGCCAGCCTCCCTGCATCAGGCCCTGAAAACGCGACGGGGCTACTTTCGATACGAACGATATCCCGATCGGACTTAAAAACAGCTCGGCGATGGTCAGCACCAAGTAGCTGCTCATCAGCCAGTAAGGAGAGACCCTCGACGTGTCCGGCACGGCTGCGCCATTGAGCGTGTAGGGCGAAATGAGGTTCAGCGAAGCCACCAGGACAATCACAAACCCGACGGCGGCAATGACCATCCCGTATCCGATTTTTCGCGGCGTGGACGGCTCCCTGCCTTTCTTCGCCAGTAAGGCAAAGATGCCCATGACGACAGGCGTCAACGCTACAATAAACAGAGGATTAAACGATTGAAATACTTCGGGCGAGATGGGATTGCTCGGCTTCGAGACGTTCATCGTATAATATACGCATACGGCAGCGCCGATCAGGAATAAAACCATGCCAATCAGCCTGTTGGTTAATTTTGACTTCCGCAAGGCCAGGACTGCTCCGCCGATGGTTGCAATCACAGCGAGGATCGACGTCAGATTAAAGAACAGGTTCGTCACCGCATCGACCACCTTCACGGTATAGTCGCGAGCGAAATACGTCAGTGTCAACCCGTTCTGATGGAACGACATCCAGAAGAACAGGACGACCACAAACACAAGACAGAGCGACACGATTTTTGGCTTTTCATCCTTCGTCGAAGCCTGAAACATATACGTCACGAACGCCACAAAGAGGCCGATGGCCAGTCCGAACGCATAGTCCAACTGGGCAACGCCCGTCCATTGGCCGACGAAATGGAACAGCACCGTCACGCCACCCAAAAGGATTAACGGCAGCACAAACCTGGAGAGATTCGATGCCGGCGTAGCTTTTGCCGCCGTGCTTGCGTCGACCGTCTCGACGGCTGTCTGCTGTTTTGAGGGTAGCATTTTATTGAATATCGTGTAGACTAACAGGGAGATAATCATCGCAACAGCGGCTACGGCAAATGCCCAGTTATATCCTCTCGAAAAGACGTCCAGGTAGGTTTGCGAAAATTGCATCAGGTCGGTCACCGGCTGTCCGCTGATCATGGCTTTGTCGGCCAGTTCCTGCAATTGCGCTGTATTGGCCAGCTTGCCGTTCAGCATTTGATGGCACAACGCCGGCAAACTGCCGTCATGCAGGTAGCCGTTGGACTTCAGCCATCCGTTTCTGACAGATGTGGCAATGAACGGAGCGAAAAAAGCGCCCACGTTGATACCCATGTAGAATATCATGAATGCCTTGTCTCTCAATCCCTTATTCTCTTCCGTCCTGTATTTTTCCCCATCGTAGAGCTGACCGACGACTGCCTGCAGATTGCCTTTGAACAGTCCGTTTCCCAATGCAATGACTAACAGGCTGATAAAAGAGGCCGTCAGCGACATGCCCGGCAAGGCGATCATCACATAGCCGGCGAACATAATGACCTGCCCGATCAAGATGACTAACTTGTATTTTTTCGACCAGTCGGCCAGCATCCCGCCCACCAGCGCCAAGGCATAGATGGAGAAATAGAACCAACTGTAATAGCCGCCGGCTTCTTCTTCCGTCAGGCCGTATTTAGCCTGAAGAAACAAAACCAGAATGGCCATCATGGTATAAAAACCGAACCGTTCTCCCATATTCGTGAAGAACGCCACAAATAACCCTTTTGGATGTTGCTTGAACATAATGTTTATCTTTTATGCGTTGATTGTCATTGAGTAATCTGCCTGATAGCTCCTGTTTCGGGATAGAAAGTGACCTTGACGGGCGACTTTTTGTCTTCAAACATGACGGGGGCAAGGCTTTCCTGCGTACCGAACTGAACGACTTGCATTTCACCCGTAAACAACGGGTTTTGCATCGTTTTAATCTCCACCCGCGCTTTGCCGGGCAGGTTGTAGATAATCCCTTTCATGGCTTTTGCCTTTTTCTCGGCTTCTTTCGGGTCAAGCAGTTGCGCACGTTCCGTCACTTGCAGGGTGAAATACACCGGCTCGCCACCAAGGTCGTCGGCATCGAGCAATCCCAGCCTGTTGGAAAAGCGAAACAGCACCTGTTCGCGGATATTTTCTTCGGGCACCAAGGTGATCACGTGATAGGAAGTCTCTTTCGAGCATCCTCCGGCAAAGAGGCTTGTCAGCTTCTGCTCCTGATCTTCAAGGCCTTGAATGACAAGTCTCATCGCCTCGCCATCGGGAGGCAGGTTTTCGGCATCGCCGGTCAGGATATCCATCTTCCGTTCGCGGATATGATAGATTTGCTGGGCTGCGACTTCGGCCTGGCGCGCCACGGTGCCGGCCTTGAGAAATTCTTCGGTGTAGACCGTCGTTGCGTTCAGGTCGAAAGATTGCAGGACGACAGGGTCGGTGTTCGGCTTTGAATCGGTCGGCACGTATTCGGTATTGATGGCACACAGCAGGCCGTCGGTCGTCAGATAGACATAAGGCGCCACCGTACCTGACTTGAACTCAACGACATAAGTATTCTCCGTATCCGGAACGCCCTTATTTACCATCGTCACCTTGCCCAGTTCGTACGACACGTTGTCTTCCATTACGGCATTCTTGATGCCGAGCAGCAGGTCGGCATATTTGTAATACGGCCCGGCCTTGCACGCCGTTTTCGTTATTTCAACCGTGATGACAAACGTCGTTTTCGGCAGGGAATACGTGACGCCAAACCCCGTGGCCTTGCTTGCCACTTTCTTTTCAACCCGCGTTTGTGTCAATGCTGCATTGACACTCAGCAACATACATAATACTACTACAAAAATATATCTCATTCCTTAGCCCAATTTGTACGAAATCGTTCACAAATTTAGGGAATAATTCCAATATGGCAAATGTTATGGGGTTTTTGTCCACTAATTACACGAATTACACGAATTTTTTTCGCCATGGATGGACACGGATGGAAAACATGAAAGATGCCATTGAATTGGTATTGGAATATCAAAGATAAAAAAACGTCATAAAAATTTGTAAGGAATTAGGCATTCCAATAATAAATTAGACCGCCTATATGGCGATTGTAATTTCAAACGAAAAATGCTCGTTTGGTTTGGATTATTGAAGTGAAATCCGTATCTTTGCCCGTGAAAAATGAAGTGAGATGATGATTTTTGGTTATGAAAAATGAAGTGAAATATTTTAACAGGCATATTGACAGGTATTTAAATGAATGGAAACATTCCGATGACCATAAGCCGCTTCTGTTGCGCGGTGCGCGACAGGTAGGGAAGTCGTCCGCAGTGAGACATTTGGCAAAACAATTTGATTATTTTCTTGAAATCAATTTTGAGGAGGATAAAAGAGCGAGGGAAGTATTTGAAAACGTTAATCTCACGCCGCAATTGCTTTGCGAGAGATTATATGCCCGTTATGATACGCCCATCATTGAGGGTAAAACACTGCTTTTTTTCGATGAGATTCAAGCATGTATCCCTGCCATCTCATCCTTGCGGTTTTTCTATGAGAAAATGCCTGATTTGCATGTCATTGCAGCCGGTTCACTGCTTGAATTTGCATTGGAGGAAGTTCCCTCTTTCGGTGTAGGCCGTATCCGGTCTATGTTTATGTATCCTTTTTCCTTTGCCGAGTTTTTGGAGGCAAACGGCGCTACGGGACTTTTAACGGCCATCAACCGTGCGAATCCCAACAATCCGCTGGACGAGACGTTGCACCAAAGGGCGCTTTATCTACTGAAACTTTTTATGATCATTGGCGGAATGCCGGCCGTAGTGGCTGAATACGTGAATAAAAAAGACCTCCGGCTATGTCAGCATGCGCTCGATGATTTGATCATGTCGTTGCGCGACGATTTCGCCAAGTATAAAAAGCGTATCCCGGCCGTGCAAATATCGGCTGCATTTGACAGTGTGATCAGGCAGTCAAGTCGAAAATTTGTTTATACCGACAAGGAACAGGTCTATTCTGCATATCAGATAAAGAATGCGGTTGAGTTGCTGATCATGGCAGGGTTGGTCATTCCCGTCATGCATACTTCGGCGAACGGTTTGCCGCTTGGCGCATCGCTAAATCCGAAATACCGTAAATTAATGCTCTTGGATACCGGCGTTTTTCAACGAACACTTGGTTTGCAACTCTCCGATATTTTGTTGAACGACGATTTCGATGTCATCAATAAGGGCGGTATTGCCGAAATGTTTGTCGGCATGGAACTGCTGAAATCCGGCTCGGTATATCAATCGGGTCACCTTTTCTACTGGCAACGTGAAGAAAAGAACGCTTTTGCCGAAGTTGATTATGTCGTTCAGAAAGATATGGATATCGTACCCGTCGAAGTGAAATCCGGCAAACAGGGGAAAATGCAAAGTATGTACCTGTTTATGAAAGAAAAAGACTCAAAAATGGGCATTCGCACTTCGCTCGAAAATTTTTCAGTGTATGATAAAATAACGGTTGTACCCCTGTATGCCATCGGCAATATGTTGTGAGAATTATTATCATTCGCATTGAGCGTAAAAAAATGTGTCAAAAATCTTGTTTTACGTGAAAAAGATGTATTTTTGTGGAAAATTTTAAAGGCGAACGTATGAAATATACTATTTTTATTGAAGCGAATGAAGATGGTTGGTTGACAGGTCAGTGCGAGCAATTGCCGCAGGCAATAAGCCAGGGGGAAAATTTGGATGATTTAATGGGAAACATGAAAGATGCCATTGAATTGGTATTGGAATATCAAAGATAAAAAACCGTCATAAAAATTTGTAAGGAATTAGGTATTCCAATAACAAATTAGACCGCCTATATAGCGATTGTAATTTCAAACGAAAAATGCTCGTTTGGTTTGGATTATTGAAGTGAAAGTCGTTTTTTTGCCCGTGAAAAATGAAGTGAGATGATGATTTTTGGTTATGAAAAATGAAGTGAAGTATTTTAATAGACATATTGACAGATATTTAAATGAATGGAAACATTCCGATGACCATAAACCACTACTGTTGCACGGTGAACAATGCAAAGTATGTACCTGTTTATGAAAGAGAAGAACTCAAAAATGGGCATTCGCACTTCGCTTGAGAATTTTACAGTGTACGATAAAATAACGGTTGTACCCCTGTATGCCATCGGCAATATGTTGTGAGAATTATTATCTATTGCTCTTTTTGAAATCAGCCGCTTTATGACTGATTTTCAATTTCCAAAAGTAGGATATTTAATTCCTTATCTGAAATGTCGGTTTGTTCGCTTTTATCATAAATGGCAAGTAGAAAAACAGTTTCTTTCTCAATGTAAATATGAGTGACCACTCGTGCTCCTCCTGATTTTCCACGACCTTTTGAAGTTATCGCCAATCGTATTTTGAAACAATGATTGCCTAAAGGTGTCCCCTGTTCAGGATTTTCTTCCAATTTTTCAATCAAAGCAGCATATTCTGTTTTCAACGAAGGATATTTTTTAGTCAAGCGTTTCAACTGCTTGTTGAAGGGAGGTATAGAAAGTACGTTATATTTCATCAAGTAATTCTTTTGCAGGACGAGCCTTTAATAAACCCTTCTTTACTAAATTAACATTGTCAACCGCCTCTCTTATTTCACCCAAA